>JAQBYB010000099.1 GCA_027624235.1 Pseudomonadota bacterium | reverse complement strand
TTTATGTTCCCAGTGTTCGTTCATCAGCTCGGCAAAACCGGCGACGTCGCCATCTTCCAGCCGCGCCTTGATCCTCAACCCCAAATCCTTGATGAAATGCAGGTTGTCCAGCATGCCCTTATCGCCGGTTTGCGATTTCTTTTTCTGGTCGCCGAGAATTTCAGACGCCGCCCGGCTGTAGCCGGTAAAAAACAGCATCAGGTTTTCGCCGAGATCTTTGAGCGCCGCATCAGGAATTTGCAACGGCGAAATCGTCACCGAGCCGTCCTCATGATATTCCTGACACGTAATCCCGCCATAAGCGGCGATGTAGTGGTCCTGCTTGCCGCAGGGCTGCCCTAAAATATTCATCTCAATGTCGTTTGCCATCTCGGCCAGTTGTTGTGTGGAAACCAATAATTGCTTGTGGGCGTGCAGCGCATGCAGAAGCCCGACGGTAAAGCTGCCCGACGAGCCCATGCCGGTGCCGGCGGGGACATCGGCGATGGAGACGGCTTCCACCTTCGGCTCAATGTCCATCAGGCGCAGCGTCTCGCGCAGGATATCGTGCTCAATGTCGTCCACGGACTGAGTGTGTTCGGTCTTGGCGTATTTCAGCAGATAACCCGGCTTGAACGTGCGGTTGACGGTAATAAAGATGTGCTTGTCGATGGCCGCCGAAATAACGAAGCCGCCGTAAGACTCATAATAAGACGGCAAATCGGTGCCGCCACCGCCGATGGAAATGCGCAACGGGGTGCGGGTAATGATCATTCGTCTACTAACGCCGCCAACGCCCGGCGCATGGCTGTCAAAGACTGATCTTGGCAGGTCCAGCCAAGCTTGTTGATACGATCACAATTCAGACGCACAACCGGCACATCCCCGGACCAACCCCGTTCGCCGCCGCTAAAAACATAGTCGACGCTGTCTTTTCCAAGGCCGAGTTGCTCGACCACCAGATCGGCAATGTCGCGGACCGAAATGGCGTCATTGGGGGCGACATTATAAATGCCCAACGCATCCTTGCTGTTGGCGTTGGCGAACAGAACGGCGCTGACGACATCATCGACGTGAATGTAGGGTTTGCTCTGGTTGCCGTCGCCGAGAATTTCGAGCCTCGACGGGTCGCGCCGAAGCTTGCGGATAAAGTCATAGCCAACGCCGTGCGTCTGGCGCGGGCCGATGACGTTACCAAAGCGGAAGATGCAACCGTCAAGCCCGAACATATGACAATAGGCGGAAATTAACGCTTCGGATGCCAGCTTTGAGGCCCCGTACGTGGAAATCGGCCGCAGCGGCCCGTGGTCTTCGCACACATCGGTGTCGCCCAGGTCACCGTAAATACCGCTGCCGGACGCATAAAGGATACGCCCACACCCGGAACGGCGCATGGCTTCCAACACCGTATGCGACAACACCGTCCCTTCGTCGAAATCAATGGCCGGCTCCGTGACCGCGCGGGCGATATCCGGATTGGCGGCAAGGTGAATGACTACATCAAGGCCATCCATGGCGGCGCTGAGTTTTTCCACATCGCCGGCGTCCGCCCTAATCACCGTTAAGCGTCGATCATTCAGGTGATGTTCGAAATGCCAATCGCGACCGGAAGAAAAATTGTCGTACAAGGTCACCGCCTCGGTCTGACGGTCGGCCAGCAGGCGGTCGGTAAAATGGCTGCCGATAAACCCGGCGCCGCCGACGATGATAAAGCGGCCCTGTTGAGGACCCGGGGCCGGTTCCGTCAACGGACGGATTCCCACTTCGTTTCAGCGATTTTCAACAACGGATGAGAGACAACCAAATGCCAAATCACGGCCGCCAATCCCTCAGTATGGGGGGTGCGGCGATCCGGATGCAGCGGCGGGATGACGACACAGGTGTCGGCGTTGTTCGCCGTGAACCCGTCGTGCGATCCGACGATGCCCAAGGTCACGCAGCCTTCGGATTTTGCCAGTTCCAGCGCCTTGATAATATTAACGGAGATGTTTTTTTCTTTGTTGCCGCCGCCGACGGAAAACACCAATACCCCGTCGTTTTTGCCGATCTTCGAGCCTTTCAGCCATTCTTCGAACACGGTCTCCCAGCCCTCGTCGTTGACCCGCGCCGTCAATTCCGAAACGTTGTCCGTCGGCGCATAGGCCTCGAAGCCACAGATTTTCCGGAAATCATTGACCGCGTGCCCGGCATGGCCTGCCGATCCGCCGACGCCGAGAATAAACAACCGCCCGCCTGCGTCGCGCACCCCGGCCAGGCGCACGACCAATTCCTCGATCTTGGCGCGGTCAAGGGCGGCGATGATCTCCGCCGTCTCTGCCAGGAACTGCTCTGTAAAATCGCTCATTGAGAAAAAACTGTCAGGGCCTGGGTTGTTATTCCCTGCCGGCGATCTGCAAATACGCAGGGCCGATGACAACAACGAACAACACCGGCAGGAAAAAGATAATCATCGGCACCGTCAATTTGGCCGGCAGGGAGGCGGCCTTCTTTTCCGCTGCGGACATGCGTTCATCGCGTTTTTCCTGGGCCAGAACCTTGAGCGCCACGCCGACGGGGGTGCCGTATTGTTCCGACTGGATCAGGGCCGTCGATAACGCTTTGGCAGACGGCATACCCGTTCGCGCGGTGAAATTCTGATACGCCTGGCGGCGGTCGCCGAGATAGGCCAGTTCTGCCGACAACAGCCCCAATTCGGTCGCCAGCGTCGGCGACTGCTCGATGATTTCCCCCGTCACCCTGGAAAAGGCGGCTTCCACGCCGAGACCCGATTCAACACAGATCACCAGCAGATCGAGGCAGTCGGGGAAAACCTTGGTCATTTCAGTTTGGCGCTTCTGGACCGTATTGGCCAAAAGAAGTTTTGGCAGATAAAACCCGACGACCGCGCCGCCGGCGGCAAAGACAAACTTCATAAACCCCGGATAGGGGAAGTTTTTCATCAGGCCCAGCATGATGATGGTGCCGATGCCGCCTGCTATGGCCATTAAAATTTGAGTCGAGATATAAGCCGGGACCACGCCACGCCCCCGCAGCCCCGCCTGGGCCAATTGGTTACGCAGGTTGTCGGAAAACAGCATATGCTGCATGTTGACGACGCCAAGCAGCTTGTTAACGATTTCGACGTGGATTTTCTGTTTTGTCTGGCGGATCGCCGACGGGCGGGACAGACCATCCATCTGTTTACGACTGAGTTCGCCACGATGCTGGCTGATCACGTTCTTGATCCGCTTTGATCGTTTGCCGCCGAGAATACCGAGTACCATGTTGTTATTTCCGTCCAACTCAATGCCCTTAAGGGCTACATTTCGAAATCGATCATGTTTTTCATCACCATCGTTCCCAAGAACATCCAGAACAACCCGCCCATGACCATGTAGTTGCCGGTATCTGTCGTAAACAGCAACAACAGGTAATCGGGGTTGACGACCGACAACAGTGCGCTGACGCCGAACGGCAACGAGCCGATGATCCCGGACGATGCCTTGGCTTCAGCGGCCATGGCCTGGGCCTTCTCCCGCATTCTCTTGCGTTGGCGCAGGACTTCCGAAAGGTTGGATAGTGTTGCAGCCAGGTTGCCGCCGGTCTGGCGCTGGATCTGGGTGACAATGGCAAAGAACTTGTATTCCGCCGTCGGCAGGCGCTCGATCCCCTTTTTCATCAAATCATCAAGGGTCAGACCAAGATTTTGCCCTTCAACGAGAAGCCGGAATTCCTCGCCCAGGGGCGCATCAAATTCACGGGCAACGACAGAAAAACATTCGTTGATGGGCAGGCCCGAACGAATGCCGCGAACGATCAAATCAAGGGCATCGGCAAAATGCTTGGTGAATTTCTTCTTTCGGCTTTTGGCCATGGAGCCGATAACGAATTTCGGAAGCAGGAAGCCGCCGAAAATAAATGCCGGGATTGTCGCCCATAAGGGCGCCGCCGATACCAGGGCCCCCAGGACCGCAACCACCCCAATGGCCAGGCTGATAACAAGATAGGTGCCCGGCCCAATATCGAGATCAGCCTGTAGCAGGGAAGCCCGAATACCGTCGATAAATCCTTTTTTATCGCCTTGCGATTCCAGTTGTTTTACCTTTTCCTGGATACGCCGTTGGCGACGGTTTTCCGCTTTATCAGACACCCCGCCATCGCCGATGATGCCGATCTGGTTCATGCGCTTGCGCAACAGCATTTTGGGCCGCACGATATAGGTGACCCCGATAATGCCGCCACCGACCATCAACATGGCGACAACGGAACCGATAATGACAAAAATAATGGTTGATTGTTCAATCATTAGCCACCCATACCCAAGGCCCGGGCCAGCTTCGATTCAAGCCCGAAATACCTGGCCTTGTCCCAGAAATTCGGCCTAAGCCCGGATGGCCGGTGGGCGCCGATCAACTTGCCGTTGGCGTCTTCGCCTTCAAACTCATAAAGAAAAAGGTCCTGCAAGGTAATGATATCGCCTTCCATGTCGATGATCTCGGTGATGTGGGTTATTTTCCTCGACCCGTCACGCAGGCGCGACGCCTGGATGATGACGTGAATGGCCGCCGCAATCTGTTCGCGGACGGCTTTCGCCGGCAGGTTGTAGCCGCCCATGGCGATCATGTTCTCTACGCGCGTGATGGCTTCGCGGGGATTGTTGGCATGGATGGTGCCCATCGAGCCGTCGTGGCCCGTGTTCATGGCCTGCAACAGATCGAAGGCCTCGGTGCCGCGGACTTCGCCGACGATGATGCGTTCCGGGCGCATCCGCAAACAGTTCTTGACCAGATCGCGCATCGTTACTTCGCCGGCACCTTCGAGGTTTGGCGGTCGTGTTTCCAGGCGAACCACATGCGGCTGTTGCAGTTGCAGTTCGGCCGTGTCCTCGCAGGTAATCGTGCGCTCGCCCTTGTCGATGAACTGGGTCATGCAGTTGAGCAACGTCGTCTTGCCGGAACCGGTGCCGCCGGAAATAAGAATATTGAGGCGGGACGCGCCGATGACTTTCAGCACCTGGGCCATCTCCGGGCTGGCGGAGCCGAAATCGACCAGGCTTTGAAGGTTAAGTTTCTCCTTCTTGAACTTACGAATGGTCAGGGCAGCGCCGTCAATGGCCAGAGGCGGCGCGATGACGTTGACGCGCGACCCATCCATAAGACGGGCGTCGCAGATGGGGCTGGCTTCATCGACCCGGCGACCGACCTGGGTAACGATGCGCTGGCAAATATTCATTAGCTGCGCATTGTCGCGGAAGGTGATGTCGGTCAACTCAATCTTGCCGTTGGTTTCGATGTAAACTTGCCCGGCGCCGTTGACCATGATGTCGGCGATGTCGTCTCGCTCGATCAACGGCTCAAGGGGGCCCAGGCCCAGAATGTCGTTGCAGATATCCTTGACGACCTGGCTTTGCTCGGCAACCGTCAGCACCAAGCCGCGCATGGAAATAATTTCCGCCGTCATGTCGGTGATTTCTTCGCGCACCTGTTCCGGTTGAAGTTTGCTGATTTCCCCCAGATCGACGGCTTCCAGCAGGTCGTTAAAGACAAGCACCTTGATTTCCGCAAGCTTCTCGTTGGACGCTGCCGAAGCCGCGCGGGTGGCTTTGTCCATAGACGCTTGGGCGGGGTCCGGGACGGCAGGAGCAGGAGCGGCTACAGGTTTTTTCTTCGGCGCCGCGGCTTCTGGCTCGGGCTCGGGCTCGGACTCGGGCTCGGAAACAGGCTCTTCTTGTTCTTCAGGCGCATCCTCGTCCGGCGCCGCTTCGAGCGCAGGTTCAGTCTCAGCCCCAGTCTCAGACGGGGACTCAACCGAGACTGGCGGTTCTTCCGGTGGTGGTGGTGGTGGGCTGTCGTTTGCCGGTAACGGCTGACCGGCGCCCCTTCGTCCAAAGGCCATGGTCTTAAATCCTCAGCTCAACATTTACTTCTTTTTTTTGCCCTTATCCTCGTCTTTATCTTTCTTCTTACTTTTCTTGAAAAGCCCCAAACCCTTCTTTTCCTCTTCTTCGGCGACTTCGCGGTCGCTGATGATTTTCGTCAATTCGCCGATGGCCTCCGTCGCCTTGCTCTTGGCGCTGGCCTTGGACATCATCTCACCATTATTGAGCGCCAATCCGAAAGCCTCTGGATCGTAGGGGATGGATACACACGGTTCAATGGCCAGCGCATCCTTGAAGTCCCCGGGCGATAATTCGGCCTTCTTCGCCGCCCCCGTTTGGTTCAGCACGACCCGGGTCGGGGCGTCTGAACCGCGTTTGGGGCCTAAGAATTCTACCACACTTTTCGCATTTCTGAGATTTGTCAGGTCCGGATGGCAAACCATGATGACTTCGTCGGCGCCGGCGAGCACATCGTTGACCCAGCCTTCCCAGATATGGGGCAAATCAACAACAATGAACCCCGCCATCGGTTTAAGCACCCGGAGCAATTTGTCGACCGGATCGGATGTGACATGCAAGCCGGTGCTCAAGGAAGCCGGCGAGCCGAGAATGGAAAGCTTGGTATCCCCGTACTCCGAAAAAAACTGATTGAGCATGGAGGCGTCGAGGCCCGCAGATTGCGTCAAGGCATCAACGATGGTTTGGCGCGGTTGCATGTTATAATTGAGCATGGCCGTTCCAAAGGGAATATCCATGTCAACGCACACCACCTGTTCGTCATAATGCTCGCTTAACGCATGGGCCACGTTGTGCGAGATGACGCTTGACCCGGCGCCGCCGGCCATGCCGACAAAGGCAATGATGCGGCCATCGGACTCCGATTCCTCGCCCTGAAAAATCTTCGTCGCGGTTTCCTTGATCTGCTCGCCGGTAACGGGCGTGATCAGATAGTCGCTAATGCCTTCGGCGATCAAGGTCCGGAACAACCCGATGTCATTCTCCTTGCCGATCAGGACCAGCCGCGTTTCCGGATCACAGACATTGGCCAGCGCGGCAAGCTGCTGAAACATCTGTTCCTGGTTGGCCGTGGTCTCGACGATCAGCAGCGCCGGTGTTCTTTTTTCGGCCAACTGGGTGATCGCCGCATCGATCCCGCCCTCATAGATTTCGATGGTCGAGCGAAAAAAATAACGGTCTTCTTTCAGCGCCTCGACGGCGGCGATGGAATCGGCGTTAATTAGGTAAGCGCTGATGGGAATTCTTAAAATCACAATGAGCCCTGCTAAACCTTAATTTTCGACAATATGAAAACGGCTGATTTTCCAGAGACCCTGCATCGTGGAGATTGCATGACGATCAGGCCCCTTATTTTTTAACACTGCCCGACCCGCTGACACTGGGAGCCGTGCGATAATTACCGATAACGCCTTCATAACGCGTCCCGTCAGCTCCCGGCATCGGCGAAGAACGATCAAGATCGCCCGGATCCTGCACCATCAAGCCTAAGTTGCGCTGCGTCGCACAACCGAAATTGCTGTGATTGCGGTTACTCACGTTGAGGGTCGGAACGCTGGACCATTTGCCGCATTCCGGCACCTTGACCTTAAAAGCGTTAAACGTCAGCACAACGGCATCGGCCTCGAACCCACCGGGCTCAATCGAAATTTCACGGGCACTCACCCCACCCCGGACCAGCATGTCGCGCACCTGCCCGGCAGCATCCATGGAATGCCTGGAGCCCTTGCCGGCCTTGATTGCCACCGCCTTTCGGCCACGGCGGTGGTAATCGAGCACAAAGCGATCAAGGTCCAGGGCCGCCTGGCCGGCCAACCCGTTTTCGGGCAGCGGCGCAGCCAACGACAGGGAAACCGTTTCCTTGCTGACCCGCAGGGGGTTGGTGGCCCGGTAATCGTTAGGCCCCCTCGGCGCTTCACAGGCGCCAAGAAGCAACGGCGTTAAGACCGCGAACAGCAACGCAGCCCGGAATCCAAAAAACAGAGGCTTAAATTTGATCATTGCAAATCACCTCATTATATAGCCGAAAGGCCCCTTGAGAGAGTTGGTCCAGTCGAGGCCCTCGCCCCTCCCGTAGTACCGATGCAGCTTGCCCAGGAGATAATGGTCAATATCGCTGGAAGGTTCAAACCCGTCTGTCGGCACGGCAATACTTTGCGAATTGTCGATCGGCTTGACCAGATAGGCGGTCACGGTAATGACCAGCTCCGTTTCTTCCCTGGCAAAGGCAGCGCTTCGGAACAGCGCGCCCAAAACCGGGATGTCTTTCAAGAAAGGCACCCCGCGAATGGTGTCTGTGACGCCGTTTTGCAGCAACCCCGAAATCATCAGGGTGCCGCCGCTGGGAAGCTCCACGGTGGTGTTGGTCCGTTTCTGCGTTAGCGACTGCACGGTCGCCGAGCCGACCGTTACCGTATCGCCAAGCGCGCTGATCTCCGTCGAAAGCTGAAGATTGATGCGCCCCTTGTCGAGAACCACCGGGGTAAATTCCAGGCGGATACCGAATTCCCGGTATTCGAAGACGGCATTGCCGTTGTCGTCAGTGCCCGACTGGAAGGGGAATTCCCCGCCGGCAAGGAACGACGCCGTCTCACCTGAAATTGCCGTCAACGTCGGCTCGGCCAGTGTCTTGACCAGGGCATGTTCTTCGAGAATGGAGATTGTCGGATTGCCGAACACGTTGGTGCCGGTGAAAATGGTGCCGGTGGCAAAGGCGCTGATGGTCGTCGGGCTAACCCCCAAAAGGTTCAGCCTGCCGGGCCCCAATTGTTTGGAAAAAGTCGTATTCGCCGTCAGGTTCTTGTTAATATTTCTGTCCATTTCCGAGACCCGGACCTTAAGGATCACTTGCTGGCTGCCGGCGACAGTCAGCATATTGGTCACGTTGATATTGTCGCCGACGAACCGTCTGGCGATATTGGCCGCATTGGCGGCGGCGGTGGCGGATTTCACCTTGCCGGTCAGGAAAACGTTGTCCCGGTAAATAGTGACGTCAATATTTTCGTCCGGGAGCAATTTCGCCAAGGCGCCTTTGACGCCGCTATTATCGAAAGTGACGGAAACTTCCACCTGTTCGATGATGTTGCTTGAGCTACTCCCCAGAAATCGGACAGTGACGTAAGCTACTATTTTGGTGTTTTCTGGTCTTCATGAA
>JAQBYB010000098.1 GCA_027624235.1 Pseudomonadota bacterium | reverse complement strand
AGGGCCGCCCTGTGAACCGAAAAAGCCCTCGCCAACGCAAGACCCAGGAGGGCGTTCAGATCGACGGGACTGGGCCGAAAAAACGGTGCCCGAAAACAGATGATGGCGCTAATGGGTCAGAGGCATAAGTCATCTATCTCCTGCCTTTCAACCTACCTGAGCGCCTAAAAAGCCAGACTCGTTCGCCCTTGCACCGCCCTTCCCTTCGTCTTAAACCATAATGAAACGGCTGCCCCTAGACAGCCTGGTAAAATGGTTCCGAACGGAGGAAAACTCATGGACGCCAAGGTATTCGATAAATCCCGCCTGCCCAGCCGGCACGTAACCGAAGGGCCGGAACGCGCCCCGCATCGCTCATTCCTGTATGCCATGGGGCTGACGGATGAAGAGATTCACCGCCCCCTGGTCGGCGTTGTCACCTGTTGGAACGAAACCGCGCCGTGCAACATCACGTTGAAGCGTCAATCCGCGGTCGCCAAGGAAGGCGTCAATGCCGCCGGCGGCACGCCCAGGGAATTCACCACCATCACCGTCACCGACGGCATCGCCATGGGCCACGAGGGCATGAAATCATCGCTGGTCAGCCGCGATCTGATCTCCGATTCGGTGGAATTGACCATGCGCGGGCATTGTTACGACGCCCTGGTCGGCATCGCCGGCTGTGACAAATCGCTGCCGGGGTTGATGATGTCGATGGTGCGGCTGAACGTGCCTAGCGTGTTCATGTACGGGGGCTCCATCCTTCCCGGCCGTTTCAAGGGCCGCGACGTTACCGTGGTCGATGTTTTCGAGGCCGTCGGCGAACATGCCGCCGGTAAAATGAGCGACGAGGATCTGCATGAGTTGGAGTGCGTCGCCTGTCCGTCCGGCGGCTCGTGCGGCGGCCAGTTCACCGCCAACACCATGGCCTGCGTGTCCGAAGCCATCGGCCTGGCGCTGCCCGGTTCAGCCGGAACGCCGGCGATCTATGAATCCCGCGATGAATACGCCCGTGCGTCTGGCGAGGCGGTGATGGCATGTTTGGCCAAAGGCATCCGGCCCCGCGACATCGTCACCCGCAAGGCTTTGGAAAATGCCGCCGTGATCGTCGCCGCCACCGGCGGATCGACCAACGCGGGCCTACACCTGCCGGCCATCGCCAACGAAGCCGGCATTGAATTCGACCTGCTGGATGTCTGCGAGATTTTCAAAAAGACCCCCTATATCGCCGATCTCAAACCGGGCGGAAAATACGTCGCCAAGGATATGCACGAAATCGGCGGCGTGCCGGTGCTGATGAAAACGCTGCTCGACGCCGGCTATCTGCATGGCGACTGCCTGACCGTGACCGGCAAGACCATCGCCGAGAACCTGGCCGATGTGGTCTTCCCGGAAGATCAGGACGTCATCTATCCGGCGACCAAGCCGATCACACCGACCGGCGGCGTTGTCGGGTTGATCGGCAATCTCGCCCCGGACGGCGCCATCGTCAAAATCGCCGGCATGAAAAGGCTCAAACACAGCGGCCCGGCCCGGGTCTTCGAATGCGAAGAAGACTGCTTCGCCGCCGTCCAGAAAAAGGACTACAGCGAAGGTGATGTCCTGGTCATCCGCAACGAAGGCCCCCGCGGCGGCCCCGGCATGCGCGAAATGCTGTCGACGACGGCGGCGCTGTACGGCCAGGGCGCCGGTGAAAAAGTCGCCTTGATCACCGACGGACGATTTTCCGGCGGCACCCGCGGATTTTGCGTCGGCCACGTCAACCCGGAAGCCGCCACCGGCGGTCCCATCGGGCTGTTGAAGGATGGCGATATCATCACCATCGACGCCGTCAACGGCAGCATCGACGCCGATCTCAGCGACGACGAATGGGAAAAGCGGCGCAAAGCCTATAAGCCGCACAAGAACAACTATCAGTCCGGCGCCCTTTGGCGGTATGCTCAGACCGTCGGCGAAGCCCGCCGGGGCGCCGTTACCCACCCCGGCGCCCATGGCGAAAGTCACGTTTACGGCGATATTTAGCCGTCCTTTAGCCAATCGGGGCACAGGAGAGAATAGAAATGAGCGAACCGAGCAACCCCGCCGATGGCCGTAAATTTGAACGCAAGGATATTCTTTTCGGCGCCAAGCTGGTGGTTGATGACGTAAAAATCGACTGCGAAATCGTCAATATCTCGTTCGGCGGCGTCCAGGTTCGCGCTTCCCGCTCTATTAAGGCAGGCGCCAAGGTGACCCTTGAAATCGACCCCTTCGGTGTCTTCGCCACGGAAATCCGATGGTGCCGGAAACCGGACATCGGCCTCAAGTTCAACGAAGATTCAACAAAGGTAGCGGAACTGGTCATGGCCATCGCCACCTATGCCTAAGACCGCCGTTTGATCGAGGCGTTGGATAAGGCGGTTTAGGCCTCTTTACCGCTGCGCCAATAGTCGAAAAGCTCATGGCGTTCGGCCATCAAAGAGGCGGCGATTCCGGCCAGGATGGCCCAGAAAGCCGACGTAATCCCGAACACGGAAAACGGCGTCGCGGCGACGGCCAACGCCGCCAGCGCCCCGAACCGGAGCTTGCCGCCGAATGCCGTCTCGAAAGCGCTTTGCAGGGACGACAGGATCGCCAGCCCGGCCAGGGTAACAACGAACGTCCTCGGCAGAACCGCCAACAGTGACGTCAATGTTCCCGCGCCAAGGGCGATCAAAATGGTCAAGGCCGCAGCGATCACGCAAGCCCAATACCGTCCCTGCTTCGGGCCCGCATCCGGCCCGGCCAGGATGGCGGCGCCGGTGCGCGCCACGGTTGCCGGGTGCCCACCCATCACCGTATTGATCATGGAATTGAGCCCTGCGACGATGGTGATCGACGTGATCGGCACTTTGTAGCCTTGCGAAATTAGGAAGCCCAGCCCCTGTACGTTGCCCAAGCCCATGACCAGGATGATCATCGGCAGGCTAACGGCGACGAATGCGGAAGCGGAAAAGCTAACCCCCGGCTGGACAAGCACCGGAAGCGACCAGGAAACCAAATGCATCGACGTTTCGCCAAATACATAGACGGCGATACCGCCGACAATCACCGCCAGCCCCATCGGCGGAATGCGGGGGTTGGCGATAAAACGGCCAATCAGGTAACTGGCCAGCGTCACCCCGGCGACCAGGACATCATCGACACTGGCGGAAATCATGCGGGTGACATAGACCAGAATGCTGCCGCCGAACATGCCCATGACAATCGGCAGCGGCAGCCAGGCCATGATCTTCTCACCGATACCGAAGGCGCCCAACAGGACAATCGCGCCCCCGGCCATCAGGTTTGCGCCGATCAATTCGGAAAACGTGAATTGGCCTGACAGGGTCCCTAAGTAAATTAGCCCCGGGATCGTCCAGGTGATCGGAATCGGCAGCCGGTAATAAAGGGACAGCGCGATCGACGTGATGGCGCTGGAAAACCAGATGATGAAAATCCAGCTCGACGACTCGGCGCTGGAAAGCCCCAGTTGTCCCGCGACCTCAAGGTGCAGCGGCAACGCCCCGAAGGCATACCAGACGAAAGCGGTCAAACCCGCCCATACCGCAGCCATATTGAAATCTTGGATATATGGAATTTTCATAGGCGAGAGACTACGTTGCCCGGCACCACCAGGGCTACAACTTTCAGCCTGAAATCGCCCCGTGCATTACCCCGTGTATTACCCTTGGGCGAATTTCGCCGCCTTCTTGAGCTTATCCAGAACCCTTTTTTCTTCTTTTTCGAGCTCGTTTTCGAGGCGCTTGATGCGGCGGTTAAGACTTTCGACCCGGGCCAGGGTCTTGCGGCGTTTGTCGGCTTGGCGGGTCTTGTTCCACTTGCGGAAACGCCATTCCCCGGCCACCCCCAGCAGCGCCAACCCGGCGATAAAACAAATGATGCCGCCGACCAGATAGCCGACCTTGTGCACACTAACCGCCGTGCCCCAGAAACCAACGGTGACCAGGGCGCCGGCAAAGGTGAACAGCAGCCGTTTGGTGACTACCTCTTCCTTTTGCTGCGCCAGTTCGGTCTCGGAGATGGCGATGGCGATTTCAGTTCTGGCCATCGACTGCCAAACCTTGAACGACATACCCTCGGCCAGGGTGCGCCCGTCGCGGATAAACTGCTCGAGGCGCAGAATCACGAACTCGGCCCGCTCGTCAGGCGTCGGGTCGTCGCTCAGTTCGGGGATTTCGAAATCATCGCTCACGGGTATGCCTCTCCGGGTGTAATGCACCACCCTGAATTAACACCGAAAGCCCTTACTATTTCGTTAGCGGTTCGATCAATTGCCTGTAGGGGGAAACATCTTTTCGGCGTTCTTGTAGGCGATTTTTTCAGCCACGTCGGCCGGCAATAATTCAAGCCATGCCCGGTGTTCGCCGATCAGGCCGCCGTATTCGTGCCAGCGATCAACAACCCAGGTGTCGGTGCCGATCATGAAACGGTCGGCGTGGCGGATGAAAAGCGCCTTCCATTCGGCGCTCAAACCACCACCCGCCATGATGTCACCGGCCCGAAAAGACGTTTCCGTCCACAGGTTTGGATATTGGTCAAGCATCGCCCCAACCACCGAGGCAGGTTCGGTAAAGCCGGCGTGGGCCCAAAGAATTCTCAGGTTGGGTGCTTTTGCAAATAGGACCCGCAGCATCGCCGCATCCGTATGCGGCTGCACAATGAGGCCCTGTTCGGCGACGATTTCCAGATACCGCTTCATTTCCGGGGTTTCCAGGTTTTCCGGGGTATTAATGTGGATCTCGCCGAACACCCGGTGTTGCCGCTTGGCCAACCGGGGCTCGCTATAGGCCAGCAGATCGGGGTCTGAATGCCAGCTTGCGAGACTGGTGGAGACTTTATAGGGCCTAAATCCGGCGACAATGCGGTCAGGGGCTGCTTCCAGCATCTTCATCGTGCCATCGTCGGGGCGCGATGACACCAAAGCCTTCGTGACCCCCGCCTTATCCATTTTTTCAAGGATTTGCGCCGGCGTATAGACGTCCCAGGCGTCGTGGGAATAATGCATGTGGGTATCAAAGATCGGGCGTTTCTGATCCTGAGCCTGAGCAAATGCCGGTGTTAGCCAGAAAAGAATAGCCGCCAGGGAGATAAGAGTTTTCATCATGTCTGTTCCTTAAGCTTCACTGCCGGAAACGATATGCACGTCGCGCTGCGGGAACGGGATCGAATAGCCCGCCGCCTGCAGGTCGATGACGATGGTTTTATTGAGGCCCCACACAGTATCCCAGTAATTGTCGGACTTGGTCCAGCCCCGCATTTTGATGATGACGGCGCTGTCGCCCAGTTCCTCGACCACGGCCAAGGGCGCCGGGACGTCCAGCACCCGGCTATCGCCGGTCATGAGCCCCATCAACAAGGCCATGGCGCCATCGATGTCCTCATCATAGCCAATACCGACGGCGATATCGAAACGCCGGGTCGGGTTGCGGGAATAATTGGTGATCGAGCTCGACCAGATTTTAGAATTGGGAACGAGCAGGCAAAGCCCCTCCGGGGTCTTGATCTCGGTGTTGAACAGGCCGACTTCCACCACCGTGCCGGCGATGCCGCCGGCATCCACGTATTCACCGATATTGATCGGCCGCAGAAACAACAGCATGACGCCGCTGGCGACGTTGGCCAGCGTGCCTTGCAGCGCCAGACCGATGGCCAGGCCGGCAGCGCCGAGAACGGCGATGAAAGAGGTGGTCTGGACTCCGAACTGGTTAAGCACCGCCACCAGGACGAAAATCATGATCACGTACCAGACAACCCTGGCCACGAACGGCTTCAAGGTTTCGTCCATGCGCGGCACGCGGTCGAGCGCATGGCGCACGCCGCGGCGCGCCCAGCCGGCGATGATCCAGCCGAAAATCAACAGCACGATGGCGCCGACGATATCGACGCCGTATTCGACGCCGATGGCGAAGACGTTCTGGATCATTTCGCGGGTCTGATCTTCAATCAACTTGTCCATCGGCCCGTACCCTAGCCTGCTGCCGTCAGCCGACCAAGGGCCTCGTTCATTTTGTCGCGGGCCTGGATGGCATCCGCAAGCCGCTCGCGTTCGGTCTCGACCACGGCCTCAGGCGCCTTGTCGGTAAATTTCTTATTCGCCAGCCTGCCTTCAAAGCGGTTGACCTCGGCATCCAGCTGGACGATTTCCTTCTCAAGCCGAGCCTGTTCCGCGGCGATATCGATGACGTCAGCGATCGGCAGCACGATGGTCGCCTCGTCGATGACGTCCTGGACGGCGCCCTTCGGCACCTCGCCCTCCAACATGCTGAGAGAGCCCAGCCGAGCCAGTCGTTTAATCAATTCGCCGTGGGTTTGCATGGCCGCGCCAGCCTCGCTTCCGGCGTCCTTCAACATGAAAGGAATCATGGCCTTGGGAGGAACATTCATTTCCGAGCGCACGGTGCGGATCTGGCTGATCAGCCGCACCACCCAGTCCATTTCGGCGTTAACGCCGGCATCGCTGAGGCTTTCATCCAGCACCGGCCAGGCCGACGTGATCAACGGGCCGGGGCGGTTATCCCCCAGTTGTTGCCACAGCTCTTCGGTGACGAACGGCATAATGGGGTGCAACAGGTGCAGGATTTGGTCCAGTACCCAGGCCGCCGCCGCCCGGGTTTCCGCCTTGGCCGCCTCATCATCGCCGAGAAGCACCGGCTTCACCAATTCCACGTACCAATCACAGAACGTACCCCAGGTAAATTGATAGAGCGCCCCGGCCATGTCGTTGAACCGATAGGCGCCAACGGCATTGGACGCAGCAACCTCGGCGTCGCGAAGCTTGCCGATGATCCAGCGGTTGACGGTCAGTTGGACCTGGCTAGGATCAAAATCATCGCTGGGATGACATTCGTTCATCTGACAAAAACGCGCCGCATTCCAAAGCTTGGTGGTGAAATTGCGATAGCCCTCGACCCGGGATTCAGACAGACGCACGTCGCGGCCCTGGGCAGCCAGCGCCGTGAGCGTAAAGCGTAGCGCGTCGGCGCCAAATTTATCAATCAATTCAATAGGGTCGATGACGTTGCCCTTGGATTTCGACATCTTCTGGCCGGCTTCGTCGCGGACCAGGGCATGGATATAAACGGTGTGGAAGGGCACCTCATCCATGAAATGCAGCCCCATCATCATCATCCGGGCGACCCAGAAAAAGATGATGTCGAAGCCGGTAATCAGCACATCGGTCGGGTAATAGCGCTCAAGCTCCGGCGTTTCATCGGGCCAGCCGAGAGTCGAGAACGGCCACAGCGCCGACGAAAACCATGTGTCGAGAACATCCGGATCGCGAGTCAGCTCGACCGGCTCGCCATAGGACTCATCGGCCTCGGCCTGCGCTTCTTCTTCTGTTTCGGCGACGAAAATATCGCCGTCGGGGCCGAACCAGGCCGGAATCTGATGGCCCCACCAGATCTGGCGCGAGATACACCACGGCTGGATGTTGCGCATCCATTCGTAATAGGTGTTTTCCCATTGCTTCGGCACGAACTTGGTCCGGCCCTGTTCCACGGCAGTGATCGCCGGCCCGGCCAGACGTTCGGCATCGACGAACCACTGGTCCATCAACCAAGGTTCGATAATGACGCCGGAACGGTCGCCATAGGGGATGGTCATCAGGTTTTCTTCGACCTTTTCCAACAGCCCCAGGGACTCCATCTCGGCGATAATTTTGTCGCGGGCGTCGAAACGGTCCAGGCCACGGTAGGCTTCCGGGACGTTGTCATTAAGCTGGGCGTTACCGTCCAGCACGTTGACCATTTTCAAATTGTGGCGCTTGCCGACCTCAAAATCGTTGAAGTCGTGGGCCGGCGTCATCTTGACGGCGCCGGTGCCCTTTTCCGGGTCGGCGTATTCGTCGGCGACGATGATCAGCTTACGCCCGACAATGGGAAGCACACAATTTTTGCCGACCAGGTCCCGATAGCGACCGTCTTCCGGATGGACGGCGATGGCGACGTCGCCGAGCATGGTTTCCGGCCGGGTCGTGGCGATGGTAACGAAGGCGTCCTTCTGATCTTCGAGGGGATACTTGAAATACCACATCTTGCCGGTGACTTCGCGTTGCTCCACCTCAAGATCGGAAATGGCGGTGTGCAGCTTGGGGTCCCAGTTGACCAGTCTTTTATCCCGGTAGATCAGGTTCTGCTTGTGCAGTTGTACGAAAACCTTACGTACGGCGCGGCTGAGGCCTTCGTCCATGGTGAAGCGTTCCCGGCCCCAGTCGCACGATGCGCCGAGGCGGCGAAGCTGGCCGGTGATAGCGCCGCCGGATTCGGCTTTCCAATCCCACACCCGTTCGATGAATTTATCGCGGCCTAGGTCGTGGCGGGTTTTGCCGTCCTCGGCCAATTGGCGTTCGACGACCATCTGGGTGGCGATGCCGGCATGGTCGGTGCCCGGCTGCCAAAGAGCATCCCGCCCCCGCATCCGATGATACCGGATAAGAATGTCCTGCAAGGTGTTATTGAGGGCGTGGCCCATGTGGAGGGAGCCGGTGACATTAGGCGGCGGGATGACAATGGTATAGGGGTCGGCATCGGGGTTCTGCCCACAGCCGAAGGCGCCCGAGGTTTCCCAGTCCGCATACTGTTTTGCCTCGACCTCGGTCGGTCGATAGGTCTTGTCCAGCATGGCTGGGGCCTTCTTTTAATCGTTAATGTGTCGGGGGGGATATCCCGCGCCCTTCCCGTCCGGGCGCAATGTAACCGGGAATGGGGTAGTGTTCTAGAGTCTAATCCTACAGACCTTCGGCCCGATTGATCATGGTATCGATTTCTTTCTTGACCAGACGTTCAATCAGATAAGGCAGGTTGCGGTCCAGCCATTCCCTAAGCAGGGGCTTGAGCATCTCACGCACCATGCCCTCCAGAGTCATATTCTGGCCGGCGGCATCAACGGAAACATCGCGCCGGTTGAGGATCGCCTTGGCAAGGTCGGCCAGGACATCGGTGGAGGCACGCGCCGTCGGCGCCGACATGATTTCCGAGGTGACCATTTCCGGCGTTAACTGCAAGACGTCCGCCAGCGGCGCCGGCATGGCCACCGGGGGCGGCGGCGGCGGCGGGGGCGGCGGCGGCGGTTCAGGCACGGGCTCCGGCTCGAACATTGGTTCCGGCTCGGGTTCCGGCATTGCTTTCAGTTCCGGTTCCGGTTCCGGCTCGGGCTCGGGCTCGGGCTCGGGCTCGGGCTCGGGCTCGGGCTCGGGCTCGGGCTCGGGCTCGGGT
>JAQBYB010000097.1 GCA_027624235.1 Pseudomonadota bacterium | reverse complement strand
CCGCAAATCCACTTTTTCAGCAACCTGCTAGAGCAAATCCCGAGCGGATGGTTACATCCGCGACGACGAATTTGCGTCTAAAACAAAGGCGTAGAGCATTTTAGGCGAACGCGAGTGAACCGGAAATGCGCTAGTTCTTCAACCCGACCAACGCGCGGGCGAAGGTGCGGGCGTCGAAGGGCTGCAGATCATTCATGCCCTCGCCGACGCCGATGGCGTGTACGGGAAGCCCGAATTTTTCGGCCAGCGCGACGACGACCCCGCCCCGCGCCGAGCCGTCCAGCTTGGTCACGATCAGGCCCGTAACACCGACGGCGTCCTTGAATATTTCTACCTGGGAATGGGCATTCTGGCCGACGGTGGCATCCATCACCAACAGCGATGCATGGGGTGCGGCCGCATCGACCTTGCGCATCACCCGGACGATTTTTTCCAGCTCGGCCATCAGTTCCTGTTTGTTCTGAAGCCGCCCGGCGGTGTCCACCAACAGGATATCGACGCCTTCAACGGTGGCCCGTGTCATGGCATCGAAGATAAGCCCGGCGGCATCATCGCCGGTTTTTCCGGCGATCACCGTGCAGCCCGCCCGCGCCCCCCAAATCTGAAGCTGTTCGATGGCGGCGGCGCGAAAGGTGTCGCCGGCGGCCAACATCACCGATTTACCCCGCGCCCGCCATTGATTGGCGAGCTTGGCGATGGTTGTCGTCTTGCCGCTGCCGTTGACGCCGCAGACCAGCGCCACATAGGGCCTGATCGTCGGATCAATCACCAGGGGCCGGGCCACCGGGGCGAGAACCGCGGCGATTTCGTCGGCCAGAAACCCCTTGATCTCGTCGGCGCTGGCTTCTTTATCCAGGCGCTGAACCGCCAGGGCTTCGATAATTTTGCTGGCGGTGGCAACGCCCAGATCGCTGCTAATCAGCAATTCTTCGAGCCCGTCCAAGGCGTCCCTGTCGAGCTTGCGCTTGGTGAACAGGCCGGTAATCCCGCTCGCCAATTTCGCCGACGTGCGGGTGAGGGCGCGCAGCAAGCCGGCTTTTTGGTCGGGCTTTTCGGCCTTGTTCATGCGGCTTTGCTGGCCAGCAGGTAATCGTCACCGGCGGCGGTGATGCGGGCATCGACAATGGCGCCGATGGGGGCGGCAAAATCAAGCCGGACGGGTGCATAGTGCTGGCTCAGGCCCCGGCTCTGTCCGTCGGCTTTATTTTCGACGAGAACCTGGGCGGTGGTGCCGGTGCGGCTTTCCAGGAACCGTTTCAGACCCGCGGCACCGGCCGTGCGCAGCCTTCCGGCGCGGGCCTTGCGGATTTTGGCGGCGACCTCCGGCATGCGGGCGGCGGGGGTTCCCGGTCGCGGCGAATAGGGAAATACATGCAGATAGGCCAAATCCAGATCGCCGACGGCGGCCAGCGTGTTATCAAACATCGGTTCGGTTTCGGTCGGAAAACCGGCGATCAGGTCGGCGCCGAAGACGGTATCGGGGCGCAGGGTGCGGATGCGGGCGACGACATCGAAGGCGTCCTGCCTGCTGTGGCGGCGCTTCATCCGTTTGAGGACGACATCATCCATGGCTTGCAGGCTGAGATGCAGGTGCGGCATCAGGCGCGCTTCGTCGGCGAACAACCGGATCAAATCGTCATCGACCACCGCCGGGTCGAGCGTGCTTAGGCGCAAGCGCGCCAAGTCCGGCACCGCCGTCAGCACCTGCGAAATCAAGCCCGACAAATTGGGGCCGCCGGGAACATCGGCGCCGTAGGAACAGATATCGACGCCGGTCAGCACCACCTCCAGATAGCCGGCGTCCACCAATCCCCGAACCTGGGCGATCATGGCGTCGGCGGCGATGGCGCGGTTGGGGCCGCGGGCGAAGGGGATGATGCAGTAGGTGCAGCGGTGATCGCAGCCTTGTTGAATTTGCACAAAAGCCCGGGTGCGGCCCTCAAAGCCGCTGATCAGATGCGGTGCGGCGGCGCCGGCGGTCATGATGTCGGCGACCTGCACCGCCGCCCCGGCGCCGCCGAGGATGGCGGGGTTGAGCTTTTCCTCGTTGCCGAGCACGCGATCGACTTCTTTCATGGACGCAAAGGCGGCGGCGTTCAGTTGCGCCGCGCAACCGGTGACGATGATGCGGGCGTCCGGGTTGTCGCGCCTGGTGCGGCGAATGGTCTGACGGGCCTGGCGTTCGGCTTCGGCGGTTACCGCGCAGGTGTTGATGATGATGGTGTCCTCAAGCCCGGCATCAGCGCCGATCTCACGCATGACTTCGGACTCGAACGTATTGAGGCGGCAGCCCAGGGTGATGACTCTCGGCTGGCCCATCTCCCCGCCCCTAGGCCAATAACGACGGGTCGATGACGCCGGCGTAGCTGGTCGCCACCGGGCCGATCATGATGATGTGGTTGTCTTCCTGCCATTCGATGCCGAGCGCGCCGCCGTCGAGGATGACGATGGAACTGCGCCCTGACAGTTCGCGGCGGCTGGCGGCGACGACGGTGGCGCAGGCGCCGGACCCGCACGCCCGCGTGATGCCGACGCCGCGTTCCCAAACCCGCATCCGGATACTGCCGCCACGCAGGATTTGCGCCACCTCGACATTGACGCGTTGCGGGAACAGCGCATGGTTTTCGATTTGGGGGCCGAGTTCCTGCAAGGGAACGGCGGCGGCATCATCGACAAAGAACACCGCGTGCGGGTTGCCGACGTTGACGCCGACCGCATCAGACAGCATCCCGGCGGTGACATCCAGGTGCAGCGTGTCGGCCTTTTTGGACAGCGGGATCGCCCGCCAATCCAGATGGACCTCGCCCATATCGACGGCGATATAGCCGTCCTCGGCGGCATTGGCGCTGAGCAGCCCGGCCTTGGTTTCGATTCTAACCTTGTCGTTGCCGGTTTCCGCCATCATCAGGGCGGCGACGCAGCGCGCCCCGTTGCCGCAGGCCGCCGACTCGCTGCCATCGGCGTTGAGAATCCGCATAAAAATGTCGGCATCGCTGTCGGCGGCGGCTTCGATGACCAGAATCTGGTCGCAGCCGATGCCTGAACGGCGGTCGGAAATGGCGCGCGCGCTTGCCTGGTCCAGTTCGACCGGCTGACGGCGAGCGTCCAACACAACGAAATCGTTGCCCAGCCCATGCATCTTGGTAAAGCTCAGTTCATTCATAATGGCTGTAATATGTCGTGAAACACCGACGTGTAAACAGGTTTTGCGCCTTACCCTTGCGCCTTGAGAAACTTCTCCATGTGGAAACCCGCCTGATCGGGGCCGTAGACATAGCCTGCGCCGACCGGACAGGCGCGGCGCGCCAGGCAACCCGTGGTCCGGCAATCATTACCGCTGGAGGAGGCGACATGGCCGACACAGGCCGGCACGTCATATTCCCCTGTCACAAAAGCGTCCGCCGGACAGGCGCGGAGACAGGGCTTGTCCGCGCACCCCTCGCAGGGGCTCGCGTGGCCGGACGGGGCGGCAAGCGCCAGGCGGTCTTCGAAAACCAAGGCGCCGCGATAGGCATGCCAAAGGCCGAATTCGGGATGGACCAGGGGGCCGGTCGGCGACACGAACACCCCGCCGGCCTTACAGGCCCATTGCTGGAACGGAAAATAGGGCGGGCCGGTGAACGGATACAGCACCCGGCAACCAAGCGCCCCTGCCGCCTTGTCCAATACCTGGCGAATCCAATCATCCAGGGGGTTGGCGTCGGTTGCCCGCGCCGCCGGCGTTGTCGCGGCGGTGAAGGCCGTCCACATGTCCGCACCGGCGTTGCCGATCAACACCACCGTTGCCGCCTTGCCGAGTTTTTCAGCCCCGGCATCGGGATGAAACCCGCCGCGGACGATCAGGCCGGTGCCGGCCAGCGCGCCTTCGATGTCTTTAAAGTCCATGGGCGATTTTAGGACCGGCACCGGACGCCTTGCAAACCGGCGCCCAGAAAATTACACGGGGGAATTGACCAAGCAGAATATCAGGCGGCTTCGCCATCGGTGTTCGCCGCCGCCTTCAGCAGCCCCAGGATATCGCGCCGCACCCTGGCATCGGGGATATTAAAATAGTAATCCAGAAACCGTTCGGCGGCGGCGATGCTTTCCGCCGACGGCAGATCCCGAAACGGGTTTTTCGACGACGCCGACAGACCTTCGAAAAAATACGGGGGCGGCACGTCCAGGGCGCGGCTCAGGGCGAACAACTGGGCCGCGGTGATACTTTGGCGGCCACTTTCAAACCGGGCGACGCTGCCGGCCGACGCCGAAATCTCCATGTCCAGATCAGCGGCGGATTTTTCCAGCTCCCGGCGGCGGCGGGCCAGACGCCGGCCCAGGTGGCGGTCGAAAGCGGCCGACGCTTGCGCCTGCAATGTATTGTTTTTAGATATCATTGATCAAAAGCACGCTTAATCATTGGCCGCATCATAACACTCTTTATAGGAGTATTTCATATTCTACACTACCTAAGGTGTATCACATCGCATTCCCCCTGCCAAGATAGGCATTCATTTAGGCATAGGAGGCGTTCTTTGGTGCATCCAAATAGGTGCCAAAAGGTCCCAATCCGGCGCTTGACTTGGGCCGAGGCCATCCATAGAGTGCCCGCCAATCCACCGGGTTTTGAGAAAACCACCGCCTCGAGGGGCGCCGCCAATCCGCGAGTTTCGCGCACTGGCGCCTTCGCTGTTTGGTTTTTCCGGGCCCCGGTGGCGCGGTAAGACGATTTTTTAGGATTGAGTTTTTTAGGATTGAGCATGTTTGACGACCTGACCGGACGGCTTGGTGGAATTTTCGACAAGCTGACGCGGCGTGGCGCGTTGAAAGCCGCCGACGTCGAAGCCGCCATGCGTGAAGTCCGCGTCGCGCTTCTGGAAGCCGATGTGGCGCTCCCCGTGGTCAAGGACTTCATTGCCGAGGTCACCGTTGAGGCCATCGGCGAAAAGGTGCTGGCCAGCGTGACGCCCGGTCAAATGGTTATCAAGATCGTCCATGACCATTTGGTCAGCATGCTCGGCGCCGACCATGCCGGGATTAATTTTACCGGTGTGCCGCCGGTGGCGATCATGATGGTCGGCCTGCAAGGGTCGGGCAAAACGACGACCACCGCCAAATTGGGCGTGCGCATTGAAAAACGCGAAAATAAAAAAGTGATGATGGCGTCGCTCGACGTCTATCGTCCGGCGGCCCAGCAACAGCTGTTGCAGTTGGGCGTTCAGACCGGGCTGCGCACCCTGGAACCGATCATGGGCGAGATGCCCGTCGCCATTGCCAAGCGCGCCTTATCCGTCGCCGCCAAAGAAGGCCTCGACGTGGTTATTCTGGACACCGCCGGCAGACTCCATATCGACGACGCGTTGATGGCCGAACTGGCGCAGATCAAAGACGCCACCAAGCCCACCGAAACCTTGCTGGTCGCCGATGCGCTGACCGGCCAGGACGCCGTCAACATGGCCCGCGAATTCAACGCCCGCATCAACGTCACCGGCATGGTGCTGACCCGTGTCGATGGCGACGCACGGGGCGGCGCGGCGCTGTCCATGCGCGCCGCCACCGGCTGCCCGATCAAGCTGATGGGGACCGGCGAAAAGATCGACGCCCTTGAGGCCTTCGACGCCGGACGCATTGCCAATTCGATCCTGGGCCAGGGCGATGTCGTCGGCTTGGTCGAAAAGGCCGCCGAGGTCATCGACCAACAAGAAGCCGAAAAAATGGCGGCCAAGATGATGAAGGGCAAGTTCACCCTTGAAGACATGGCCGAACAGCTCAACCAAATCCGCAAGATGGGCGACATCAAGGGCCTGATGGGCATGATTCCCGGCGCCGCCAAGATGAAAGATCAGATCGCGGCCGCCAACATCGACGACAACACGATCGCCCGCCAGGAAGCCATCATCCTGTCCATGACCTCGAAAGAGCGTCAAAACGCGAAAATCCTCAACGGCTCGCGCCGACGCCGCATCGCCACCGGATCGGGCACCTCCGTCCAGGATGTCAACCGCGTCCTCAAACAGTTCAAACAGATGTCCACCATGATGAAAAAGGCCGGCAAGATGGGCAAAAAAGGCATGATGCCGGGGGCCATGCCACCGGGCATGATGCGGCCCGGCGGCCCGCCCATGCGCTAACCGGCGACCCCGATCAACCCTTTGATTTAACCAATATAAAAAGAGCGACCCCATGAAATCATTCGAACTTCAACGGCAAAAGGACGGCAAAAAGATATGTCTCTGAGAATCCGACTTTCCCGAGGTGGCGCCAAAAAGCGCCCCTTTTACCGCATCGTTGTCGCCGACTCGCGGAATGCCCGCGACGGCCGCTATATCGAACGGCTCGGCACCTATAACCCGATGGTCGCCAAGGATCATCCCGATCGTCTGACCACCGTGGACGAGCGGATCAAGTACTGGCTCGGCGTCGGCGCCAAGCCGTCCGAGCGCGTCATTCGTTTCCTCAGCGACGTCGGTTTGGTCGAAAAACCGACATTCCCTGAGCAGACCAAACAACACATGCCCCGGCCCAAAACTCTGGAACGCCAGAAAGACGCCGAAGAAAAGGCCAAGGCCGCCGCCGAAGCCCCGCCTGAAGCCCCTGCTGAAGAGGCCCCGGCTGAAGCAGCCCCGGTTGAAGCAGCCCCGGTTGAAGCAGCCCCGGTTGAAGCAGCCCCGGTTGAAGCAGCTAAGGCCGACGAGGCCCCGGCTGAAGCAGCCCCGGTTGAAGCAGCTAAGGCCGACGAGGCCCCGGCTGAAGCAGCCCCGGCTGAAGCAGCAAAGGCCAACGAGGCCCCGGCTGAAGCAGCCGGTGGCGAGGACAAGGGCGAAGACGACAAGAAGGACGGCTAAATCGGCCATGGCGACAGGACGACAAGATCGAGTCTGTATCGGCGCCATTGCCGGTGTCCGTGGGCTCAAAGGCGAAGTCCGGATCAAAAGCTTTACCGCTGATCCGAACGATGTCGCCGCCTACGGCCCGGTGTCGACCGAGGACGGCGAGACGTCCTACCGGATCAAGGTCACCGCCCACGCCAAGGGTCTGGTGATTGCCCGGCTGGATGGGATCGCCGACCGTGACGCCGCCGAGGCGCTAAAAGGCGCCAGGCTGTACGTTGCGAAGGACGTTCTGCCCGAGCCTGAGGAAGGTGAGTATTACCACGCCGACCTGATCGGCCTGACGGCGGAGACGGAAGACGGGGAACATTTAGGAACGGTCAAGGCCGTCCACAATTTCGGCGCCAGCGACATTCTTGAGATCGGCGCCGGCGGAGACAACGACAAAGACGACCTGATGGTGCCCTTCACCGCCGATACGGTTCCGGTGGTGGATATAGAAAAGGCCCGGATCGTCGTCAAACTGCAACCCGTCTTAGAGGCGGGCGATGAAGCGGCGGACAACGAAACCAACGAGAGTGAAGACGCCCATCAGGGCTAAAGGATAGAAGTACGTGGCGAAGCTCGATAAAACATGGAAAGCGAAGGTGTTGACGCTGTTCCCGGAAATGTTTCCGGGATCGCTGGGCCTGTCGCTGGCCGGCCAGGGCCTGAAGGACGGCGGCTGGTCCCTGGAGCCCGTGAACATTCGGGACTTCGCCCACGACAAACACCGCTCCGTCGACGACGCCCCTTTCGGTGGCGGACCCGGCATGGTCATGCGCCCGGATGTGGTCTCCGATGCCATCGACGCCTCAACCCAGGTGGACCCGGACTTAAGCCTGATATACCTGACGCCGCGTGGCCGCCCCTTGACTCAACGACGGGTCCGGCAATTGGCCGAAGGGCCGGGCGTCGCCTTGCTGTGCGGCCGGTTTGAGGGCCTCGACGAAAGGGTCCTGGACGCCCACGTGATTGAAGAAATAAGCCTCGGCGACTTTGTCTTATCCGGGGGTGAAGCGGCGGCCATCGCCGTCATTGACGCCTGTGTCAGGCTGTTGCCCGGCGTTATCGGGGCGCCCCAGTCGCTGGCCGAGGAGAGTTTTGAGAAAGACCTGTTGGAATACCCCCAATACACCCGGCCCCAGGATTGGAATGGCCGATTGGTCCCAGACGTCCTGGTTTCCGGACACCATGAAAAGGTCCGGGCCTGGCGGCGGCAACAGGCCGAAGACATTACCCGGGAAAGGCGCCCCGACCTGTGGGCGCGCCATGCCGGAAACAACGGATAAAACGAACGACCCAAACGGTAAGGACGAAAGCCATGAACATTATTGAAGAAATCGAAAAAGAACAGCTCGAGAAACTGACCCAGAACCGCCCGGTGCCCAAATTCGCCGCCGGCGATACGCTCCGGGTCAACGTCAAGGTGGTTGAAGGAACCCGCGAACGTGTCCAGGCCTTTGAAGGGGTTTGTATCGGGCGCAAGAACGCCGGCATCAATTCATCCTTCACGGTGCGCAAAATATCCTACGGCGTCGGCGTGGAGCGGGTGTTTCCGCTGCATTCCACCACGATCGAGTCGATCGAAGTGGTGCGCCGCGGCGATGTCCGCCGGGCCAAGCTGTATTACCTGCGCGGCCTGACCGGCAAGCGCGCCCGCATCGCCGAGAAGACCGATTGGGACAGCACCAAGAATAAGGCCGCGAAGAAGGCCATGGTCGACGTGCCCGAAACCGGCCAGTTGGAAGTCAAGGACGTCGCCCCGGCGGTGGAAGCCAAAGACGGCGCCGAGGAAAAGCCCGCCAAAAAGAAGAAAAAGGCGGCAAAAGACAAGGCCAAGGACTAACTATATAAAAGGGGGCTTCGGCCCCCGAAAAGACCCGGGAGAAACGACAACCAATGGCTACCCCGCAAACGCTGTTCGACAAGATCTGGGACTCACATCTGGTTAACGTGCAAGATGACGGCACCTGCCTGCTCTACATCGATCGTCATCTGATCCACGAAGTCACCAGCCCGCAGGCTTTCGAGGGCTTGCGCGCCGCGGGACGCAAACCGCGCCGACCGGACCAGATGCTGGCCGTCATCGACCATGACGTGCCGACCACGGATCGCTCCAAACCCATCGAAGACCCGGAAGCCCGCATCCAGATCGCGGCGTTGCAGAAAAACTGCGCCGACTTCGGAGTCCAGTTGTTCGACATCGGCGATGTCCGCCAGGGCATCGTCCACGTCATCGGGCCGGAACAGGGCTTCACCCTGCCGGGCGCCACCATCGTCTGCGGCGACAGC
Source organism: Pseudomonadota bacterium (assembly GCA_027624235.1). Lineage (GTDB taxonomy): Bacteria > Pseudomonadota > Alphaproteobacteria > Rhodospirillales > Casp-alpha2 > Casp-alpha2. The sequence continues at coordinate 296 of JAQBYB010000097.1, read as the reverse complement.
CACACCGCCACCCACGGCGCTTTCGGGGCGCTCGCCTTCGGCATCGGCACGTCCGAGGTCGAACACGTAATGGCGACCCAGACGCTGTTGCAAAGCCCACTCAAGAACATGCGCATCACCGTCGAGGGTGATTTGCTGACGGGCGTCACCGCCAAGGATTTGATTTTAGCCGTGATCGGCGAAATCGGCACCGCTGGCGGCACCGGCTATGTCATTGAATACGCTGGCCAGGCCATTCGCGACCTTTCCATGGAAGGCCGCATGACGGTCTGCAACATGACCATCGAAGCCGGCGC
>JAQBYB010000016.1 GCA_027624235.1 Pseudomonadota bacterium | reverse complement strand
TACGGTGACAGTGCACTTAACTCTCCATATTTCAATTCCGCAATTAAGTGCACTGTCACCGTAATTCCGCCACCGTAATTCCGCCCTCACAGCGGACATGAAATCGAGCAAATCGAAAAACCGGACATTCCACTTCCGCTTAGCGCAGAAAAAACGACATAATCAGGGTGTGGCTGGAGCTTCGCTTATTAGCCAAGGGCGGACATTGGAATGTTCTGACCAAAAGATAGTTAAGTGCACTGTCACCGTAATTTGTTTCCACACCTACTTTTTCTTTTTGTCTTTCTTGTCCTTTTTCTTTTTCTCCTTCTTATCCTTCTTGCTCTTTTTGTCTTTCTTGTCCTTTTTCTTTTTATCCTTGTCGTCGTCCTTGTCATCGTCCTTGTCGTGATCCTTCTTGCGGTCCTTTTTTTCCGCCTTCAGCTCTTCCAGGGCCTTCTCGTGGCACTCCATCTTTTCATCGATATTTCTGATTTTGGCGCAGTCCGACGGGTTACCCCTTTTCTCGGCCAGAGAACTTGATGGGGCAACCAGGGACGCCCCGAATATAAAAGCGATCGCAAGCGTTAATGACGTAAATAGCTTCCTTAACATGTGCCGTATCTCCGTAAAGTTTCAGTAATTTAACCGCCGAAAACCCGGGCCAGTAAATCCGTTGTCCGTTTCGCCGGGTTTTGCCGGATGGCGGCCTCCTCTTTGGCAAGATAGAAGAACAACCCCTCCAAGGCCATGTTGACGGCGTGGTCGGTCAGGTTGGCCTTCACGTCTGGAACGAATGGCAGGGCCGAGTATTTCCCCATGAGCTGGTCATAGGAGGCGACCGCGCCGACTTCGGCGAGAGACTGATCGACGACCGGTTTGACGACCTTGGCCAAGTCAGCCGATGAAACGCGCTTGAAGTACTGGGTCGCGGCGTCATTAGAACCATCGTAAATCTGTTTTGCATCGTCCAGGGTCATTTCGGTAATGAAATTACAGTGACAGTGCACTTAACTCTCCATATTGACGGTGTTGAGGTAAATGACGTCGATCTGGTCGCCGCTTGATTCAGAGGCCAAAACACCACTTTGGGCTATAACTCAATTATTTCCTTTGTGTTTTTAAATATCTTTGTCATTAGGTTAGCCTCCTACCCCTATGTGAAAGGGACAACTGGTCGTCCCACTAGGGTTTAAGCTACACTCCCTAAACTCATAATTTAATCATTTATTCATCAATATATCATCATTTTACCCCCCCCTAGCCGATCAACTCCAACCACTCCTGCTCCGTCAGTATCGCAACGCCCAACTCCCCGGCCTTTTTGGCCTTGGTGCCGGCGTCGGCGCCGACGATGACGTAATCGGTTTTTTTCGAGACGCTGCCGGCGACCTTGGCGCCGAGCGCCTCGGCGCGGGTCTTGGCCTCGGCGCGGCTGACGGTTTCCAGCGTTCCGGTGAACACCACGGTCTTGCCGGCGACCGGCGACGAGCCGGTCTCGGGGGCGATGAAGTCCTGCACCGTCAGCAGATCGCCGAGCGCGTCGAGGACGTCGCGGTTGTGGGCCTCGGCGCAGAACCCCAACAAATCATCGGCGACCGAGGGGCCGATGCCGTCGATGTTGGTGAGTTCGCCATAGGCGTCGCCATCGCGGTCCTGGGCCGCATCCATCTGCGCCCGCCAGTTCCCTAGTGACCCATACTGCTTGGCCAGAAGCCGCGCGGTGGCTTGGCCGACCTGGCGGATGCCGAGAGCAAAGATAAAACGGTGCAAGGCGATGTGGCGGCGTTCTTCCAGGGCGTTGAGCAGATTAGTGGCCGACTGTTGGCCCCAGCCGTCGCGACCGGCGATGGCGTCGGCGTGGTCCTTGAGCCGGAAGATATCCGCCGGGGTTTCAATCAGGCCATCTTCGACGAAGGCGATAATGTGCTTGCCGCCGAGGCCTTCGATATCGAAGGCATTGCGGGAGACGAAATGTTTCAGCCTTTCCAGCCGTTGCGCCGGGCAAATCAGGCCGCCGGCGCAGCGCGTCGCCACTTCGCCGTCCTCGCGGATGGCGAGGCTGCCGCAGTCGGGGCAGGTGCCGGGAAACTGGTAGGGTTTGGAATCCTTCGGCCGTTTATCGAGGACCACGGAGACCACCTGCGGGATGACGTCACCGGCGCGCTGGATGATGACGGTATCGCCAAGGCGGATATCCTTGCGGGCGATTTCGTCTTGGTTGTGCAAGGTGGCGCGGCTGACCTGGACGCCGCCGACGCTGACCGGCTCCAGATTGGCGACCGGGGTCAGAACGCCGGTGCGGCCGACCTGAATGGTGATTTCCCTGACCACCGTTTCCACCTGTTCCGCCGGGAATTTGTGGGCGATGGCCCAACGCGGGGCGCGGCTAACGGCGCCCAAGCGGTCCTGCCAGTCGAGACGATTGACCTTGTAGACCATGCCGTCGATTTCGTAATCGAGGCCGGGGCGCTTCTCAACCGTGTCGGCGTAAAAGGCGAGGCAGTCTTCGACACGGTCACGCAGCGCCGCCAGCGGATTGGTCGGGAATCCCCAGCCGCGTAATTTGGTTAGAAACTGCCAATGGGTGTCGGCGACCGGCTCGGACACCTGGCCCCAGGCATAGGCGAACAGGCTGAGCGGCCGCGACGCCGTCACGGCCGGGTCTTTCTGACGCAGCGACCCGGCGGCGGCGTTGCGGGGATTGGCGAACACCTTGTCACCGGCCTTTTCCTGAGCCCGGTTGAGGGCGGCGAAATCTTTGCTAGTCATGTAGACCTCGCCGCGGACCTCCAATATCTCCGGGGCGTCCTTCAACGTCATCGGGATATCGGCAAGGGTTTTCAGATTTTCGGTAATGTCTTCGCCGGTGGCGCCGTCGCCGCGGGTGGCGCCCTGAACGAAATGCCCGCCCTCATAGCGCAGCGACACCGACAGGCCGTCGATCTTGGGCTCGCAGACGATCTCCACCGTCTCATCCGCATCCAGCCCCAGGAACCGCCGGACCCTGCCCACGAATTCAACCACGTCGTCATCGTTAAAAGCGTTGCCCAGCGACAACATGGGGATTTTATGAGGCACCTTGCCGAACCCGGCAACAGGCGCCGCACCGACCTTTTGCGACGGGCTATCGGGGCGGACCAGGTTGGGAAAGGCGGCTTCAATGGCGTCAAGGCGGCGGCGCAGGGCATCGTAATCGGCGTCGGAGACCGTGGGCGCGTCGTGTAGATAGTAGGCGGTATCATGGGCGGCCATTTCGGCGGTGAGCGCGTCCAGTTCCGCGGCCGCCTCCAGCGGCGTTAACGCATCGACGGGGGCAGGCCCCTCTTCACTCACGGGGCCGCGCCTTCCAGTAGGCTGTCTGCGGCGGCGCGGGCCTCATCGGTGACTTTGGCGCCGGCCAGCATCCGGGCGATTTCTTCTTTGCGGGCTGACTCGCTGAGCGCATCGACGCTGGTCAGCACGCCTTGTTTGCCCCCGGACCCCGACGTTGCGCCGTCATCGGATTTGGAGACCAGCCAGTGATGGGCGCCGCGCGCCGCGACCTGCGGTGAATGGGTGACGACCAGCACCTGACAGCCGTCGGCGAGACCGGCGAGCCGTTCACCGACGGCGTCCGCGACGGCGCCGCCGACGCCGGAATCGACCTCATCAAAGACCAGCGTCGTCACCGGGTCGGACTGGGCCAGAACCGCTTTTAAGGCGAGCGTGAAGCGCGCCAGTTCGCCGCCGGACGAAATCCTGCCGAGCGGGCCGGGTGGGTTGCCGGGGTTGGTCGACACCTGAAAGGCGATTTTGTCGCGGCCGTTGGGGCCCCAGGCATCTTCGGACAGCGCGTTGATGGCGGTTGAGAACGTCGCCTTATCCAGTTTCAGGGGCTTTAGCTCCTTCGCCACCGCCGTATCCATCTTGGCCGCCGCTTTTTTTCGAGCCTGGCTTAAAACAGACGCCGCCTTTTCATAAACCGCCCGCGCCGCCGTGACCGCCCGCGCCAATTCAGCCAGCCGTGCGTCGCCGTCTTCCAGGGCCTCGACCTGCCCGGCCAATTTATCAGCGAGGGCGGCGAGGCCATCGACCTCGATGTGATGCTTGCGGGCCAGGGCGCGCAGCGCGAACAGGCGTTCTTCGGCGTTTTCCAGGGATTGCGGGTCCATGTCGAGGCCGGCGGCGACGGCTTCCAGCAGCGCATCGGCTTCCGCGGCTTCGGATTGGGCGCGAAGGAGCGCGGCGATGGTGTCGCCCAAGCGCCCTTCGGACTTCGCGGCGACATGTTCAAGATGGCCAAGGGCGGCCTGAAGCCGCGCCAACGCGCCGCTTTCGCCATGCAGGCCGTCGGCGGCGGCGTTCATGGCCTCGACCAACTTTTCGGCGTTCATCATCAAGGTACGTTTTCCGGCCAGTTCGGTTTCTTCGCCGGGTTTCGGGTCCAGCGCCTTTAATTCCTCCAACGCGTGGGTGATGTAGTCTTGATCGCGCCGCGCCGCTTCCATGTCGGCCTCGGCGTGGGCGTGGGCATCGGCGGCGGTGCGCCAAAGACCAAAGGCGGTGCGCACTTTTTCCAGCGTGTCGCCTAAGCCGCCGTAGGAATCAAGCAAGGGCCGGTGGGCGGCTTCATTCAGCAGGCGTTGGTTTTCGAACTGGCCGTGGATTTCAACCAGGGTCTCGCCGATTTCCTTCAACAACTGGACGCTGACCGGCTGGTCATTGATGAAAGCCTTGGAGCGGCCGTCCTTGCCCAATGTCCGGCGCAGCACCAGGGAATCTTCGTCCATAGTGATGCCGTGGTTGGAAAGAACCTGTAGCGCCGGGTGATCGTCGGTAACATCAAAGGCCGCCGTGACCGACGCCCCATCGGCGCCATGACGGACCAACCTGGCCTCGGCCCGCATGCCAATCGCCAGGCCCATGGCATCGAGGAGGATGGATTTTCCGGCGCCCGTTTCACCGGTCATCACACTGAGACCGGCCTTGAGGGTCAGGTCGAGGCGGCCAATCAGCACAACATCGCGAATCGATAGTGAAGTCAGCATACCAACCAATCCGTCACCACACCTTGTACCAGGGGGATTCCGGCTCGATATTCGGCGAGGCAACCTTGTTGCCCATGATCTTATAGGAATCCAGATACCACTCGCTGCCGGGGAAGTTATGGCCAAGGACCGCCGCCGTCTTCCTCGCCTCATCCTTAAGCCCAAAGGCCAGGTAGGCCTCGGTTAATCGGTGCAGCGCCTCGGGGACATGGGTCGTGGTCTGGAATTTGTCGATCACCGATTTAAAACGGTTGATGGCGGCAAGATACTGGCGCTTGTTGTGATAGTAGCGCCCGATTTCCATTTCCTTGCCGGCCAGATGGTCGCGGGTCAGGTCCAACTTCACCTTTGCATCACGCGCGTATTTGCTTTTCGGATAGCGCTTGACCAAATCGTCCAGCGTCGACAGCGCCAATTCGGTCATTTTCTGGTCGCGGGCAACATCGGAAATCTGCTCGTAGTAACTCAACCCTTTAAGGTAGAAAGCATAGGGAACGTCCCGGCTGGTGGGGTGTAATTGGATGAACCGATCCAGGGATACGATGGCGTCATCATAGCGGTTGCTCAGATAATAACTGTAGGCACCCATTAATTGCGCCTTGTTGGCCCACTGGGAATAAGGGTGCTGGCGTTCAACCTCGTCGAATTTCTCGGTCGCTTCGCCGTAATTCTTGGCAAGCATAAAATCCATGGCCTCGTTGTAGAGCGTCTCAACCGGCCGCTCGACGTATTCTTTCTTTTTTGCCGAACAGGCGCCAAGCAACAAAACCGCCGCCAACGCGACACACAACGGCCCTCGCAAAAATTTAAAATTAGTCATCAGCAATACCTGTGCGCTTACGCCGGCCCTTACGGGCCTAAGCCGAAATTATATCGCGGGCGCGGCCCCAGAACCATGCAAAGGACCAACAAAACGACAAAAAAAACCCCGCCGAAGCAGGGCGGGCAAAAAATCGAAATTAGGGTGGTTTTCAGACTCGGATCAGGCCGTTGCCGTCATTTCTGGATAAATACCGCCGTCAATGGCCGACAACGCCTCATGGCCCTGCAAAACATCCCGTTTCCAGGCTTCCGGGTCGGCGAACAATGCTTTCAGCAGCATGTTGTTGGTGGCGTGCCCGGAACAGACGCCATGGAAACCGCCGATAATCGCGGCACCGGCCAAATACAGGTCGCCCAAGGCATCCAGCATCTTGTGGCGGACGAATTCGTCGTCGTAGCGTAAGCCGCCTTCGTTCATTACTTCGTTGCCGCTGACGACGATGGCGTTTTCCAGGGAACCACCCTTGGCCAACCCGGCGGCCCTAAGCGCTTCGACGTCCTGGAGGAACCCGAAGGTCCGGGCGCGGGCCAGTTCCTTGGCGAAACTGCCGTTGACGACACCAATGGAAAGGGATTGTTGGGAAACCATGTCATTGTCGAAATCGATTTCGAAATCCAGGGACAGGTGCGGGCCGGGGCAAAGCCGGGCCGCACCGCCATTGACGGAAACGGTTTTCAATACCCGGATGATGCGCTTGGGCGCATCCTGTTCGACCACACCGGCGCATTCAATCAGGAAGACGAAGGGCTGTGACGAGCCGTCCATGATCGGGACTTCCTCGCCGTTCAATTCGATCACCGCATTGTCGATGCCGCACCCGGCCAGGGCCGCCATCAGGTGTTCGACCGTGCCGATGGTGACGCCATCATCATTGCCGAGGGTCGTGCACATGCGGGTATCGACGACATGGTCCCATTTGGCCGGGATCACGGCGTCGCGGCCGACGATATCGGTACGCGTGAAGGAGATGCCGCTGTCAGCGGGAGCCGGATTAAGGGTCATCGACACCTTTGCCCCGGAGTGTAACGCCACGCCGGAACAGTTGATGGATGTTTTAAGGGTCCGTTGTTTGATGGCTCCGGTTTCCAGCATGGAAACGTCTTCCCCTAATATTCTTGTTTATTCGCGAACTAAGCGGCTTCCGATAATGTGTTTAACAACATCCCGGAAGCCACTCAAATCACTCTTTGTTTCCGATTGTTACCCACGATAACTCCTTATTAACAATCGGTTAAGTATTGTCCCGTCAATTCGCCTGACGACGAAGAAACGCCGGAATATCCAACAGGTCGTCGGTGCTTTCGCTTACCGGCAGGCGGTCTTCGATATCCATCCCGCCGAGCGATTGTTCGGTTTCCTCGGCCTCCGTGACGGCCTCCGCAACGGCCCCATTGGTATCCTCGGAGAGAGCGGAAATTTCCGGGGCCTCGGGGGCCTCGGAAACCAACGACAGTTCCGGCTCAGGGATCGCCGCGGGGGCTTCTACTACTGCGGAAATATCATTTATTTCAATACCTTCCGCCTTTTCCTGTGGTTTCGGCGGTTCCTGAACCTTCTTTCCAAAAGCCGCCCGACCGCCGCCTGTCACCCGTTCAAAAAGGCTGATTTTTTTAGCCGGCTTTGGCAATTCGGCCACCGGTTCCGGGGCAGCGCCGGCGGCGACGGTGTCCCGACTTTTAGTGGCGTTATCGCCGATTTTCGCCTTAATCGATTCGCTCGATTGTACCGCTCGCGCCGGAATGAAGGCATCGGTGGCGCCCATCGACGGCATCGCCGCGGGCGGGGTTTCCGATTCAGATACCGCCAAGGCGGCAATATCATCCTCAGGGGCATCGTCGGCAGAATCATCGGATTCATCGACCATTTGGTCATCCGATCCGGCAACCGATTCGATCCCCGATTGATCCGCCAACTCGGCCATCGCCTCGACCGGCAATTCCCCGGCTGCAGGCGGGATGTCGGTTTCCAGTTCAGGTTCCGACTCAGGCTCGGTCTCGATCCTGTTTTGCATCACCGCTTCAAAACCGGAGTCCATTGCCGGGGCCTGATAGGTTTCGGGCCTGGGATCGGATTTAAATGTCACCGGCGCGGATTTTTCCAACTGATCGGCCAGATGCAACATCGTCGGCAATGCCATCTGGGCGGCATTGGCATCGATTCCGGTGGCGACCACGGATACCCGCATGATGCCCTCCAATGACGGATCGAAGGCCGAACCGACGATGATATAGGCGCCATCATCGACCTCGGCGCGGATGCGGTTGGCGGCTTCATCGACTTCAAACAGCGTGATGTCCATGCCGCCGGTGATGTTGATAAGAACCCCCTTGGCCCCCTTCATCGAGGTGTCGTCCAGCAGCGGGTTGGCGATGGCCGCTTCCGCCGCATCCAGGGCACGGCGTTCGCCCTCGGCTTCGCCGGTGCCCATCATGGCCTTGCCCATTTCGCTCATCACCGAGCGGATATCGGCGAAGTCCAGGTTAATCAGGCCCGGCATCACCATCAGGTCGGTAACGCCGCGGACGCCGGAATAGAGCACCTCGTCGGCCATCGCGAAGGCATCGGCGAAGGTGGTCTTTTCATTGGCGATGCGGAACAGGTTCTGATTGGGAATGACGATCAGTGTATCGACGTACTGTTCCAGATCCGCGATCCCGGCCTCGGCTTGTTTCATCCGGTGCGTGCCCTCGAATTGGAACGGCTTGGTGACCACGCCGACGGTCAGAATGCCTCGTTCCCTGGCTGCCCGGGCAATCACCGGGGCGCCACCGGTGCCGGTGCCGCCGCCCATGCCGGCGGCGATGAAGGCCATGTGGACACCCTCCAACTCGGCGATGATCTCGTTGATCGATTCCTCCGCCGCGCCGCGACCGACCTCCGGTCGTGACCCCGCGCCGAGACCCTCGGTCAACTTGGAGCCCAATTGAATGCGGCGTTGGGTGCCCGATTGGGACAAGGCCTGGGAGTCGGTGTTGGCAACGATGAATTCGACGCCCCCCAACTCGGCCCTGATCATGTTGTTAACGGCATTGCCGCCGGCGCCACCGACGCCGATGACAGTGAGTTTAGGCTTTAGCATATGGTTATTATCGTCCGGCACGGTCAGGTTGATGCTCATGGTAACCTCCTTATTTGTGGCAACTTGAAATGACAAAGACGGTGGATATCCACCGCGGTAAATTGGAAGCCGCCGGTCTTCAGTGGCGGCATTTGGATTAAGTGTTCAAACAAAGCTCTCATCAAAAATTCTCGCGTATCCATTGTCCGAGGCGGCCGAAGCCCCGGTTGATTTGTTCCGGCGGGCAATAGGCGGCGCTTGGCGCCTCGGCCTTATTGCTGATGGCGAAATGAAGCAGGCCGACCGAGGTCGAAAAGGCCGGCCCGGCAATCGCCTCGGCCATGCCGTCCATGGTCTTGGGGCGGCCCATGCGGACCTGCTTGTTGATAATGCTGCTGGCCAACTCACGGACCCCCGGAAGCTGGCTGGCGCCGCCGGTCAATACCACCCGGCGCCCGGCGACTTTGTCAAAGCCCGCCGCCTGGAGCCGGTCGCGGACCATTTCCAGCGTCTCTTCAATGCGGGGCCGGATGATGCCGACCAGCATGGACCGTGGGATATGGCTAGACTCCGAGCTTTTCTCCTCGCCGACCAGGGGGGCGGTGATGACTTCGCGATCATCAGACGCAGACCCCAATGCATTGCCGTACAATGTCTTCATCCGCTCCGCTTGAGCGAGCGGGGTCGACAGGCCACGGGCAATATCGTTGGTAACGTGAACGCCGCCGACGGGAATGGAATCGGTGTGGACCAGTTCGCCATCGAAGAAAACCGAGATCGATGTGGTGCCGCCGCCCATGTCGATGCAGGTAACGCCCAACTGAACTTCATCCTCGACCAAGGTCGCCAGCCCGGAGGCGAAGGGGGAAACGATCTTATTTTCGACTTCCAAATGGCAGCGCACGACGGCGGTTTCCAGATTCCGCACGGCCCCGCTGAGGCCGCTGATGACGTGCATATTGACGCCCAGGCGTTCGCCGAACATGCCGCGCGGGTCGCGCACGCCGCGATTACCGTCGATGGAATAGCCGACGGGGATGGTGTGAATCAGTTCGCGTTCCTTGGCCATCCCGTTGATCAGCACCGATGGGTCAAGGATGCGGCGCACGTCGGCGTCGCCGATTTCATGACCGGCGATGGATATTTCATACGCGATCAGGCGTGATTCCGGCTGGCCGCAGGAAAGATTGACGACCACGCCCTGAATATTTTCACCGGCCATCTGTTCGGCGGCTTCGACGGTGGCCCGGATTGAGGCCTCGGTTTCATCCAGATCGACGATGGTGCCGGACCGCAATCCCTTCGACACCTGATGACCGATGCCGATTATTTTTATGCCGTCGCTTAAGCCCTGGCTGCGGTCGCCGCCCAGGCGGGCGATCAAACAGCAGACCTTGGTGGTGCCGATATCCAGGGCCGCGACAAGACCGCTTCTGGCTCTTTTATGGGTGTTTTTTTTCTTCATGGCCTAAGTCTCTTGCCGTTTGCCCCTGGCCGGCTTTGCCGGACGGGGCGGTTTGCGAACGATCAGCCGGTCGGGCAGACGCAGATCCAAAATCCGAACGTCGCGTTCCAGCACCTGATGGTTTTTTTCGTATTCCGCCAGCCGGGTCCAAGCGCCGGCGGCATTTTCCTCGGGCAGGCGCACATCGATGTCGCCCTTGAGACGCAGGTTCCAGCGCCGGCCACCGACACGAACGGCGGCCTTGACCATGGTCATCAACTGCGGTTCCGTGGCCAGGTCCTTCAGCAATTCGGCGGCGTGCTTCGGCGCATCGCCACCGACCACCACCAATAGATCGGAGAACCGCTCAAGCCCGGTTTTCAAAATGACTTCACCATCGGTGTCGATCAGCGCAAAAACCCCCTGGTGCTGCCACATGGCCATGGGCTTGCGTTCCACGACGGTCAGCAACACGGTATCGGGCAACATGCGTTCCACCGTCGCCGACTTGATCCACGGCAGCGATTTGATCCGCTTCTGCGCGGCTTCCAGGTCAAACGCCAGAATTGGCGCACCCCGGACCAGACGAACGGCAGCCAGAAGATCTTTTTGCCTGGTCTCGCTTCTGCCAACGACCAGAATTTCATTAACCTTGAAGCCAACCTCCGCCGATACCGCGATCAGTTTCCATTTAGCCCGCTCGACCGAGGCCGTGACCCAACCCGATTGCCAAAGCCGCCAACCGCCACCGGCGGCAAGGGCGATCAACAACACGACCAGAACGCCTTGCATATAACGGTGCCGCCAGAACGGAACCACCCGCCGACGCGGTTGTCCCTGTCTTACGAATTTCGGGCTCTGCTTTTTACTCATGAGTCGCACTCCGCGTTATCGACCATCCAAACCACCAACTCTTGGAACGAAATATTGGCGTGGGCCGCTTGTTCCGGGACCAGCGAGGTCGGCGTCATGCCGGGCTGGGTATTGATTTCGAGCAAATAAAGTTGCTTGCCGTCGTAGCGGAAGTCGGCCCTGGACAGGCCCCGGCAGCCGAGCGTCTGGTGCGCCAACACGGCAAGCCGCATGGCTTCCTCGGCGACGGCGGGCTCAATCTCGGCGGGAACGACATGGTGCGAGCCGCCTTTTTCGTACTTGGCTTGGTAATCGTAGAATTCCCGGCCGGTTTTGATTTCGGTGACGCCGAGCGCCCTGTCGCCCATTACCGAAACGGTCAATTCGCGGCCGGGGATGTATTTTTCGACCATGACCCGATCGCCATAAGGCCAGCCGGTATCATTGAACAACGGCTCGTTATCGCCTTCGGGGACAATATGAACGCCGACACTGGAGCCTTCGTTCAGGGGCTTGACCACATAAGGCCGGTCCATGACGTCGCCGGCCATAATTTCGTCACGGGAGGCGATTTTGTGTTCGGCGACTGGAATACCGGCATCGGCAAACAGCCTTTTCGCCATCGGCTTGTCCATCGCCAGCGCCGAGGCCAGCAATCCCGAATGGGTGTAGGGAATGTCGAGAATATCCAACACCCCCTGGACACAACCGTCTTCGCCGAAGCGCCCGTGCAGCGCGTTGAAGATCGCATCGGGGCGCGGGTACAGGCGGGTCATCAACGCCCCCATGTCGCGCTGCACATCGATGGAGGTAACCGTCATCCCGGCGGCGGCCAGCGATTTGGAAACCGCCGCGCCGGACACCAGAGAGACTTCCCGTTCCGCCGACCATCCGCCCATCAGGACCGCGACTTGCCTGCTCATGCCGAGTCTCCTTGTTCAGACCCAAAATGGCCAATACGCCGGATTTCCCATTCCAATTTGACGCCGCTGTCGTCGAACACCCGGCGGCGAATGTCTTCGCCCAACCCTTCCAGGTCGGCGGCGGTGGCGCCGCCGGTGTTAATCAGGAAATTACAATGCAGATTGGACACTTGCGCGCCGCCGCGCCGAAGCCCCCGGCAACCGGCTTTTTCGATCAGCTTCCACGCCTTGATGCCTTCAGGATTGGTAAACGTCGAGCCGCCCGTCGGCGTCTTGATCGGCTGCGTGGTTTCCCGTTCGGCTTGAATTTCATCCATGCGGCGGCTGATTTCATCTGGATCGGCGGGGCTGCCTTTAAGCCGGACTCTGGTGAAAATCCAGTCCGCCGGCGCACCGCAATGGCGATAGCCGAAATCAAATTCGGACACTTTCAGTCGATGAACGCCGCCGGCCCCATCGACGGCCTCGGCATCAATCAGAACATCCGCGATTTCACGCCCGTAGGCACCGGCATTCATCCTCAGCGCACCGCCGAGCGCGCCGGGAATGCCACACAAAAATTCGAGGCCACCGAGCCCGGCGTCTCGGGCATGGCGGGCCACGTGGAGGTCATTAGCCCCGGCCCCGGCGGTGATTTCGTCAGCGTCTATGTGGATATCCGCAAACCCCCGCCCGATGCGGACAACGACCCCTGCAATGCCGCCGTCGCGGATGATGATGTTGGATGCCGTTCCGATGATTGTCACCGGCACATCGGCTGGCTTCGCCGCCAGGAATTGGGCCAGATCATCGGCGTCATCCGGTTGGAATAAAACTTCGGCCGGACCGCCGACCTTGAACCAGGTATAGCGCGCCATCGGCGCATCGGCCTCCAGGTCACCGCGCACGGCCGGCAGCCGTTCGATCAGGGCCGGAGGGGCTTGCTTAACCGGCATCATTTGCCGCCTCCTTACCTTTGGCGCGGATCGTGCGCAATTGGTCCGGCAATTCATTCGCCCAACGGCTGATGTCGCCGGCGCCCAGGCACACGACCATGTCGCCCGGCCCGGCCAACCCATCGATGACCCCGGCCAGATCCGACGGGGCCGCCAGCGGCAATACGGTGCGGTGGCCATGATGGCCCAGGCCTTCGACCAGGGAGTCCCGGTTGATGCCGTCGATGGGCGCTTCACCGGCCTCGTAGACATTGGCGACGACGACCGCATCGGCGTCGTTGAAGCACCGGCAGAATTCCTCAAACAGGTCGCGAAGCCGGGTGTAGCGGTGCGGCTGAACGACGGCGATCACTTTCCCCCCGGTGGAAGAGGCGACCGTGGCGCGCGCCGTTTTCAGGACGGCGGCGATTTCAACCGGATGGTGTCCGTAATCATCGATGATGATGATGCCGCCGACGTCTCCGACACGGGTAAAGCGCCGCTTGACCCCTTTGAAAGACGCCAACGCACGGCGGATGACGTTTTCGCCGATGTCCATTTCACCGGCGATGGCAATGGCGGCAAGCGCGTTTTGAACATTGTGTTCGCCCAGCATCGGCATCGCCAAACCCTTGAGCGTCGACTTGGCGTTGGTCTTACGATCGGTGACGTGAACGTCGAAGACGACCTGTTCGGCGGCGTGAACCAGATTGACGCCGCGAATATCGGCCTGCGGGCTTAATCCGTAGGTGACGACGCGGCGGTCGGAAACCCGTGGGATCATCGCCTGGACTTCGGGGTGATCGATGCACAAGGCGGCGAAGCCATAGAAAGGAATATTGGCGACAAAGGCGTCGAAGGCATCGCGAAGCCTGTCGAAAGAGCCGTAATGATCCAGGTGTTCGGGGTCCATGTTGGTGACAACGGCGATGGTCGCCGGCAGTTTCAGGAAGGTGCCGTCGGACTCATCGGCCTCGGCGACCATCCAGTCCCCGGCGCCCAACCGGGCGTTGCTGCCCCAGGCGTTGATGATGCCGCCGTTTATCACCGTCGGGTCCAACCCGGCGGCGTCAAGAACGGCCGCCACCAAAGACGTCGTGGTGGTTTTTCCATGCGTGCCGCCGACGGCGATGGACCATTTAAGGCGCATCAGCTCACCCAGCATTTCGGCGCGGCGAACGACCGGGATCAGGCGTTGGCGGGCGGCCTGAACCTCCGGGTTGTCGGATTTGACCGCCGTCGAGGTGACAATCACCCTTGCCTCGCCCAGATTTTCGGCGCGATGGCCGATATGAATGATGACGCCCAGATCGCGAAGCCGTTTGACGTTGGCGCTCTCAGTGACATCGCTGCCCTGCACCGAATACCCAAGGGTGTGCAGGACTTCGGCAATGCCGCTCATGCCGATGCCGCCGATGCCGACAAAATGAATGGTGCCGATATCAAGAGGAAGCGCCTTCATGCCGCCCTCCTTTCATCGCCATCGCCGTTGCCGTTTGACGGCAGCAGCGCGCAGACCACATCGGCCAATTGCCCGGCGGCGTCCTTGGCGGCGGCCTCCTTGGCGGCGGCGGCGGATTTTTCAAGGATCGCCGGCAGACCGAACAGGGAATCAAGACGCGCCGCCAACCCCGACGCCGTGAACGAGGACTCGGGCATCAGCCAACCGGCGCCGGCCTCGTCAACGGCGTGCGCGTTGCGGGTCTGATGGTCGTCAATGGCATGGGGATAGGGAACCAGGATCGCCGGCCGCCCGGCGATCAGGGTTTCGGCCACCGTCGATGCACCGGCGCGGCCGATCAACAGATGCGCCGCGCTCAGGCGTTCTGGAACATCATCGAAGAAGGTCTGGAGATCGGCGTCGATGCCGAGCGATTGATACTGGCTTCGGGTTTGATCGAGGTCTTCGGGTCGGCATTGCTGCGACACCTTGAGCCGCGCCTTGAGGCCATCGTCCAACAGGCACAGCGCCTTCGGCACGATGTCCGAGAACACATGCGCCCCTTGGCTGCCGCCGATGACCAAGAGCGACACCGGCCCATCCGATAACAAGGCCGGATAGGGCGTATCGCGCACCGCGGTGAAGGCGGGCCGCACCGGCATGCCCGTATGATGGACCTTGGCGGCGGCCTGCGCCGGCAGCCCTTCGGAATTTTCAAATGAGGTGGCGATGCAATCGACCCTGGACGCCAACAACCGGTTGGCGCGTCCGAGCACCGCGTTCTGTTCATGAATGGCGGTGCGATAGTTGCCGAAGCTGGCAGCCAACATCGTCGGTACCGACGCATAGCCGCCGAAGCCGATGACGCAGTGGGGACACAAGCGTTTCAACAGGCCCCTCGCCTGCCACGTGCCGATGGCCAATTCAGGGCCGCTTTGAAGGCGCGCGGCAAAGCTTTTTCCGGCCAGACCACCGGCCCGGATACGATGCGTCTCAACGCCGTCCAGGGCGCCGTTCCAGGCGCCGCCGCGGCGATCGGTAATCAATGCCAAGCGGCACCCGCGCCCGGCCAACTCACCCGCCAGGGCTTCGGCCGGGAACATGTGTCCGCCGGTTCCGCCGGCGGCGAGAACGACCAAATGGCCTTGGTTGGACATCGAAGCCGTCATCGGCCTGCCCCTCCGCCCGCCCGGTCCCGCGTCAGCGCCAGGACCATCCCCATGCCCAACGCCAACGCCAGCGTCGAAGAGCCGCCGTAGGATACGAACGGCAGGGTCATGCCCTTGGGCGGAATCAGGTTGATATTGGATGCCATATTGATGATCGCCTGAATGGCGAATTGAACCAGCAGCCCGGTGGTCGCCAGCAACACGTACAGGTCGTCCGACTTCAACACCCGGCTGAAGCCGCGCAGCACGACGAAGGCGAACAGGGCGACCATCACCAGACACAACACCAGGCCGAATTCCTCACCGGCGACGGAGAATATGAAATCCGCGTGGGCATCGGGAAGGACTTCCTTGACCCTGCCCTCGCCGGGTCCACGCCCGGCCCAGCCGCCGTTGTAGAAGGCTTCCAGGGCACGGCTGACCTGATAGTTTTCGCCACCCGCCGGGTCCAGGAAGCGGTCGACCCTGGCCTGCACGTGATCGAAGGTGAAATACGCGCCGACCGAGGCGGCCAGGAAAACGAAGACGATGCCCATGACCATCAACAGCGGCAGACCGGCGACGAAGAACTGCACCCCCCAGATGGCGGCGATGACGATGGACATGCCGACATCCGGCTGCAACAGCAACAGGGCCACGACCAGAATAAATAGCCCGGTGGCGACGGCGTAGCCGGGGAACCGCCCTTCGAGGCGTTGTTCCGAGAACATCCAGGCGCAGACCACGGCGAAGCCGGGCTTGACGAATTCCGACGCCTGCAGGGAGAACGACCCGATACGCAACCAGCGGGTCGCGCCCTTGATTTCAGTGCCCAGAAACAGCGTCGCTATCATCAACAAAATAGCGACGACCATGCTGACCACCGCCAGCCGCCGGATATTCCGGGGGCTCAGGAACGAGGTCGCGAAGATGACCGCCGCCGCCAGGCCCAGGAAGACATATTGGCGGCGGGCGAAATAGAAGGTGTCGAAACCAAGCCGTTCGGCCACCGGCGGCGAGGCCGATAGAGTCAGCACCGCGCCGATGACGACGATGGATGCCAACGCCGCCAGGGTCCACCGGTCGACGGTCCACCACCAACGGCCGACGAGGCTGGTATCGGTGCGGGCAATGGCGCTCATGAGCCACCCCCGTCATCACCGGCGCCCATAGCGGAAGAGAAAATGCCCGGCTCATCGAACGGGTCCATCGTTTTGCCGGGAAGCGCCTCGACCATATCGCGGAAGGCGTCGCCGCGGGCCTCGAAATTTTCGAACTGATCGAACGAGGCGCACGCCGGGGACAACAACACCACGGCGCCGGGAACCTTGTCTTTCTTGGCCAGCTTGCGGGCATCGGCCAAGGCCGTCTTGAGGTCACCGGACAGCGTCATCGGCACCTTGCCATCGAGAAACTGCGCATATTCCAGCGCCGCCTCGCCGATCAGGAAGGCATGGCGGACCCGGCCGAGGTTGGGCTCAACCGCCTTCAGGCCGCCCTCCTTGGGCCGCCCGCCGACGATCCAGTAAACGGCGTCATAACAAGCCAGCGCGCGCGCCGCGGCGTCTGCGTTGGTGGCCTTGGAATCGTTGACGTAACCGATGCCGTCGATAATGGCGACTGGTTCCTGGCGGTGGACCAGGCCGGGGTAGCTCTGAATACAGGCCATCGCCGCGTGTGGCTGCACGCCGCCGGTTTTGGCGGCGGCATAGGCGGCGGCGGCGTTTTGCCAGTTGTGGCGGCCGGGCAGGCTGGCAATGCCCCTGAGATCCATGACCGGGGTTTCCTGGCCGTCGGTGTCATCGACCAGGACGCCGTCAAGGACATAGATGCCGCCGTGGACCTTTTTGGAACCGGAAATTCCGATCACCACCTGTTCGTCGGCGGCTTTCAAGCGTTCATAAAGGACGCGGCAGTGATCGTCATCAACGCCGACGATGGCGGTGCGCGGCGCCGTCTGGCGGTGGAATATCTGTTTCTTGGCGGCGACATAGCCATCCATGCCGCCGTGGCGGTCGAGGTGATCGGGGCTGATGTTCAACAGCACCGCGACATCAAAGGTGATCGATTTGGTCAGGTCCAATTGATAGGACGACATCTCCAGCACGTAGGCGCCTTCGTTGCCGAGCGGCTCCAGATCAAGCGCCGGCATCCCCAAATTACCGCCGACTTCGGCATCGCGGCCCGACACCTGCATGATGTGACCGATCAAGGCGGTGGTCGTCGATTTGCCGTTGGTGCCGGTGATCCCGATATAGGCGGCGTCGCGTTGCGCGCGAGCCAGCAATTCGACATCGCAGACAATCTCGACATTGGCGGCGGCAGCCAACTCGACGATCTTATGCGGCTTGGGATGATGCAGCGGAATGCCGGGGCTCAACACCAGGGTCGAATGCTCTTTCCAATCACAATTGTATAGATCTACCAGCGGCACGCCGGCCTCTTCGGCGGCTTCACGCGCGGCCTCGTCGTCATCCCAGGCACAAACCTCGGCGTCGCTGCGCATCAGCGATTTGGCCGCCGACAGCCCGGAACGACCGAGTCCGAAGACAGCGACCGGATAACCTGCGAAGGGAAAGACATCAATCATGAAACTCTGCTCATCTCAATTTCAGCGTCGATAGGCCGGCCAGGGCCAAGATCGATGCGATAATCCAAAACCGGATGACAATGGTGCTTTCGGCCCAGCCCTTTTTTTCGAAATGATGGTGCAGCGGCGCCATCGCGAAGATCCGCTTTCCGGTCAACTTGAACGACACCACCTGGACGATGACCGAAACGGTTTCCAGAACGAACAGCCCGCCGACAATGGCCAACACCAGTTCGTGTTTGGTGATGACGCTGATGGTCCCCAGGGCGCCGCCAAGCGATAGCGACCCGGTGTCGCCCATGAACACCTTGGCCGGCGGTGCGTTGAACCACAGGAATCCCAAGCCGCCACCAACCAGGGCGCCCAGGAAGATCGATAGCTCCCCGGCGCCGGGAACGTGGTGAAGCTGCAAATACGTGGCGAACACCGAATTACCGACCAAATAGGCGATCAGCGCAAAGACCCCGGCGGCGATCATCACCGGCACGATGGCCAGCCCATCAAGGCCGTCGGTCAAGTTGACGGCGTTCGAAGTGCCGACCATGACCAGCACCGCTAAAACGAAAAATACCCAACCAAGATCGAGAAGAAGGTTCTTTAAAAACGGCACCGCCAATGTCATCGTCAGCGCTGGCGGCAACTGACCGGCGATGACGAAGGCCGCAACCAGGGCAATCGCCGCCTGCATCAGGAGTTTTAATTTTCCCGACAGGCCGCTCGAATCCTGGCGCGTGACCTTCAGGTAATCATCGAAGAACCCGATGATGCCGTAACTGATGGTGACGCCGAGAGACGCCCACACATAGACGTTGCGAAGATCGGCCCATAGTAACGTCGCCACCGTCAACGCCAGAAGGATCAGGAAGCCGCCCATGGTCGGCGTCCCCTGTTTGGTCAGCAGGTGGCCTTCCGGGCCGTCGGTGCGGATCGGCTGGCCGGTGCCCTGGCGGCTCTTCAACATATTGATGACGACCGGCCCGAACATGAAGCTGACGACGAGCGCCGTAATGATGGCGCCGCCGGTGCGGAAGGTGAGGTATCTGAACACGTTGAGCACCGGGAACTGATCGGCCATCGGGTAAAGAAGATGATAAAGCATACCGCCCCCCCTATCCGTTAACCGCGCGGCGGTGCGTAGTTGGACCGGCGTCGCACGGCGCGCCCAAATCCAAAAGCGCCTCGACGATCGGCCCGGTCTTGGATCCGGCGGATCCCTTGACGACGACAACATCGCCTGGACGGATGGCGTCGGTGACGCTGGCCAGCACCCCGACCGCGCTGTCGGCGGCGGCGCCCCGCATGGGTTCGGCCAAGGCCTCCCACAAGGCCGCCATGGACGGTCCGGCGGTGAACACCAAATCTATTTTTTCCGCGGCCAGGGTTTCCGCCAGGTCGACGTGCGCGGCTTGCGATAGTTCCCCCAGTTCCAGCATATCGCCGAGAACGGCAATCCGGCGGCCATCACCTTCGGGCTGCATCCGGCCGAGGATTTCGAGGGCGGCGCGCATGGATACCGGAGAGGCGTTGTAGCTTTCATCAATGACGATAAACGAGCCGCCCTTCATCGCCACCCGATGACGAAGGCCCCGCCCCTTCAGCCCGGGCATATCCGCCAGCGCCGCCGCCGCTAGGGAGACATCCCCGCCGGCGGCATGGACGGCGGCCAACACCGCCAGCGAGTTCATCGCCCAGTGGCGGCCCGGAAGCCCCAGCCGGTACTTTATTTTTTCACCATCAACCAACCCGTCAATGGTCGATCCTTCAGGGTCGAAACCGACCTGGGTCAACCGCACCCGGGCCTCTGGATGGCCGCCGAAGCCAATGACGTTTTTGATGTTTGCCGCGTCGGCAGCGGCAAGAAGGTGGTCGTAGAGCATACTGTCACGGTTAATGACGGCGGCGCCGTCGGGCGCTAAGCCCTGGAAAATTTCAGCCTTGGCGTCGGCGATCGCCTCAATGGTGTCGAAGTGGGCGCTATGCACGGCCTCGACATTGGTAATGACGGCGACATGCGGCGACACCATCTTCGTCAACGGCGTGATTTCACCCGCATGGCTCATGCCAATCTCAAAAATTCCGAAGGCGGTGTCCGCCGGCATTCGGGACAGGCTCAAGGGCACCCCCCAATGATTATTGAAGCTGCCCTGGCTGGCGACACAGGGGCCTTGTTGCTCAAGCACAAAGCGCAACGCCTCTTTGGTGCCGGTCTTGCCGACGCTGCCGGTAACGGCGATGATTTTAGCGTCGGTGCGTTTGCGGGCGGCCCGGCCAAGGTCTTCGAGGGCGGTGGTGGTTTCATTGACCATCAGCAACGGCGCATCGTCGTCAAGGCCATCGGGCCGGTGATCGACCACCACCGCCGCCGCATCGGCGGCCAACGCATCGGCGGCAAAATCGTGACCATCGAACCGAGGCCCCCGGATGGCGACGAACAGATCGCCGGGGGTAACCTTTCGACTGTCGATGGAAACCCCCGCGGCCCGCCATTCCGCATCGGTATGCCCATTGGTGGCCGCCATCGCCGCCGCCGCCGACCAAAGCCCGGTTTCCATTGCGGGGTTCATGAGGGCACCTTGTGAAGGGCGTTGCGGACGACATGAACATCATCGAAAGGCCGCACCTCAGTGCCGATGACTTGGCCTTTTTCGTGCCCCTTGCCGGCAACGACAAGAACATCCCCGGCCTGCAGGCCATTGACCGCCGCGATGATCGCTTCTTCCCGATCGGCGATTTCCGTCGCCCCCGGAACCGGTGGAACCGCCGCCAGAATTTCTCTTCGGATATCGGCAGGGTCCTCGGTGCGGGGATTATCGTCGGTGACGAACACCACATCGGCTGCCTTCCCGGCAATGGCGCCCATCTCAGGCCGCTTTCCGGTATCCCTGTCACCGCCGCATCCGAACACAACATGCAGGCGCCCGTCGGTATGGGGGCGCAGACCTTCGAGGATGCTGTTGAGCGCATCCGGGGTGTGCGCGTAATCGACAAAAACGGGGGCGCCCAACGGATGATGGCCGACCAGCTGGACCCGTCCGGGAGCGCCCTTCAACTGTTCCAATTGTTCGATGCAGGCGTCGGCGTCCTCGCCGGACGCCACCGCCAACGTCAACGCCGACAAGGCATTGGAAACCTGAAAGCCGCCAATCAGGGGCAATTGTACCGGGCTGGTTTTTCCGGCCACGGTGATGCCCAGACGATATCCGTCGGCGACGACCTCGCTGGCGTCGAGCCGAACATCGTTGCCGCTTTCGCCATAGGTCATGACTTTCAGCCCACGGTCCCGGCAGGCCGTCTCAACGGCGGCGGCGAATTCCCCATCGGCGTTGATAACGGCGGTGCCGTCGGCGGCGATGATGTCGGTAAACAGCCTCAGCTTTGTCGCCAGATAGGCGTCCATGGAACCGTGATAATCAAGATGGTCACGGGTCAGGTTGGTGAACCCGGCGATGGAAACCTTGACCCCGTCGAGGCGATGCTGGCTGAGGCCGTGGGACGATGCTTCCAACGCCAACCGGTCGACGCCGAAGCGCGCCAGGTCGCGAAGGTTGCGGTGCAATTCAACCGGGTCCGGCGTGGTCAGGCTTTTGCGGTTCTCAAACCCCTGGGCGACGATGCCCAAGGTGCCGGCACTGGCCGCCTTACGTCCTAAACCAACCCAGATTTGGCGCAGGAAGGTGACCACCGATGTCTTGCCATTGGTGCCGGTAACGGCGGCGATGCAGTCCGGTTGGGCCTCGAAAAAGGCCGCCGCCATTAAGGCGTATTGGCGCCTGGGATTGGCATCGCGCAACAAGGGCACGGACGCCTCATCGATGAGCGTTCCCTCGGGCGCCAGCACACAAGCGGCGCCACGATCGAGCGCATCGGCGATATAATCGCGGCCGTCCAGTAGCGTTCCGGGAAGGGCAGCAAAAATAAAGCCGGGCTCTACCTGACGGGAGTCACAGGTGAGCCCGATAATATCCGTTTCGTAAATGACCGTTTGGTCCGTCACTTTCATCTCGGTTCCATCCAAGACCTCAATAAGTCGCAAGCGCCCGCTCCGATGGGCCGTCGGCATCGGCCTTGCTTTTTTTGTCCCCCACATCAAGCACGGCGCGAACCCGCTTCAACATGATGGTTTCGCCGGCTGCCGATTTGTTCTGCCTGGGTGCGGGCGAAGGGGACGCCTTCGGCGGCGCCGAAGCGTTGGTGATTTGTTTATTGTCGGGATCAGACTGCCGGTCGGGCGCCATGCCGATCAACGAGGCCATGCGTTGAACAACCCGGCCCACCGCCGGCGCCGCGACCCAGCCGCCGGTGGCGAAATTGAATGTCCGCGCATTGCCCTTCGGCTCATCCACCACCACCAGCACGATGTATCTGGGTGCGTTCATGGGAAAGGCGCCGACAAAAGACGATATGGTGGCGTTCTTGCGATAGCCCCGCGCTGCCTGCTTATCCGCCGTGCCGGTTTTTCCGCCGACGGCATAGCCCTTGGCGGCGGCCTTGCCCCCGGTCCCGTTGTTAACGACCAAGCGCATCAGGCCCCGCATTTGTTCAGAGGTTTCTTCCGACAGCACCCTTTTGCCTTGCGGCGAATTGGCGGCATCGCGTTTCAACACGGTCGGCGACACGTACCGCCCGCCATTCACCAGGGCAGCGACGCCGCTGGCCATTTGCAGGGGGGATACGGCGATGCCGTGACCGTAGGAAACCGTCATGGTGTTGATCTCACGCCATGGCTTAGGCATCAGGGGTTTGCCGATTTCCGGCAGCTCCAGGGTCGCCGCCCGCAACAGGCCGAAACGGTCCAGGTAGTCTCGCTGAGTTTTGGTGCCGACATCGAGGGCCATCTTGGCAGCCCCGATATTGGACGAATAAACGATGATTTCCGGCACCGACAGCCAGCGGTTCTTGGCGTGGAAATCGCGGATGGTAAACCGCGAAATCTTGATCGGCTGACTTGCGTCATAGCCGCTATTGAGATCGACCGTGCCTGAATCGAGCGCCATGGCGGCGGTGAACAGCTTGAAGGTAGAGCCCATCTCATAGACGCCCTTGGAGACCCGGTTGAACGCCGCCTCAACACCGCCAGACGATGGCTCATTGGGATCAAAATCGGGCAGCGACACCAGCGATAGCAATTCCCCTGAATTGACGTCGAGCACCACCCCGGCGGCGCCGATGGCCTGGAATTCTGTAAGCGCGGCAACCAGTTCCTGGTGCATCATCGACTGGATACGAATATCCAACGACACCTGAATAGGGCTTCCGGCGCGAAGGTCGTGGTCGAAATTCTGTTCAAGCCCGGCAATGCCGCGGCCATCGACATCGGTCAGGCCGAGGGCATGCGCCGCCAGACGTCCGTGCGGATAGACCCGGCGTTCGCCGCGTTGGAAACTTAAGCCCGGCAACCCCAATCGATTGACCAGGTATTGTTGTTTCGGTGTCAGGTTGCGGGTGATCCAGATAAACCGGGACTTGGACTTGAGCTTTCCGAGAAGCTCCTCGCGATTGAGTTCGGGCAATACCGTGATCAACTTGTCGGCGACTTCTTGGGCATTGAGGACGGCGCCGGGATCGACAAAAAGAGAGGCCGTCGGCAGGCTGGTGGCAAGAATAATACCGTTTCGATCAATGATGTCGGCGCGCCCGACGGCGGCCTCCGGGATGGAATCGATGTGTGACAGCCTCGGCTCGTCGACGGCCTTGAAGACGGTCAGGTCGACCAGACGCACACCGATCGCCGTGAATGCCAGGGACAAAATGACGCCGGTAACCAACAACCGGTTGCGGCCGGTCTCCATCGCCTGCTTGCGCGAGCCTTCGATCTTGCGGGCGCCAATGGGTTTAACGGCGGCCATCGTGCGCCTCCTCGACTGCTATTTGCGCCGTCATCGGCACCACCGTTTCATCGCCAACGATTGTCCGGGGAGGAATATTCGCCAACAACTCCGTAGCGGTGCCGACTTGGCGGGTTTCAATACCACCGAGCCCCAAATAACGTTCCGACAGGGCCTTTAACCGGGCCGGTTGATTGAGGTAGCTCCATTCCGCCTTCAACACGTGAAGGGCTTGGCGGTCTTCGGAAATGGTCCGGTTGTATCCGACCAGTTCTCCCTCCAGGTCCTGGACCTCATACTTGACCACGAACAGCGTCAAACTCAGGGAGACGGCGAGAAGGAAAATTAAAAGCATGGCGGGGCGAATCATGACATTCCTTCCTCTCACGCAGCCTGACGGGCCGGCGCATCGGTGCGCTCGGCCGCGCGCATCCGGGCCGAACGGGCGCGGGGGTTGATGGCGGTTTCGGCCTCCGTTGGTTTGACAACGCGGCGGCCCAAAAGCCGGAACGTCGGTTCCTGCGAAAGCGTTGTATCGGGCGGCAGATGGCGAGACGGCCTTGGCCCGGCGCTGGAACGGCCACGCAGAAATTCCTTCACCTGACGGTCTTCGAGGGAGTGAAACGACACCACCGATAACCGTCCGCCCGGACCCAGCAACGCCTCGGCGGCATTAAGGCCACGTTCCAATTCGCCAAGTTCGTCATTAACGTAAATTCTGAGCGCCTGAAAAGTACGGGTGGCCGGGTCGATCCCGTCCTTGGATTTGGCCACCACGCTGCGGATCAGGCGCGCCAATTGGCCGGTACGGGTGATCGGGGTTTCCTGGCGAGCCTCGACGATGGCCTTGGCAATACGCCGGGACAGGCGTTCTTCGCCATAGCGGTAAATGATATCGGCGAGTTCTTTTTCGCCCAACTGGTTGACGACTTCGGCGGCGGTCATCCCGGACTGCGCCATGCGCATATCCAACGGCCCGTCGGCGCGGAAACTGAACCCGCGTTCCGCCTGATCGATCTGCATCGATGAAACGCCGAGGTCGAGTGCGATGCCGTCGATGCGCTCGACGCCGACGTCAGCCAAAAGCCGGACCATATCGCCGAAACGGCCGTTTAACACCGTCAACCGGCCTTGGTAGCGTTTGCGAAGGTCGGCGCTTTGGGGTTGCGCCTCCGGGTCGCAGTCGATGCCCCAGACGGTGCAATCGGCGGCGTCCAAAAGCGCCTTGGAATATCCACCGGCGCCAAAGGTGGCGTCCACGTAAATGGCGCCGTCACGGGGGCTGAGAGAGGCGATCACTTCGGCCAACATCACCGGGGTATGCGCGCCCGAACGGGAAGTAGGGGGGGTCATTTTTACGACTCCTCCCCTTCCCGTTTCGGCGGCGTGCGTAGCTGTAGGGTTGCGCCTCTCGCTTTCGCGCGCGCAAAGGCCTGGCCGCGATTGACCTCATACGCCTTGGGCTCCCAAATTTGAAAACGGCGACCACGCCCGACGAAAAGTGTCTGGCTGGTGATGCCGGTGGCTTTCAGGATTTCACTCGGCAGCGCCACCCGGCCTTCCGGATCGAACGGAAGGCGATGGGCGCTTTCAAGGATCACCGAAAGGTCATCCTGTTCATCGGAAAACATCGGCAGGTCTTCGAGGCTGTTGCTCAGGCGCTCCATGAAGTCCTCGCCGCACGCCTCGAAGGCGTTGAATTTGAATAACGGATACGCGTAAAGGCCGGCGAAGGATTGTTCGACAAAAGCCAAGCGGAAGGGTTTGGGTACCGAGACCCGCCCTTTCTTGTCGATCTTGTTGACGTATCGGCCAACAAAAAGTGCCATGTCAGCTCCCAAAAATAACCTTCGTTAACAATGGCTTTACCCATTGCAGCCCATCTTTGACCGGTGTCGGAAAACCCCCGTGGACCGTGTTTCCCCCATGATCGCCATTTGGCTAATAAATGGGATATCATGGGTATTGATGGGCGTCAATGGGATACTATGCATTCCCATGGGTTAACAAAACCTTTCCGGAGCCTAGATTTCCGGGGCTTTCCCGATTTTATTATGGCCTCGCGCCGGTTCCCGCGCGGGTGTCTGGACCCTGTCTCCACGAACCATCGATCAGACGCCGGGATTTCGGCGGATTTGTGGCCTGGGCATGGCGGTATCGGGGCGCTTTCAAGAAGCGCCGGTGAGACCGGGGAGAAAAAAGCCAGACGGTCTGTAAGCCGGGTTCTGTCCACCCCTCCCCAATAAAGGGGCGGGGATAGATGGCCATTCATCTGGGACGCCCGTTACCGGACGCCTCGCGCGACCTACCCGGGCGACGGCTCGGAAACCTGCCTGCCGAACCTCCTAAATCTAAGAAGGTCGACGCGCCGCCCCTATTTGGTCTTGCTCCCGGTGGGGTTTACCCTGCCGCCCCCGTTACCGGAGGCGCGGTGCGCTCTTACCGCACCCTTTCACCCTTACCCTTAGGCGCGGAGCCCGTCAGGCGGTTTGCTTTCTGTGGCACTTTCCCTGGGGTTGCCCCCGCCGGCCGTTAACCGGCACCGTGTTTCCGTGGAGCCCGGACTTTCCTCCCCACCGAGGCGAACCCCGGCAAGGCGACCATCCGACCGTCTGGCAGGGCCTAACTTAATCCTGCCGGGGGCGGCGTCAAGTGTTGCGGAGGTCGAGCAGCGCCGAAAGGCAGGCGGCGGCGAGCGCATCGGCGGGACCGCCAAGGCTTTGCGGGCGGAAATGCCGTTGAAAGGCGGCGATCGCCGCCGCCTCGTCGGTGACGTCATAGCCGTAGTCGGCCAGCATGACCGGGACGCGGGCGGGATCGCCGTCGTTGTTTTCCCGGTCCGGCCACAGGCCGATGCCCGCTTGCGCCAGCCCGGCCCAATCGAACAATTCGCCGGGATCGGTTTTGCGCCCCACGGCGACGTCGGAATGACCGACGACGTTGCGGGCCGGGATCGGATGGCGGTCGAGAACCTTCAAGGCCAGATCCCGCAACGCCGCCATCTGGACATCGGGAAAGTCACGATAGCCGAATTCGTGACCGGGGTTGACCAGTTCGATGCCGATGGAGCGTGCGTTGATGTCGGTCTCGCCCCGCCAAAAAGCAACGCCGGCGTGCCAGGCGCGCATGCCTTCGTCGACCAACGGGGCCACCATCCCGTCCTCATCAATGAGGTAATGGGCGCTGACCTTCGCCTTCGGATCGCACAAACGATCCAGCGCCCGAAAGGCCGATTCCATACCGGTGTAATGCAGGACCAACATGTCGATGGGGGTGGCGTCCGGGCGGTCGTCAAAATTGGGAGACGCGCTCACTTCAGCCCCCGTTCTTTCGCGACCTTGTCATAGGCGGCGTTGATGGCGGCCATTTTCTCATTCCCGACATCGACAAATTCCTGCGGCACGCCCTGGGCGATCAGCGTGTCGGGATGGTTCTCCCGGATCAGAGTACGGTATGTTTTTTTGACCTCGGCATCGGTGGCCTTTCGAGAAATGCCGAGAACCTGATAGGGATCGGCCGCCGTCGAGCCGCCGCCCTTGGTGCCGCCTTGGGCCCTCCTCTGGCCGCCGGCCCCGCCCATATGAATAGCCTTGAGGCGGTCGAACTGCGGTTCGGTGAAGCCGAAAATCAGCGCCGTCTTGCGCAGGAATTTGAGTTCTTCGGGATGGATAACTCCATCGGCGCCGGCGATATGAAACAGCCCGCCCAATAATTCTTCGAGCACCGCCGGTTGATGCGCGAACAACATCGAAATCTGTTCGGCGTAGGGCTCAAATCCCTTGGCGTCTTTCTTGGCCTCGTCGAACAGCCGCCCGACGTTTTTCATTTCAGCCGCCGGAATATTGAACAGGTGCTTGAAGGCCTCGACCTCTTCTCGGGTGACCGTCCCGTCGGCCTTGGCCATTTTGGCGCTGAGCACGATGATGGCGGTGGTAAAGGCGACTTGCAGGGTGTCGTTGTTTTCGACCTGCGGCGTATCGCCTTCCTTCATCTTGTCATAGGCATGACCGGCAACGGAGCCCATGATCGCACCCAGCGGCCCGCCCATGGCGAACCCGGCGACCCCGCCGACAACTTTTCCCCAGATGCTCATCTTAGTTTTTCCGGAACCCGATGCGCCCGGCCATTGGCAATTTTAAGGCTAAATCCTTGGCATCGATGCCGAAGGTCAGGCCGAGGACATTGACCTCAATACCTTCCTCAACCCCGGCCAATACGCCCAACAGCCCATACAGCGAAACCTGATAACCGGTGCGGCTGGGGGCGACGTCGATGATGCCGCCGTTGGTCAGGAAGTCCTTACCGATGGCGGTCGGCGGCAGGTCGAGCTTTAATTCCGGCACCTCGCGGCCGAGATAGGCGGTGAAGGTGTTGGAATTGGGCCCGGGCCACAGCACATACGCGTCGGCGTAGGGATAGTTGCGCGCCGCCGCATCGAGGCGTTTGATGACAGCGCCAACGCCGTCGCCGCGAAGATCGGCAATGACCTCCGGCGCGGAACCGAACCAGCGCCGGTCGGGCAGCCCTTCGCCGATCACCAGGGCCGGGCCGTTGCCGTTATAGACCCGCCAGCCGACGACCTGATAAACGGTATAGGCGGTCGCGTCTTTCGGCTTGGCGGCGACCCACGTATGCACGCCGAAAAAACCGCGCCAGTTGTAGGCGCGCGCGGCATAGACCTGGATCACCGCCTCGGACGTGATCGCCGGGTCGGGGGCGATGCCCGTCGACTCGCGGCTTGCGGTTTGCCAATCAGCCATTACCGAATGCCTCCCGGACGCGATGACCGCGCCCATCAAGATCACCGACAGCGGGATGACGACCCATAAACGATTTTTCCGCCGTTTTTTCTGCATCGGCGGACTGTAATCGGGAAGCCAGGAATTGGCAAAACAAAGGGACGTGAACAGGAAACATGGGTATTTACCTACGGCGTATTTGTCTTAACAATAACCGCCAGCCATGACCGACACAGTAGACACCATCATTATCGGCGCCGGCGTTGTCGGCCTGGCCGTGGCCCGCCGGATGGCCATGGCCGGACACGAGACCATCGTGCTCGAAGCCGAAAACGCCATCGGCACCGGCATCAGCGCCCGCAATTCCGAAGTCATCCACGCCGGCATCTATTACCCGCAAGGCAGCCTCAAGGGCAAACTGTGCCGCCCCGGCCGCGACGCGCTGTATGACTATTGCGCGTCGCACGGTATTGCGCACAAACGCCTCGGCAAGTTGATCGTCGCCACCGCCGCCGATGAGATCGACGCCCTCGACGCGCTGTTGGCCAAGGCCGAAGCCAACGGCGTCGAAGACCTGCAACGCCTGAGCGCCGCCGAGGCGCAAGCTCTGGAGCCGCAACTGGCGTGCTTTGGGGCGATCGCCTCGCCGTCCACCGGCATCCTCGATTCCCATGCCTACATGCTGGCCCTGCAAGGCGACGCCGAGGCCAACGGCGGCGTCATCGCCCTCGGCAGCCCGTTCGTCGGCGGCACGATCGAAGACGACGGCGCCATCACCGTGCGTGCCGGCGGCAAGGAACCGATGCACCTGCGCTGCCGCCACTTCATCAACGCCGCCGGGTTGGGCGCCAATGCCGTCGCCGCCGGGCTTGACGGGTTTGCATCCGGCACCATCCCGCCGCTTTTTTACGCCAAGGGAAACTATTTCACGCTACGCGGCAAAAGCCCGTTTCAGCGGATGATTTATCCGGTCCCGGTCGCGGCCGGCCTCGGCACCCATTCGACCCTGGACTTAGGGGGCCAGACCAAATTCGGCCCCGACGTGGAATGGGTCGAGACGCCGGACTACAGCGTCGACGCCAACCGCGCCGGGAAATTCCACACCGCCATCCGCCGCTACTGGCCGGGCCTGCCCGACGGCGCCCTGCACCCCGGCTACGCCGGCGTCCGCCCGAAGCTGGTGGCGCAAGGCGAGACCCGTGGCGACTGGGTCATCGCCGGCCCCGAGAGCCACGGCGCCGCCGGCGTCGTCCACCTCTACGGCATCGAATCGCCGGGCCTGACCGCGTCGCTGGCGATCGCCGATTACGTCGCCGGGTTACTGGGGCCGGCCTAAGCCCGGATTTCCCGGCGCAACAGCGACGCCCCGGTATTATGGCAAATCTCAAAAAAATTGTAAGCAAACGTCTACATCCGTCTACAGATGTCTACAGATGTCTACAGATGTCTACATTTTCCTAAAATGATCCGGTTGCGCCTCCTTTGGGTGGTTGTTATCTAACATATTACTATTAAATCAGTATTATGCCGTTTCGGGTTGTCGGAAGGGGCCGGATGCCCCTAGCCATCGATTAAGACTCGGCCAAATTCCGCCTAGAAACCTAACAAACGGAATATAGTCCGTTTTGGGGTGGGAGTCAAGGGGGAGGGATAAGGCTGGTCAGGAATATGCTTTGTCTCGAACAGCGGCATAATTAGCATCGAGGTCAATAGTCATCAACGCTATGGCAGCAAGGCGGCGGGCCGTGCTGGTGACGTGGCGGATCTCCTTAGATTTCAGTGAAGTGGTCCCGGTTATCAGGACAGTTTATCCGCGTCGGCGACGCGTATCCGGGGCGGGCGTTAAGCGTTGTCTAATTCCAGTTTCAAAGTCAATCCCTGCCGAACCTCTTTTTTTATCCTTTGCCGGGTACACGGTTGTCTCCGAAGTCTTTTCCGGTGATTGACCGGATGCTTCATCATAGTGCCCTTTGGCTTTGGCGACCCAATGTATTAACACGCAATGGCGGACAACTTTTATCCGGCTTGCAACACCTTAAACGAGTTTGCCTTGGCCATCGTCCCGGCGGGGGACGAACGAGGTTCCGTGGCTTTACGGAACCGGTTGTTTGTTTTGCCCTGCCTAAGCCGTTGCCTCCTTTTCGGGCCAGCGGAAAGCTTCGCCTGTAATCAACATGCGGTGCATGATCACGGCCAGCTTTCGGGCCAATGCGACGCAGGCTTTTTTGTGACTGCTGCGTTTGCGAATGCGTCTGGCCCAATCTTTCAACGGGTGAGACTTGCGAACAATGGTCAATAGACTGTTCGCGGCTTCATAAAGAAGGCTGCGTAATAAGCCGTCACCAAATTTTGAGATACGCCCTGAATAATCCATTTCACCCGATTGATAACGCCTTGATGTCAGACCTAGATATGCGCCAACGGCGCGTGACTTCTCAAACCGTGTGGCATCGTCAATGGTGGCGGCAAAAGCCAGTGCGGTGATTGGCCCCACGCCAGGTATCGTCATCAGCAATTGACCGGCCTTTGAGGCCTTGGCTTGTTTTAGAACCTCTTTGTCAAGATGCCTGATTTGGGTTTTGAGAGCTTCAACACTTGCCAGTAAAGGCTCAATCATTACCTTTAAATCCGGGCGTTCGGCCAGGGCCGCTTGAACCCGGTTTGCCAGCTTGCCAGAGCCTTTGGGAAAACGGATGCCGAGCGCACACAGAAAACCTCGGATTGCATTTTGGGTGTCACGTCGTTGGCAGACCAAATGGCGCCGAGCCTAATAGTTTTTCAACAGCCTCGGCCATAAGCAAACTCTTTACCTCACCCCGTCAACATAATCACCAGCGGCAGGGTGACGGCGGCGCCAAGGATGGTTGCGGTGACGATGCCGGCCATCAGGGTGCCGTCGCCGCCCATTTGCCGGGTCATTATATAAGACCCCGCCGCCACCGGTAGGGCGCCAAACATCACCGCCACCGACCGGGTGACGCCAGTGACGTCGAAAACCAGGCACGCCGCATAGGTCAGCACCGGCATGGCGACCAGCTTGAGGGCCGTGGCCAGGGCGACGTTACCGCGCCTTTTATTGATGGCCTCGAAATCCAGGCCCGCGCCGACCGCCATCAGTCCCATCGGCAATGCCGCACGGCCGATGATCTCCAGCATCGGGCCGATCACCGGCGGCAGGCCGAGGCCGACAAAATTAAGGATGATTCCCAACAGGCAGGCGATGATGATCGGGTTTTTCAAGGATGCCACCAGCGCCGCGCCCCAACCGGAAAGGTTCGGGGCGGTGCCGGCGGGCTTGGCCTGGGGCTCAGGCCAGCGCAGCAGCGCGATGATGCTGATGAAATTGACCAGCGGAATGACGGCGATGATGGCCGCCGCGGCCAGTGTCAGGCCGGTGTTGCCGAACAGGCCGTAGGCGGCGGCCAGCCCGACATAGGTGTTGGGCCGGATCGCGCCTTGCAGCAGGGCGGAAAATCCAGGCCCGCCGATGCCGGACTTTCCGAACCGGGTGGCCGTTGCCATCAGTGCCCCGGCCATCAACAACGTTGCGGTGATCATCGCCGCCGCCATGGGGATCGCCCGCAACCCGGCGGTTTCGGTGCCGCCGATGGTTGTCACCAGCAACGCCGGAAACAGGAAATAAAATGTCAGGCGTTCGGCCGGTTCCCAGAACGCCTCGGCCAGGAGGCCGCGCGCCTTCAACAGGTAGCCGATGACGATCATCCCGAAAACGGGAACGAGGGCGGAAAGTGCGGAGTTCATCCGGCGTTCCTGGAATTAATGAAATCCAGCGCCCCTTGCAGGATGTAGGCGGCGGCCATCTTGTCGACGACCTCGGCGCGGCGCTTGCGGGTCATGTCGGCCTCGTCGATGAGGAGGCGCTGGACGGCCGCCGTCGATAGCCGTTCATCCCAAAAGGCGATCGGGATATCGATCTTCTCCAGCAGATTTTCGGCGAACTGGCGCACCGACTGGCAACTTGGCCCTTCGCTGCCGTCCATCTGCACCGGCAGCCCCAGGACCAGCCCGCCGATTCCCTCCGTATTGATGATTTCGACCAGCCGTTCGGCATCGGCGGTGAATTTTGTTCGCCGGATGGTTTCCTTAGGCGTCGCCAGCATCGCCAAAACGTCGGACAGCGCCAAGCCGATGGTCTTGGTGCCGATATCAAGCCCCAACAGGCGTTGGCCGGGTTTCAACAGGCCCTTGATCGTGTTGATTACCGTAACCGCCACCCCGAATGTCCTTTGTTGATCACCCCGAAAACGCCCCCCCCTGAAAAGACTGTGGAGGCAACGCGCTGCGTTGGGTATCATAGTGAAAGCTTCTATTATACCTAATTTGAAGCTCCGGGGGGCTTTACCAAGGATTGGGGCACTCTCAATGATGACGGCACGCAACCGAAACGGCTCTCGGGTGGTTTACGCCATGGCGGTTTGCGCCGCCGTTTTGCTGGCGGTTTTTTCCGGCGGCGTTCTTGCGGCGGAGAAGAAACAAGCAGCCAAGTCGGTGATGTTTATGGGCCAGAAAATAACCCCCATATCCGGCACCTATATCGTGCTCAAGGATGTTTCCATCCGCGCCATGCCGGCGACCAAATCCAATAAGGTGGGCAGTTACAAAGCCGGCAGCCGTATCCAGGTGGTCGGCCAGGCCGCCGGGTCGTGGGTGGCGGTGCGCGACGATGGCGGGGACGTCGGCTTTATCTATGACCAGGTGCTGTTGCCGTTGATTGACGGCACCCTGCAAAAACCCCTGACCGGTAAGGCCTCCGGCGGGGTCAACAGCGGCGCCGAATGCGGTTACACCATCAACTTCGAGGGCAAAAGCGCGGTCGAGGGCGAGGTCTTCGAGATCGCCGATTACGATGTCATGTGGGACTGCCAGTTGGGTTCCCGCAAGATAAAATTCCGCACGCCGATGTTCCTCACCGAGGCGCCCTATCAAATGGGACCGAAGCGGATTTTTCAGATCAACATCGACGTCCTTGATTTGGGCGGCGGCTACGAGGAAGTCTTCTCGACCACCATCCTTTTCAATATGGATAAGAACCGCATCGCCTTTGACGGCATCAGCCTCGAAAAGTACGGCCAGATACCGAAGATCAAGGAGGCCAAGGCCGCCACCGTCGCAGAAGCCCTGACCGCCGCCGTCAAAATGGCGGTCCAGACCTGGAACAAGGCCGCCTGGACCGATCTCATTAAAAACATTCCTAGGTATCCGGAGCCCAAGTCGATATTAAAAAAACCATCTAAGCCCGGCGCATCCGGCAAAAAATAGACGATGCGGACGCCCGGCCGCGCCTTGAAACCGGGCGGGCTCCGGGCTACCTTCGCGCCCGCAGTCGGAGCCGCACATGCCAATAAATATAAACGACGTAAAAAAAATCGCCTTCCTGGCCCGGATTCGGGTGCCCGACGACGCCCTGGAACCCCTGGCCGGTGAGCTGTCGAACATCATCGGCTGGGTCGAGCAACTGAGCGAGGTCGACACCGACGGCGTTCAGCCGATGACCTCGGTCGCCGACATGACCTGGCCCCGGCGCGCCGATACGGTTTCCGACGGCGATTGCGCCGATGACGTTCTCGCCAACGCCACCGAGCCGGAAAAAAAATCCGATGGCGGTTTTTACACCGTGCCCAAGGTGATTGAATGAGCACGCTTACCGACCTGACCATCACCGCCGCCGCCGCCGGCATGGCCAAGGGCTATTTTACTTCGGAGGAATTAACCATCGCCCATGTCGAGGCGATGGAACAGGCCGCCGATCTTAACGCCTTCATCACCGAGACCCCCGAAATCGCGCTTGAACGGGCAAAGGAATCCGATGCCAGACGCGCCGCCGGTAACGCCCAGGGGACGATGGATGGCATTCCCATTGCCGTGAAAGATCTGTTTTGTACCGAAGGCGTCCTGACGACGGCGGGCTCGCACATCCTCGATGGCTTTAGGCCGACTTATGAATCCACCGTCACCACCAAACTGCGCGATGCAGGCGCGGTCATGCTGGGCAAGACCAACCTCGATGAATTCGCCATGGGGTCGGCCAATATCACGTCGTATTACGGGCCGGTAAAAAACCCGTGGAAGGGCCAGGGGGACGGCAAGGATGGTAAGGACCTGGTGCCGGGCGGCTCCTCCGGTGGATCGGCCGCCGCCGTCGCCGCCCGCATCGCGCTCGGCGCCACCGGCACCGATACCGGCGGCTCGATCCGCCAACCGGCGTCATTTACCGGCATCGTCGGGTTGAAGCCCACCTATGGCCGCTGTTCGCGCTGGGGCATCGTCGCCTTCGCCTCCAGCCTCGATCAGGCCGGGCCGCTGACCCGCACCGTCGAAGACGCCGCCCATATGCTCACCGTTATGGCCGGCCATGATGCCAAGGATTCGACCTCCGCGCCGATCGCCGTTCCTGACTTCGCCGCCGGGCTCAATGCCGGGGTCAAGGGCTTGAAGGTCGGTATCCCCAAGGAATACACACTGGATGGCATGCCGTCGGAAATCCAGGCGTTGTGGACCCAGGGCATGGACTGGTTGAAAGACCAAGGCGCGGAATGTGCCCCGGTCTCGCTGCCGCATACCAAATACGCGCTGCCGGCCTATTACATCGTCGCCCCGGCCGAGGCGTCGTCAAATCTGGCCCGTTATGACGGGGTCCGCTATGGGCTTCGGGTTGCCGGCGACAGCCTGGATGAGATGTATGAAGCGACCCGCGGCGAAGGCTTCGGCGATGAGGTCCGCCGCCGCGTGCTGATCGGCACCTACGTGCTGTCGGCGGGCTATTACGACGCCTATTACATCAAGGCGCAGCGGGTGCGCACCCTGATCGCCGAAGATTTCCGCAAGGCCTTCGAGCAGGTGGACGTGCTGTTGACGCCGACGGCGCCCAGCGCCGCCTTTGCCATCGGTGAGAAAATGGACGATCCGGTGGCCATGTACCTGAACGATGTCTTCACCGTTCCGGCGTCGATGGCGGGTCTGCCGGCAATCTCAATTCCGGCCGGGCTGGACTCCGGCGGCCTGCCGCTGGGCCTGCAATTGATCGCCAAGCCGTTTGACGAGGAAACGCTGCTGCGCGCCGCCGCTGCGCTGGAAGCCGCCGCCGGGTTCGACGCCAAGCCGGGGGGTGCCGGATGAGCTACACCATCAAGGGCAAAACCGGCGATTGGGAGGTTGTCATCGGGCTTGAGATTCACGCCCAGATTATTTCCCAATCGAAATTGTTTTCCGGCGCGGCAACGGCGTTCGGCGCCGGGCCGAACACGCAGGTGTCGCTGGTCGATGCGGCGATGCCGGGGATGCTGCCGGTGATCAATGAGGAATGTGTTCGCCAGGCGGTGAAAACCGGGCTTGGCCTCAAGGCCAAGATCAACCTGCATTCGGTGTTTGAGCGTAAAAACTATTTCTATGCCGACCTGCCCCAGGGCTACCAGATTTCCCAATTCGCCGAGCCGGTGGTCGGCGAGGGCAAGGTGGTCCTCGACATGGCCGATGGAAATGTCCGCGAAATCGGTATTGAGCGCCTGCACATGGAACAGGATGCCGGAAAATCCATGCACGACCAGGACCCGAAGCGCACCTTCGTCGATCTCAACCGTTCCGGCGTCGCCCTGATGGAGATCGTTTCCAAACCCGATCTGCGCAGCCCCGAAGAAGCCGGCCTCTACCTGCGCAAGGTGCGCTCCATCATGCGCTACCTGGGCACCTGTGACGGCAACATGGATGAGGGCTCCATGCGCGTCGACGTCAATGTCTCGGTGCGTCCCATCGGCGAGACCGAATTACGCACCCGCACCGAGATCAAGAACCTCAATTCCGTGCGCTTCGTCATGCAGGCCATCAAGCATGAGGCCGAACGCCAGGTCCAGGCCTACGATGACGGCGAAGAGATTATCCAGCAAACGCTGCTGTATGATTCCCAGAAGGACGAAACCCGGCCCATGCGGTCGAAGGAATTCGCCCACGATTACCGCTATTTCCCCGACCCGGACCTGTTGCCGCTGGTGCTGACGCAAGACGAGGTCGAGGCTATCCGCGGGGCGCTGCCCGAACTGCCGGACGACAAGAAACAACGCTTCATCGATGATTTCGGCCTGTCCGCCTATGACGCCGGGGTGTTGGTGGCGGAACGCGAAACCGCCGTGTATTTCGAGCGTGCGGCGGACGGCAACGACGCCAAAATCGCCGCCAACTGGGTCACCGGCAACCTGTTCGGGGCCTTGAATAAAGCAGGAAAGTCGATCGCCGAAAGCCCGGTGTCGGCGGATGCCATGAACGAGCTGTTGGGGCTGATCGCCGACGGCACCATATCCGGGCGCATCGCCAAGGACGTGTTCGAAGCCATGTTTGAAACCGGTAAGGCGGCCAAGGATATCGTCACCGAGCAGGGCCTGGAACAGATCACCGACAGCGGCGAAATCGAAGCCGCCGTCGACCGGGTGATTGCCGCCAACCCGGACCAGGTCGCCGACTTCCAGGGCGGCAACGAAAAAGCCATCGGCTGGTTCGTCGGCCAGATCATGAAAGCCACCGGCGGCAAGGCCAATCCGAAGCTGGTCAATGAGTTACTGCGGGCGAAGCTGAAGGGTTGAGGCCTCAACCGTCCCCTGGCTCACCCCTCGCCGAAATAATTGATTTCCAGCGTCACCCCGTTGGGGTCTTCCAGGAAAATCTGAAACAGGTCCATGTCGGGGACTTTGCGCTGCCGGAAGGGTACGTTGTTTTCCTTCAACAGGGCAATGAGCGCCGCCGGGTCTGTGGAATTGAAGGCGATGTGATCGACGGCGCCGCTGCCGCCAAGAGACCCCACATCCTGGTCTCCGAGATAATCGACCAGACCCTCGGGATCGTCGGGGTCGATGCCGATCAGGTGAACCACCGGGTTTTCGCCGACATACAGCCAATGGCCGGGAAAATCGAACGGCGGCCGGTCGCCGTCGTCCATGCCCAGGATATCGACAAAAAAATCCCTGGTTTCTTTCAGCTTGGCGGTGCGGATGGAGCAATGATGAAATTCCGTTAACGGCATTTCAGGCCTCCCTGAATTCGGCGATCCGGGCCAGGAAAGGCGTCGCGAAATCCCGGAGCTTGGCGGCGCCGACCCCGAAGACCTCGGCGAAGGCGATATCATCCGCCGGCTTGGTTTCGGCCATGTCGATCAGGGAGCGGTCGGAGAAGATCACATATGCCGGCACGCCCCGTTGCCTGGCGAATTCCATCCGCAGCTCCTTGAGGGCGGCAAGCAGGCCCGCGTCGGCCTCGGACAGGTCGACAGTTGCCCGCGCCGCCGCCGGTGCCCGTTTGGACTTTGTTTTGAGGCGGGCGGCGTCGCGGCGGAAGCGGAATTCGCCGCCGTCTTCGAGAAGCGACCGCCCGTTTAGTGTCAGGTTGAGGCCGCCGTGACCGGCAATGTCGAGGCGCAGATAACCGGCGGCGACCAATTGGCGGATGATCGAGCGCCAGGTGTCTTTGCTCTCTTCACTGCCGAGGCCATAGGCGGGCAGGCGCTGGTGGCCCAGGCTCCTGATTTTTTCCGTATCGGCGCCGAGCAGCACATCGATGACATGAACGGCGCCGAACCGCTGGCCGGTTTGTTCAATGGCGCCGAGCGCGTTTTTAGCATGAACCGCGCCGTCTTCCAGGACCGGCGGGTCGAGGCAGATGTCGCAGTTGCCGCAGGCGTCGGTGTCCTCGCCGAAATAGGACAGCATTGCCCGGCGGCGGCATTGCGGCGCCTCGCAATACGCGATCAGGGCGTCCAGCCTTTTGTGTTCGCGGCGCTTGTGGTCTTCGTCGCCGCCGTCGGCCTCTTCAATAAATATGCGGCGCTGGCGAATGTCGTCGAGGCCGTACAGCATGAAGGCCTCAGCCGGCGCGCCGTCACGCCCGGCGCGGCCCAGTTCCTGGTAGTAGGCCTCCATGTTGGCGGGCAGGTTGGCGTGGAAGACGTAGCGCACGTCGGGCTTGTCGATGCCCATGCCGAAGGCGATGGTCGCCGTCATCACCACGCCCGGCTCATTCATGAAGATGTTCTGGTTGGCGGCGCGTTGGGCGCTGTCCAGCCCGGCGTGGTAGGGAAGCGCGCGAAAACCGTTTTTGACCAGCAGTTCCGCCGCCGCTTCGGTGTTCTTGCGGGACAGGCAATAGACGATACCGGACTCACCGGGCCGCGCCCGGACGAAATCGATCAGCTGGTGCTTCCAATCGTGGCGCGTTTCCACGGCGAGGCTGATATTGGGCCGGTCGAACCCGGTGACGAAGGTCCGGCCCTGGCCTTGAAATAATTTCATCGAGATTTCCTGGCGGGTGGCCTCGTCGGCGGTGGCCGTGAACGCCGACAGGGGGACGCCGGGAAACAGTTCCCGCAACCGGGTCAGGGATTCGTAGTCGGGCCGGAAGGATGGTCCCCAGCGCGATATGCAGTGGGCTTCGTCAATGGCGATCTGGACGATGTCCAACTGCTGCAGCGCCGCCAGCATGCGCTCTGTCATCAGCCGTTCCGGTGAAATATAGAGCAGGCGGGTCGCGCCCGAGGCGACGCTCCGCCAGGTTTCGACGTTGGTTTCACGGTTGCGGGACGAATTGATGGTTTCGGCGGCAACGCCTTCGAGTTTGAGGGCCGCCACCTGGTCTTCCATCAAGGCGACCAGCGGTGAGACGACGACGGTCAGGCCGACCTTCACCAGCGCCGGAATTTGAAAACACAGCGATTTGCCGGACCCCGTCGGCATGACCGTGAGTACGCTGGTGCCTTCGAGGATATTGGCGATGACCTCTTCCTGACCCGGTCGGAACGACGCGTAGCCGAACACATCGCTGAGGATTCGCCGTGCCGTGGAATGGTTGGGAAGACTGGGCATGGCTTAATCTAAGCAATCCCTAGCCAAGGGACAACAATACGAATCAGTAGATTGGCCGGGCGTTACCGAGTAAGTCCGTCCGGGAAAAAGTCTAATGAACGAGGCAGGGGGCCGGGACGCAGAAGTCGGCGACGGTCTTGATGAAGTTAGGAATGGCGATGGGCTTGGCCAGGAAGTCGTCGAACCCATGACGCAGGTAATCGTCCTTTGCCATATCGTTGGCCATTGCGGTCACGGCGATGATCGGAACATTCTTCAAGCCGTCTTCGTTCTTCAGCCGCTTGATGATCTCGAACCCCGAGGTAAACGGAAACCGGATGTCCAAAATAATCAGGTCCGGGTGGTTTTCGCGGACAAGGTCCATCGCGACCTCCCCGTCGTACGCTCTGAGCGTTGTGTAGCCCAGGTTTTCCAGAACATCGCTAAACAGTTTCATGTGCAGAACATCGTCTTCGATGATCAAAACCGTTTTATTGTCCATGGCATTTACCCCAAAAGAGCGTTGATGTCAGCAACACTACTTCTAGGCGGTCTATGTGAAGGGCGTATAAAGTGGTTGTGAACAGGATGTAAATCCGTGTGAACAACTGAACAGGAATCATCTTCATGACCGACACCATTGCCATTCTTATGCCCGGCGATATGGGCCACGCCACGGGTGCGGTTCTGGCCCGGCATGGCCACGACGTCATTACCTGCCTTGATGGGCGCAGCGACCACACCAAGGGTCTGGCCGAGCGCGCCGGCTTTCGCGATGTCGGCACCCTGGATGCCGTCGTCGGTGAGGCCGCCCTGGTACTGTCCATCCTGCCGCCGGCAGCGGCCCATGGCCAGGCCACCGACGTTGCCCTGGCCATGGACAGGACCGGGGCCAAACCGGTCTATGTGGATTGCAACGCCATTTCACCGATGTTGACCAGGGATATTGCCGCCATCATCGAGGCCGTGGGCGCCCCTTACATCGACGCCGGGATCATCGGTCGCGCGCCCGACGGCGGCCCCGGTCCCCGGTTTTATGTTTCCGGCGCCGATACGGCACCGATGGAAGCGCTGGATGGGCAGGGGTTTCAGGTCAGGGCCATCGGTACGGAACCGGGCCCGGCGTCTGGCTTGAAGATGTGCTACGCCGGGCTGACCAAGGGCACCTGGAGCCTATACACGGCCGTCCTGCTGGCCGCCGAGGCGCAAGGCTTGTCGGCGGAGTTACGCCAAGAGTTTGAGTACAGCCAAGGCCCCGCCTATGCCCGGATGGTTGCCCGCATACCCACAGTCCCCGCCGATTCCGGACGCTGGATCGGCGAGATGGAAGAAATTGCCAAGACTTTTGCCGCAGTCGGGGTGACGCCGGGGTTTCACGAAGGGGCGGCGGCGATTTTCAGGATATTGGCCCAGACCCCGTTCGCGTCGGAGACCCGTGCCACCCTCGACACGTCGAGGACGCTGGATGAGACCATCAGCGAGGCCGCCCGGTTGTTGCCGAGATCCTAGCTAATCCTCGGCGGCGGGGGGCGCTGATGGGGTGAGTATCTTGGCCGGCCTTTCGCGGCGTTCCTTTCCGCCAGTACTTGCCTTCTTGCCGCGGCGGCGGTCGGGGCCTGCAAATTGCTCGGCCTCGACAAAGGCGCGCGGGTCTTCCAATACGTAGCGGATGCGTTTTTCCAACGCTGACGCCGAAATAGGCTTGGCCATGAATTCGTTGACGCCGGTGTCGCGGGCGCCGGAAATCGTTTCCAGGTTGGCATAGGCCGTTACCATGATAATGGGCACCAGGCGGTGGGGGTTTCCCGGGTCGTTTCGAACCTGATGAACGAATTCCATACCGCCCATAGGCTCCATCTTCAAATCGCAAAGCACCAGATCGGGCGAGAATTCCGCCATGCTCACCAGCCCCGTCTCGCCATCCCTGGCCTCTTCGACATCCCTGACGCCCAGCCCAAACACCACGTTGCGCATCAACATACGCATGTGCCGGTCGTCATCGATGATCAGGACTTTTATTTCCTGAATGGTTAGTTTCGTCACGCTTGTGCTCCTCGGTATCCTTTAGATCATAATGCTAGAACAGAAATAAAGGGTATAACCCAATCAAGGGTAACGGGAATCACAAGCCAAGGATAGGGGGGGCGGCTATTGGCAGCGCATCAAGGCTTTTTTACAGACGCGCTCACACGCTTCCTTTTCGCCGCAGTTGGACTTGCAGTCCTTGAAGGATGACATGCAACTGCCGGAATCTTTTTTGCTGTTTGCACTGCCGCCGGTCACGGACGGAATGTTGGCGCAGCGTGACTTGCAGGTAGTCTTGTTGGCGGCGGAATTGCCGCCTTCGTGTTTGATACAACTTTCCATGCACTGCATGACGTCGGCGGCGGCGGACGGCGGACCGAATTCAAGGCTGTCTTTCGGCGACAAAAGGGTAAAGGCCAGAGCCAAGCAAAGCCCGGTAAACAAGAGGCGAGGAAGGCCCCAGAACTTTATTGGGGCCTGACCGGGACGAAACAAGAGGCGAGGAAGGCCCCAGAACTTTATTGGGGCCTGACCGGGACGAAACAAGAGGCGAAGGGAGGGACGCATCATGGGACAGTTTCTCCTGTCAGGTGTTGGGCCCGGAGGGTTCTTCCGGGGGTCAACTTATCTTACCCCAAGTCGGCCTCGGATTCCTACTTTTGCTTGTTATCGCCGGTTGCGGATTTCCGGAGATGGCTTATGGTAGCCCCTGAATAATCGCTCAGACATTGAGAACAGCTTAAAAAATATATGAATACAAGGGACTAGCGATGATTGATTTGTATACCTGGGGAACCCCGAATGGCCGCAAGGTCTCCATTTTGCTCGAAGAACTGGGGATGGACTACACCGTCCACGAGGTTGACCTCGGCAAGGGCGAACAGCACGAACCGGCGTTCCTGGCGATTTGTCCCAACAATAAAATTCCCGCCATTGTCGATACCGATGGCCCCGGCGGCGCGCCGCTGAATTTATTCGAGAC
This sequence comes from Pseudomonadota bacterium, assembly GCA_027624235.1. GTDB lineage: Bacteria > Pseudomonadota > Alphaproteobacteria > Rhodospirillales > Casp-alpha2 > Casp-alpha2. The sequence continues at coordinate 7,256 of JAQBYB010000016.1, read as the reverse complement.
CGGCGCCATCCTGGTCTACCTGGCGGAAAAGGCGGGCAGCGAACTGTATCCCACGGACCCCCGCCAGCGCGCCATCACCATGCAGTGGCTGATGTTCCAGATGGGCGGCGTCGGCCCGATGTTCGGCCAGGCCCATGTCTATATGCACAATGCCAAGGTCGAGGTGCCGGTCGCGATTGAGCGTTACCACAAAGAAACCAAGCGGCTCTATGGGGTGATGGACGGCCGCCTGGGCGAGGGTATATATTTTGCCGGTGACGATTACACCATCGCCGACATCGCCATTTATCCCTGGGTTCAACGGCATAACCGCCACCAGGTCGATTTGAATGACTTCCCAAACGTCAAACGGTGGTATGATAAGCTCAGCGCCCGCCCGGCGGTCGAAAAAGGCATGGCGGTGCCGTTTTATAACGATTAGAGAGCGGCCAAATGGCATTGGTTGACAGCAAACCGGTTCAGAAGGTTATTTCCGCGTTGCGGGAAGCCGGTCTCGACGACACCGTGACCGAACTCGACATGCCGCTCGAAAGTCCTGTCCAGGCGACCGAAATGCTGGACACCGTACCGGGTGCGATTATCACGGCGAAGGTCTTCGCCATCGGCAAACGCATGGTTCTGACACTTGTCGCCGGTGACCACGCACCTGTTCCGGAAAACCTGCCCGCCGCGTTTTTCCTGGAAGGCGAGGTCCGCGAGGCGACGGACGCCGAGGTCCGGGGCATCACCGGTTATAGCGCCGACAGCGTTCCACCAGTCGGGTTAGGGCATCCGATCCCGGTTGTCATGGATCGGTCGCTCAAGCGTTTTGACACTCTTTACGCCATTGCCGGTGACCCGCAATGCGTTTTTAAAATATCCTATGATGAACTCAAGCGGTTGACCGGAGCCATCGTGTCCTGGAACATCGCCGAACCCCTTGACGGTGAGGTCGGGCGCCCAGCCATGACCCGGAGCAAGACGTTCACCGGCGAGCGCGACGTGCCCGGCGTGGACCTGTCGGCTCCTGATGCACCTGGTCCAGGGGGCGATTAGCGCCCTTGCTTGGCGGCGTCAGGGCGGCTATGAAATCCCCTAAGGAGAGGTGGCCGAGTGGCTGAAGGCGCTGGATTGCTAATTCAGTATACGGGTAACCGTATCGAGGGTTCGAATCCCTCTCTCTCCGCCACCCAGTCTGCTCCGCTGCCCACAGGGGCGGCGGGCAGGCGCCACACCCCCAAAAACCACCCCGTTCCCGCCGGCCTTCACACCCGATGCCCGGGTGAGTTTGACCGAGAGACGGTCTCTCCCTGCCCCACAGGCCCCCATGCCCGATTCAGTCTCCGTTCAGGGGTTGGAGTAGTGCGGTTCAGGGGGCAGATTCAGACACCACGTCTCGTGCGCCCTCATGGTTCGTCAAAGAATCCGGCAAAAGCCGGTCACGGACGGATCATAAAATCGCTGAGCCGGGCAAACAGCAACGAGTCCGATCACCAGGGCATGGAGTAGGTCTTGACGTTGGTGAAGGCTTTGCAGCATTCCTGAACGCCTTCCTTAACCCCCAGTCCGGAATCCTTGATCCCGCCAAATGGGGTCACCTCAAGACGATAGCCGGGAACCTCCCAGATGTTCACCGACCCCACGTTGAGTTCCCTGACAAAGCGCATGATGTCGTCCATACGGTTGGTGCAGACGCCCGAACTGAGCCCGAAGGCGGTGGAATTGACCAACCGGATGGCCTCGTCCACGTCCTTGAAAGTCATAATCGGCGAGACGGGGCCGAACGTTTCCTCGTGCACGACCTCCATCTCCGGTTTCACCCGGTCGATCAGCGTCGGCGAATAGGACGCCCCGTTTCGGATATTTCCGCACAAAAGCCGGGCGCCCTGGGCCGTCGCATCGTTGACACGCCGCTCGAAAAGTTTCGCCGCGGTCTCGTCGATGACCGTGCCCATGTCGACCTTGGGGTCCAGTGGGTCGCCATAGGTCCAGGCCTTGGTTTTAGCCAAAAGTGCCTCGGTAAAGTCGGCGGCCACCTTTTCGTGGACCAAGATGCGCTTGACCGCGGTGCAGCGCTGGCCGGAGTTCTTGTAGGACCCATTGGCCGCCAGATCGGCCGCTTTCACGACGTCGGCGTCGTCCATGACGACAAGCGGGTCGTTGCCGCCCAGCTCCAGGATCTGGCGTTTGTAAGCGGCCTTGGCGGCGATGTATTTCCCAATGGGAACGCCGCCGGTGAAGGTGACGATATCAACCATCGGGTTGGTCAGCATTTCGTCGGCGATCTCGCGCGGATCGCCGGTAATAACGGACAGCATTTGCGGCGGCAGTCCGGCTTCGTAAAGAATGTCGGCCAGGGCCAGCGCGGCCAGCGGCGTTTTTTCGGTGGGCTTCAGCACCATGCGGTTGTTGGTAGCCACCGACGGGGCGACCTTGTGGATCACCTGGTTGAGCGGATGGTTGAACGGCGTGATCGCCGAAATGACGCCCAGCATCGGTTCGCGCATAGTGTACACGCGCCGGCTTTTGCCGTGATGGGTGAGATCGCAGGAAAAACTCTGGCCGTCGTCGACCAGGGCCTGCTGCGCCGAGAACAGCAACACGTCCGAGGCCCGACCGACCTCATACAGAGCATCCTTGATGCAAAGGCCCGATTCGAGCGTGAGCATGCGCGCGAGCTTCTCTTTGCGGGCGGCGATGATGTCGCCGGCCTTCATCAAGATCTTGTAGCGTTCATGTCGCGTCAGCTTCGGTTTATATTCATGGGCGATGCGGAAGGCGCGCCGCACGTCCTCGACGCTTGCCTTCGGCACCGTCGCCACCACCTCGTTGGTCCAGGGATAGCGGATCTCGATCACCCGGTCGCTATGGACGCGATCGCCGGCGATCCTCATGGCTTCGCGTTGCGGTTGGTCAACGACCGATGTCTGCGCTTTCATGTTTGATTCCTTTCTCTCTGTAATATCCGGCCGGTCAGGCCGCTATTTTCGCCACATGTTCGCGCGCCCAGGCCGAACCCAGATCGGCGACGATCACGCTGGCGATAATGGCCAGGATGATGGCGCTGACGCGCCCCGATTCCACGCACTGCACGGCTTAGACATGGACGATTTCCTTTTTTCTCTACTGAGAGATTTTAGCGATTGGCCTTGAATTCAAGGAACAATGGCCGCCCTCAGGACTTTTCTCTCCTCGGCGTCCTTCATGGCCTGCCCGACCTGTTCGAGGCGGTATTTGCCGTCGACCAGATCCTTGAACGGAAAACGGTTGCGATTGACCATCACAAAATCCAGCGCTTCAATGAGGTGGCGGGGGTGATAGTTATGCACTCCCCGCAGGGTGATCAGCTTGCGCAGGATCAGGTTGACATCGATGCGGACGAACGAGTCCGGATTGACGACGCCGCCAAGCACATAGCGCCCGCCGGTGCGCAGCATCTGAATGCCAGCCGGAATGACCTCGGGGTAACCGCAGACCTCGATCACCGCGTCAGCGCCCTCGGGCCTGCACAGCGTGCGGATGGTCTTGACCAATTCGGCCTCCGGCATCGCGGCTGGGTCGAACACCTTATCGCATCCGAATTTCAAGCCGAGGTCGCGGCGGGCGGCGACCGTGTCGAGGCCAATGACGAGGCGTGCCCCGCGCGCCTTGGCCAGCGCAGCGGCATAAAGACCCAGAAGACCAAGCCCCTGCACGACGACCGCGTCCCCCATGCCGATCTCGGCCTTTTCCGTGACGCAGACGACCGTAGCGACGCCACAATTGACCGGCGTGGCCTCCTCGTCGCTCAACTCGTCGGGCAGGCGCAGAATCCACGACCGCGGCAGGACATAGCAATACTGCCCGAACCCGCCGTGATGGTGGGGCTCGGTCGTGACCGCCATGTGGCCGTATTTGTCGACGCCCACGCTTTTTTGCGGCAGGTCGAGAACTTCGGTGAAGTAGTCGTTGCCCGGAATGAAATATTCGCTCCAGGTGATGCGGTCGCCGAGGCGAAGCGGGTCGCCGCGCATGTCTTTGGTGACGCCTGCCCCCAACGAGACGATGGTTCCGATGATTTCGTGGCCGAGAACGCCCGGCGTCGGGTTCGGCCGATGGCCGAGATAGCTGTGGATATCGCTGCGGCAGATGGTGCACATGCTGATGCGCACCAAGACCTCGCCGGGTTTCGGGTCGCGCAGCGGAAAGCTGCGCAGTTGGAACGGCGCGTTGGGCTTGTCGTAGACCGCGATGAGTCCTTCGGCGGGTTTCATGGACGTTCCCCCTAGAGCGTGCCGTTGATGGCGAAGTCGAAGATTTGATAGCTCTTCAACGTTTCGCCCGCCACCTTGGCACGATACGCATCATTGAGCCGCCGGTTGACGATAAAGGGAACTTTTGTTTCCGAAACGCCGCCGTGGGTGCGAAGCCGGTGTCCCTTCAGGCCCGAAAGGTCGTGGGCCTTCGCGGATGCGCCGATGCAGACGTCGTGGCGCGCAACAACCGCCACATCTCCCTCGCGGTCGGGCGGCATGTCGAACATGCGGCACGCGGTTTCGCGATCGAGCGCAAGTTCGATGCCGTCCACGCCCGCGATGTGGTCGATAATCTGGCGGGCGTCGATCTTGCCCCGCGACCAGACGCGGACAAAGCCGCCCAGCGCGCCATGGTGGGCGACGAAGGCGTCCGTGATCGGGCAGATGACGACGGCTTCGTCCTTGCCGAATTTGGCGTCGAGGATGTCCTGAAGCCAGATGACGTTTGGCTCGCCGGCCGCATTGCTCTTGTCGTTCATGCCGTGGTCGGCGGTCAGCGCGACGGTGGCGTCCAGCGCATCGAGGCGGCCGATGCAGTCGTCGAGCTTTTTGTAGAAGGTGCGCGCGCCATCCTCGGTCGGGGCCCATTTATGCTGGACCCAGTCGGTGAGCGAAAGATAGAGGAGATCGGGCTGCCTCTCGCGCAGAAGCTTGATACCGGCCTCGAGCACGAAAAGCGAGAGCTCCATCGAATACATGCCGGGCTTTTCCATGCCCAGCCATTCGAGCGCGTTTTCGATTCCGTTCTCGGCGAGCGTGCAACGCTCGACGAATTCCGTGCTGAAGGAAATGTGCCCCTTGGCGCAATCGAGTCCCTTGGCGAGCTGTTTGCGCAGTTTGTCCTTGGCGGTGATCGAGACGACCTTGGCGCCAGCATCGGCAAACTTGGTGATAATGCTGTCGGCGCGCAGAAGCTCAGGTCCCGTCATCACCACCGGTTTCCAGGTCTTGGTGTCGAGGTAAAAGTTTCCCGAGATACCGTGTCGCGACGTCGGCGTGCCGGTGATGATCGACATGTTGTTCGGGCAGGTGAACGACGGCATCGAACCGTCGGCGACAACGGCAAACCCGTCACGCGCGAAACGGGCGATATTCGGAATGATGCCCTCGGCCAGAAACTGACGCAGATAAGAGGGATCGCCGCCGTCGATGCACACGACCACGACAGGTCGGATGGGCCAGCGATAGACGATGTCGTTCACGATGACGTTGGGCTTTGCGGTTTTCATTTTCCCTGGACGTTCCGGTTGAATTCGAAAATTAAAGGCGAATTGGAGGCGTCGGCAGATTTGGGCGGCGGGCTTTATCTCGCGGCAGCATTGTGGTCAAGCACCGTATGGAGGCGCGAGCAGCTTAGGAGCACGTGTTCCGTGAGAAGCGCCTCAGCCCGCGCCTCGTCGCGGGCGGCGACTGCCTCTGTGATGGCTTCATGCTCTCGGGTCGAGATTGGGACGTTCTCAAGGCTTTGCGTGATGGCGGCGCGGCGATAGAGATCGAGTTGCGCAACTGTGCCGCGGTAATTGGCCAGCAGCGCGCCATTACGGGCGGCCCTGGCGAGCAAGTCATGAAACTCGACGTTCAAGGCGAAGTAATTGCCGACATTTGAATTCGTGCCGACCTTAATCCCGTGCATGCGCTTGACGATGTCGCGAAGGCGGCCGACCTCGTTCTCGGTAATGCGCCGCGCCGCCAGTCTGCCGATCAGCCCCTCAAGCGCAGCCCGGACTTCGTAAAACTCATCGGCTTCCCCAAGCGAAACCTCGCGGACAAAGACGCCGCGGTTCTTCTCCACGCGGACAAGTCCGGCCTGACTGAGCGCCCGAAACGCCTCGCGCACGGGGCCGCGCGAAACCCCCAAGGCCCCGGCAATCGCCGTTTCATTGAGTTTGGCGCCGCCGGCTATTTCGCCGGACATGATGCGACGCTCCAATTCCTGCTGCGCCAAAGACGACAGTGAATGTTCGCGCAGAATCTCAATGGCTTTCTTCGCCGCAGGGTTGCGGGCGGACGACTTGGCTAACATGGACGACGCCCTCTTTTCTTCTTGTTCTCTAAAACGATGACGGTATATTGTCAACAATTCTCTGATACTCCACGCAGCCAGTGCATAATTTTTACAATGGGAGACATCCGATGAAGACCACCAAGGAATCCAAGACCTACTTTAGCTCACCGATCCGGCGCGCCGCCGGCGTGGTGGCGTTGGCCGCCGCTGTCGGCGTTGTTGGCGTCCAGGCTCAGGCCGCCGAATGCCAAAATCCTGAAGCGCTGACCTTCGCCATCGTCCCGACCGAGGAATCCGTCGCCGAGCTCCAGCTCTACAAACCGGTCACCGACCGAATGAAGAAATTGACCGGCAAAAAGATTCAATTCTTCATGCCGACATCCTATGCCTCCGTCGTCGAAGGCATGTTGAGCAAATTCATCCATGTCGCCGTGCTCGGGCCGTACTCTTACGTGATCGGCAGCGAAAAGGACAAGAACATCAAAGTCTTCGCGACCTACGCCAAGCGCAAAGGCCACATGCAGGAAGAGGGACCAGGCTACCGCGCGGCGTTGATCACGAAAGCCGGAACGAAGTTCACCACCATCGAGTCGCTGAAGGGAGCGACGTTGGCGCTTGCCGATCCGGGCAGCACGTCCGGGAACCTGATGCCGCGGGTTGTGTTTGGCAAAAAGATCGGCATGGACATCGATAAGTTTTTCGGCAAGGTGATCTATTCCGGCAGCCATGAAAATTCGACCGTCGCGGTCCTCAGCGGCAAGGTCGACGCCGCGTTCGTCGCCACGCACCGGTTCGATAACGTGGTCAATAAAAAAGAAGCAAAACTGGAAGACGTTAATATCCTCTGGAAGTCGGCGCCAATTCCGCAAGATCCGTTCGTCTATCGCAGCGAGCTTTGCGAACCGATCAAGAAGGCAATCCGCGACACCTTCCTTGGTCTCGGTGATGATCCTGCCGCCAAGGCGTTTCTGAAGAAC
>JAQBYB010000096.1 GCA_027624235.1 Pseudomonadota bacterium | reverse complement strand
GACGACTATAAAAAGCTATTGAGCGAAGACCTGGATGTCTTGTTTGTCAGCCTGTCCAACGACATCAACGCCGACGCCACGATCAGCGGCCTTGAACGCGGCATGCATGTGTTTTGCGAAAAACCGCCGGGCCGGGACATCGCCGACATCGCCCGCGTCATCGCGGCTGAGAAAAAACACCCCGACCTGAAACTGAAATACGGGTTTAACCACCGCTATCACGATTCTATTCGCGACGCCCTGAAATTTCTAAAGTCCGGCGAATTGGGCGAGGTTATCAACCTGCGCGGCGTTTATGGTAAGTCGCAGTTGATCACCTTCAATCAGACGTCGTGGCGCACGCAGCGGGTGCTTGCCGGTGGCGGCGTTCTGTTGGACCAAGGCATCCACATGGTTGATCTGTTGCGCCTGTTCGCCGGCGAGTTTAGCGAAGTTCATAGTTTCATTTCCAACAGCGTCTGGAACCACGACGTCGAGGATAACGCCTATGCCCTGATGCGCACCGATGACGGCAAGGTGGCGATGCTGCATTCTTCGGCCAGCCAATGGCGCCACCGCTTCGGGTTGGAAATCACGCTGACCAAAGGGGCGCTGACGTTGGCCGGCATCCTGTCCGGCTCGAAAAGCTACGGGGACGAGACGCTTACCATTGCCAGAACCACCGGCGACGATAGGGGCGACCCCGAGGAGGAAACGCGCCACTACGATCAGGATCTGTCCTGGGCCGACGAGGTTGCTGAATTCGCCGATGCGGTGCTAAAAGACATACCTATCCAGAACGGGTCGTCCAACGACGCGCTGAACACCATGCAACTGGTCTACCGAATTTATTGCGCCGATGAGGATTGGAAGATAAAGTGGGGTCTCAGTGACGAGGGGTCTGAACGACGAGACGCCCGGTGCTTAGAGCCGCAGTAAAGAGAAATAAACCTTCTCGATGACCCAACCCAAATTGAGCGACCGTAAATTCGGCCTGATTTTTGCTTCTATTTTCGCCATTTTCACCATCGTCGGATGGTATGGCTTCGATGTTGTCTTGCGTTGGGCAATCGTTTGTTCTGTTGCGTTCCTGGCCTTGGCATTGTTTGTGCCGGGTCTGTTGATGCCCCTTAACCGGCTGTGGGGCGTGGTGACCGGGCGCATTCACCGGGTCGTTAATTTCACGCTTCTTGCGGCCTTTTTCTATCTTGTTATTTTCCCGTTCGGCCTGATTATGCGGCTGTTCGGTCGTGATGCCATGAGGCGCGCGCCCGTCCCAAAGGCCGCATCCTATTGGCAGCCAGTCACGCGCCATACCGACGAGACAACACTCCACGATATGTTTTAGATTCCAAGGGAAAATACAGAATAATGCTTTCCCTTATCGGCCAATTTGTAAAATTCATGCGCGTCTACAAAAAATTCTGGATGGCGCCGATTATCCTCGGCCTGATTGCATTGGGCGGGTTGTTGATCGCAGCCCAAAGCACGGCCATCGCGCCTTTCATTTATGCGATTTTCTAACCAAATCCCGGCCTATTCATGATCGTTCTCGGCCTTTCCGCCTTCTACCACGACAGCGCCGCGGCCATCGTCCGCGATGGCGTTATCGTCGCCGCCGCCCAGCAGGAACGGTTTTCCCGCAAGAAAAACGATTCCGCATTCCCGGCGGACGCGGCGGCCTATTGCCTCGACGCCGCCGGCGTTTCCCTGGACCAGGTCGATCATGTGGGGTTCTACGACAAGCCGCTGCTGACCTTCGACCGATTGCTGGAAACCTATCTTTCCTTCGCGCCCTGGGGGCTGGATTCCTTCGTCGAGGCGATCCCGGTGTGGATCAAGGAAAAGGTCCTGCAAAAAAATCTGATCCTCACCGGACTCAATGGCCTGCAGCGCGGCACGCCGGACCCGGATAAGGTTCTGTTCGGATTCCATCACCATTCCCACGCCGCCAGCGCCTATTACCCATCGCCTTTCGATCGCGCCGCCGTTCTGGTCATGGACGGGGTCGGCGAATGGGCGACGACATCTTACGGCGTCGGCCGTGGTCGTGACCTGACGCTGACCGATGAAATCCGCTTCCCCCACTCGCTCGGCATGCTGTATTCGGCGTTCACCTATTATCTCGGGTTCAAGGTCAACGACGGCGAATACAAGGTCATGGGTCTAGCACCCTACGGCGAGCCCAAACACACAGACCTGATCCGCGAACATCTGATCGACCTCCGCGACGACGGCTCGTTCCATTTGAACATGGACTATTTCAACTACTGCACCGGCCTGACCATGACCAACGACCGGTTTGCGGATCTTTTCGGCGGTCCCCGGCGCGACCCGGCGGAGCCGCCGACACAAAGGCACATGGACCTGGCGCGGTCCGTACAAGAGGTTCTGGAGGACGCCGTGTTAGCGCTGGTCCGCCACCTGCATGATAAAACAGGCGAAAAAAACTTGTGCATGGCCGGCGGCGTGGCGCTCAACTGCGTTGCCAACGGTCGCATCCTGCGCGAAGGCCCGTTCGACAATATCTGGATTCAACCCGCTGCCGGTGACGCCGGGTCGGCCTTGGGTGTCGCGCTCACCATCGCCAATACCAAGGGAAATTCTGAGGGCGGGGACAACCGCCTGCCCCGTGCAAACGGAACGGATGCCATGTTTGGTACCTATCTGGGGCCGGAATACAGCGACGGTGAAATACGCAAAACCCTGGAATCTTTCGGTGCCTCTTACGAGGAAATGGGCGACGATGGCCTGTTCCCCTTTGTTGCCGGTAAACTGGCCCAGGAAAACATCGTCGGATGGTTTCAGGGGCGCATGGAATTTGGGCCCCGATCGCTCGGGAACAGGTCAATCCTTGGCGACCCCCATTCAGCGGCGATGCAACATACGCTCAATCTTAAAATCAAATACCGCGAAAGCTTCCGTCCCTTTGCCCCGGCAGTGCTGTTTGAGGACGTCCGAGAATATTTTGATCTGGATATCGCCAGCCCATATATGCTGCTGGTCTCGGACGTAACCCAAGACAAACTTATCAACCTCAGCCCGAAAGATCAGGCGAGAACGGGCTTTGATAAACGAGGCGTCGTGCGTAGCGACATTCCGGCGATTACACATGTCGATAATTCGGCACGGGTGCAGACCGTGCACATAGAAACCATCCCCAGATTCCACCGGCTGCTGAGCTGTTTCAAAAAGGAAACCGGGCGCGGCGTTTTGGTCAATACCAGCTTCAACGTCCGTGACGAGCCCATCGTATGCTCGCCCGAAGACGCCTATAAATGCTTCATGGCGACCGAGATGGACGTTTTGGTGCTCGGAAATTACGTCCTGCTGAAGGAACAACAATGACCAGCGGAAAATCCATATCCTCTGCCCCCCCGCCGATGGTCTCGGACCGTATACTGGCGTGTTTGAAGGCCCCGGGCGGCAGCGATGATCAGGGGCTGGAGCTGGTCGACAATGGTTTCCTTTGCCCGGACACGGGGGAGACCTTCCCCCTTATCGGCGGTGTGCCGTCGTTGTATTCACCGCCCGAGGGCGAAGGCGAAGAAATCACCGCGCGGGTGAAATCCTTTTACGAAGAACACCCCTTTCCCAACTACGAGGGATTGGAGGAATTCGGCGAACTAGTGTCCAAGGGCAGCGAGAATACCTTCTCCGCTAACCTGCTGAAGGCCATCGGCTATAACAAGACGGTTCTGGAATGCGGTTGCGGTACCGGGCAGTTGTCCCATTTTCTGCAACTCAACAACAACCATGTACTCGGCATCGACATGTCGCTCGGTAGTTTGAAGCTGGCCGCCGAACATAAATTGCGCAACGGGCTGGCGCGTAGCGGGTTCGCGCAAATGAATATTTTTGATATGGCCGTCAAAGATGCCTCTTTTGACGTCGTCATTTCCCACGGCGTCCTTCATCACACGTTCGATGCCAGGCGCGCCTTCGCCGCCATCACCCGCAAGGTTAAGCCGGGCGGCATTATCATGGTCGGGCTCTACAACCGTTACGCCCGCATTCCCACGTGGCTTCGGGCCAAAATCATCGGCGTCACCGGCGGCAATATCGATTACGTGGTGCGCAACCACATCAAGGACGCCCGCAAGGCGGAAATCTGGATCAAGGATCAGTATTACAATCCCCATGAAACCTGGCATTCCATCGGCGAGGTGCAGACATGGTTCAATGAAAATGATATCGAATACTTGAACTGTTCACCGGCCATTCTCGGCACCGATGGCGAGGACGCCGAAGACCTGTTCCGGTCGACCGGGCCCGGCAATGCCTATCAGCGGGCGGTGACGCAACTGTCTTGGCTTGGCACCATCGCCCGCGAAGGGGCGTTGTTCGACGTCATTGGGCAGAAAAGGCGCTGACACTATGAACGACCTGACAAATGGACGCCCGACACTGTTGGGAATGGCCGCAGCCATTGCTCTAGGATTCGTCCTATTGGGTTTTGCCGCCGAGGGCGTTCTCCGCGTCGCCATGCCCCATTGGCAGGAATTCTACAACGGCCGCTTCATGCGCGTCGTCCATGTCCCGGACCACGGTCTGGTGGCCACCGGCCGCCCGGGGTTTGACGGGTATTTTTCGCAAAATAATGGGGACTTCCGTGTCCGTCTACGGATCAACGATTTTGGCTTTCGCAACCCGGACCCCATCGACAAGGCCGAAGGCCGGGTCTGGTTTGTCGGCGATTCCATGGCGTTCGGGTGGGGCGTTGAGCAAAACGAAATGTACTCGTCCGTCGCCGCAACCCTGCTCAAGTTTTCTACCTATAATGTGGCCAGCCCAGGAACAGATGTTTGTGGATATCAGGCCCTGCTTGCCAGAACCCTCACCCGCGCCAACCCACGTGCCGTGATCATCGGGTTGATACTGGAAAACGATATCGGCGATTACGACTGCCGGGCGGACGCGGCCAAAAGCCTCCCCAGCATGGTCCAACCCGAGGCAAGCATCAACTTTACCAGCCTTCAAGGCATGAAGGTCTTTCTGATGCAAAAATCAGCCTTGTACAACTTCTTCGCTGTCAGCCTCAAACGAGTGGGCTTCATAAACGAGGCGCTTATAAATGTCGGGCTAGTCGCCAGAGGCCACACCTACAGACCGGCAAATACCAAGGCCGGATTTGACAAGGTTATTAGCCGAACGGCCGAGGAGCTTGCCAATTTAAAAGGCCAACTTCCGGCGCATATCCCGTTCGCGGTCCTGGTTGCCCCGGCGCGCTTTGAAATCCGCGACCGGGACCCGGCCTTTCAAAAAATCCGCCTGGAAATGGTGCGCGAGCTTTCCGCCCGTGGCATTGTCGTCATTGATCCGATCAAGCAATTCCTCAAAGCTGGCTTTCAGCCGACCCATTTTGCCCACGATGGTCACTGGTCGGCCCTCGGCCACAAGATTGCTGCCCAAGCCGCCGCCGACTGGCTACGCCAGCAGAACATAGGCAACTGAACAACCGACATGACATCGACATCCAAAATTCTCGGCTTCGTTCCCGCCCGCATGGCCGCCAGCCGTTTTCCCGGCAAGCCGTTGCATGAGATCGCCGGGCGGCCCCTGTTGGAGCACTGTTATCTTCGGGCGCGCCTGTATGACCGTTGGGACGGCCTATATATCTGCACCTGCGACGACGAAATTCGCGCCTGGGCCGAGGGCAAGGGATATCCCGTCCTGATGACCTCCGACAGCCACACCCGCGCCCTCGACCGGGTTGCCGAGGCCGCCGAGCTTTGCGGCCAAGCGGTGGCCGATGACGATATCGTGGTCTGCGTCCAGGGCGACGAGCCGTTGCTGGGCCCGGACATGATCGAAGCCGTCATCAAACCCTTCGACGACGACGCGGACGTCGAAGGCACCTTACTGGCGGTGCCGATCCTCGACGAAACAACGTTTTTAAACCCGGACATGGTCAAGCTGGTCCATGACCGCAACGGCGACGTGATGTTTACCTCGCGCGCCCCGATCCCCTACGCCAAAACCTTCCCGCCGGCCACCGGCGCGCTCAGGGTCGGCGGTATTTTCGGGTTCCGCTGGCATTTCCTGAAATGGTTCACCAACATGCCGGAAAGCCCGCTTGAGATCGCCGAGGCGTGTGATTCTAACCGCATCTATGACAACGGTCGGCGTCAACGCATCGCCCCGGCGCCGGACTGCACCTATTTATCCGTCGACAGCCCCGAAGACGCAGTTCGTGTGGAAGCGGTGATCCGGGACGATGCCCTGTGGGGCCGGTACTGACGTTGCTCACCGGCCAGAACGCCCTGGAGTTCCTCGCCGCCCGCGCCGACGAGGCGGAACAGGGCCGATCTGTCTATTGGCAGGAAGAGCTGGGAAATTTCTTGGTCGCCGCCGACGGCAGCGTTTCCGGCCGGGCGGCGCTCGGTAATGTTGCGGCAAAGGTGTCCGCGTTCAATACCCTCGCCCATGCCGTTTTGCAGTTTCCGTTCCACCGTCTGGCCCCGTATCCGGACCGCGCCGATTGCCTCCGTCTGGGACGCCTGATCGCGAAACGCCAGAACCGCCAGTTCACCAATGACAATCAGCGCCAATGCTTTACCCTGGCGCTGATTCGCAAATACCTGGATCTGGGCTCGGACGACTGCAATCTTGTCATCGGCGACGGCTATGGCGTCATGTCCTCGTTGTTGCTGTTGTACGCGCCACATCGTCGCGCCATCGTTGTCAACCTGACCAAGCCGTTGATTCTGGACATGGCCTATATCCGCCAAGCCTTACCCGGCATCCGCTTCGCCCTCGTTTCAAACGGCGAGGAAATGTGCGCCGCGCTGGCCGATGACAGCATCCGGATGATCGGGGTCCGCGCCGATGATTTTGAATCGATTTGCGAGGCCGCCATCGGCTTGGCTATCAACGTCGTTTCCATGCAGGAAATGGAACCGCCGGTGATCAAAAATTATTTTAACCTGCTGCGTGGCAATAAGGCCCAGCAGACGGCTTTTTATTGCTGCAATAAGCTTCATAAGAAATTGAGCGACGGGACGAAATTGCGCTTCAACGACTATCCATGGCGTGACGGCGATAGCGTTCTTCACAATACAATCTGCCCGTGGAGTCAGTGGTATTATGACAAGACCCCGCCTTTCTGGCATTACCGCCACGGCGATGGACGCGTGATCTGGCACCGACTGGCCCTTCTGGAAATGGACTCTAAGTGACAATCTCTTACCAAGCATTGATTTTTGACCTCGACGGCACGCTGATCGATTCGGCCCCGGACGTCTGCGCGTCCATCAACCGGGTCCTGGAAGCCGGCGGGCGGCGGCGGTTAAGCGTTGCGGAAGCCAAGGATATGGTCGGCTGGGGCGGTCGGGTGCTGGTGGAAAAGGCGCTGGCGCTGACCGGCGAGGCGGGCACCGCCGAAGACATCGACCGCACCCTGGCGGCCTTTCTCTTTACCTACGCCGAACACCCAGCCGATCATACAACCGTCTTTCCCGGCGTCATCGAAGCGCTGAAAGGCTTCAAGGCCACCGGCGTCAAGTTGGCCATCTGCACCAACAAACCGACGGCGACGACGCCACCCGTCCTGAGCGCCTTGGGCCTGGGCGGATTTTTTGATGTCGTTTCCTGTGGCGACGCCGTCCCCCATAAAAAACCGGACGGACGCCACGTTTTGCTGTGCGCCGAACAATTGGGCGTGGCGCCCGAGGCGGCGGTCATGGTCGGCGACAGCGAAACCGACATCCAGGCCGCTATTAATGCCGGGATGCGGTCCGTCTGCGTCACCTTCGGCTACGCCCATGTGCCTCTGGAAGACATCGGCGCCGATGCCCTGATCGATCACTTCGACGACTTGGCCCAGGCGCTCAACGATATTTACAAACCAGTGGTCGCCTCATGACCCGCGTCGCCGTCACCTCGCGTTCCTTTTCCCTCCACCCGGTGCTGCACCGGGAATTGCTGGACCGCTACCCCGATGCCACTTTCAACGACGACGGACTGAAACTGGCGGGCAACGACCTGGTCGCCTTCCTCAAGGGCCATGACAAGGCGATCACGGCGCTGGAAGTCCTCGACGCCGATGTCTTCAAGGCCCTGCCGGAACTGACGGTATTTTCAAAGTACGGCGTCGGCTTCGACATGATCGACCTCGACGCAATGGCCGCAGCCGGGGTCAGACTGGGCTGGACCGGCGGCACCAACAAGCGCTCGGTCTCCGAGTTGGTCATTGCCTTCGCCGTTCAGCTTCTGCGCCATACCCCTGAAGCCTCCGCCCAAGTCCAGAACGGCGTCTGGCGTCAGCATGTCGGCCGGCAACTATCAGATCGTACCGTCGGCATTATCGGCTGCGGCCACGTCGGCAAGGATCTGGCCATCCTGCTGCGGGCCTTTGGCTGCAGGGTACTGGCCCATGACATTCTCGATTTCCCTGAATTTTACACCGAACATGGCATCGAACCGGTTGGTCTGAAAAAACTTTTAATGGCTTCCGACGTCGTCACTTTGCATCTGCCCCTGGACGATACGACGCGGAATATGATCACCGCCAAACAGCTGGCGTTGATGAAGCCGGACGCCATTCTGATCAACGCGGCGCGTGGCGGGCTGATGGACGAGGCGGCGCTGAAAGCGGCGCTGAAGGAAGGCCGCCTGGGTGGCGCCGCGCTGGATGTGTTCGCCGCCGAGCCGCCCGACGACCGCAAACTTTTGCAGCTAGCCAATGTCATCGTCACCCCGCACCTGGGCGGCAGCGCCGAGGAAGCTATCCTGGCCATGGGCCGGGCCGCCATCGACGGGCTCGACAAAAATCGGGTTCCGGAAAAGGGCGTCTTTCCGACCGGTTATTAAGCGTCTTTTTCAGGCTTGGTTGCCGAAATGAACCAGGCAAACCCCATGACACCGCCAAGCCAGCGTTCCAGTGGCGATTGCATCGGCCAAGGCTCGCCGTAGACCAGATAGCCGCCGGGATGGGTGCCGTAATGCTTGATCTGCCAACGGCGGTAAAGGCGCCCCAGCTTCGGGATCAGATAGAAATAGAATTCGCCCTTGCGCAGGCTCAGGTTTTCGAAGCATGCGAATAATTTTTTTATGCCACCACGGGTGTAACACCGGGTGATCGGGTTTTCGACCGTTTGCGCATCCTTGCCGCCCCATTCGGTGGCCCGGCCGAGCCAATTTTTGTCGCCGAAGGCCTTGCCTTTCAATAGGCCGCCGCACATCCACATGTTGATCCAGTAATGCCAAGAACTTTTGCAATACAGCATGATAACGGCGCAGCCACCGGGCCTGAGCACGCGAAATACCTCGTCCATGGCGGTTTCCGTCGACGCCGTGTGATGCAGAACGCCGTTCGAATAAACGATGTCGAAGGAGTCGTTGTCAAAGGATAGATTTTCCGCGTCCCCTTGCATGGCGACGCAATCGACGGCGCCAAGGATTTTAAATTTCGCCGCCGTCGCATCGGCGCGTACTTTGGTGAGGTCGACGGCGGTAACGATGGCTCCATGGCGCGCAAACAAGGCGGAATGGCCGCCGGCGCCGGGGCCGATCTCAAGCACGCGTTTGCCCCTGATGTCGGCAAGCGGCATTTCGACCACCGCCATATGACGGCGCAGCCGGAACATGTCTTCTAGAGCATCAAGCCCTTCCAGCAACTCATCGCGGGTAATGTCTTTATCGCCATCGCCGTAAAGCGAGTCGTACAGCGCGCCCCAAAACGCCTGGATATCCTTTTTGTTTTCACTCATGGTCATTCCATAGAATAACCCGCACCCCGCCGAGGGGCCAGCCACCACGCACCCTTATCATGATTCATTCCTTCCTCCGCAAAGCCTGCCAAGTCGCCGATGATCCGGTTCTACGCCTTTGGCTGGTGCGCCGGATCACCGGCAGGG
>JAQBYB010000095.1 GCA_027624235.1 Pseudomonadota bacterium | reverse complement strand
TCTGGATGCCAAGTTAGCGAAAAACACCACCCGCAGATCCTTCCGGAACACCCAGGGTGAGCAATTACACGAAACCTGTGGATAAGGTTGTTGAAAAGCCGACCTCCAAAGCGCAGGCCCTTAAAATAATGACATTTTTCCCGTTTTGCCCAAATTATAGGCAATCATGTAACTATTTGATTTTACTAATGGAACCAAATTATGAGGGAGGATGGATCGATTGATATAGATGCTTGTAATATTGCGGACACATACAAACACAATCAACTGCCCTGTGCACAACCCATCATTAGGTATCGGTAAATCGCTATCCTGCATTCACTCCACGGATTTCTTGAAAGTGCGATTCTATACTTCCGAATTAAATCTTTCGATTTCGATTCCGACACTTTCGGCGCCTTCGAGTATGTCTAATTTCTCTACCCGCACCCGAGCCGAGCGGACACGCATATCGGTGAGACACATGGTGGCAATATTTTCAGCCAGCGTTTCGACCAGATTGACATGGCCGTGGCGGACGATGTCTTCCGCACCCTTGGCCAACTGTTCATAACAAATGACATTTTTGATATCGTCGTTGATCTGCTGGCCGCTTTCGTCGACCGCCAAATCCAGGTTAATCCGCACCCTTTGATTGGCTGCCTTCTCATGTTGGTGGATACCGATGGAGCACGCCAGGACCAGATCGCGGATGAATACATGACGAATGGAACGTCCCGCATTGGCGATCTTCGGAAATTCGACCAGTTTTATTGGGCTTGCCGACATCGTTCTATTCCATAAACCCCGGATCAAGAGACCCCGGCGCCCAGCCAAGATGCTGACCACCGTCAAGGACGATCATTTGCCCAGTAATGGATGGGGCGTCAAGAAGGAATTGAATGGCGCGGCAAATTTCTTCCGGCTTCACCGGCCGGGATAGCGGCTGTGCCGACCATTGGCGTTCGAACTGCTCTTCCGTTTGGTGAATACTGGCAAGCGTTGGGCCGGGGCCGATTGCGTTTACGCGGATCGACGGCGCCAGCGCCAGGGCAAGGTTCTGCGTCAGCCCCCAAAGCGCAACCTTGGAGACCGTATAGGAGGTAAAAAACGGGGTGACGTTCCAAACCCGCTGATCGATCAGATTAATGACGTTGCCATCGGTCTTATCGGGGAGCTGTTTGGCGAATGCCTGGGTTAATTGAAAGGGCGCCCGCACATTGACCTGCATGTGCGACTCCCAGGAATCCTTGGTCGCCGTTTGCGGGGTATCTTTCTCAAAAACCGAGGCGTTGTTAATCAGACCGCTCAACGGGCCGATGGCGTCACAGACCTGTTGAACCAGCTTGCTCGCGCCTTTTTCATCAGCCAAATCCGCCTGAACCACCTTCGCCGTGCCGCCAAAGGCCAAAATTTCATCGGCCAACGCCACCGCTTCCGCCTTGGAACGATTGAAATGGATGGCCACGGTCCATCCCGACTTGGCCAGATCAAGGGCGATGGCTCGACCGATACGTTGCGCCGCGCCGGTCACCAAAACCGATTTCAGAGGGTCATCGGGTGTTGTCATGGCCGGAGAATGATGGATCACAGACGCCGATGCAAGAGACCGCCTCAGCTGCCCCCGAACAATCCCGCGGAATATCCGTTAAAGCCGATATAGGCGCCGTACAGGGCCAGAAAGACGATCCCACTGCCCCACCCGGGATGCCAGCGGCCGGTCAGGATCGGCCACACCAGCGCCGTCGACGCCAACATCACCCAAAGATCGAAGGAAAGGATATTCCCGGACACCGGCAACGGCGCCACCATCGCAGCCACCCCTGCAATGCCCAGGATATTAAACAGGTTGGAGCCGACCACGTTACCCACCGCGATGTCGGAATGGCCCCGATAGGCGGCAACCACCGAGGCCGCCAATTCCGGCAACGACGTTCCCAGCGCGATCACCGTCAGGCCGATCATTTCCTCGGAAACACCAAAGGTCCGGGCAATGGCGACGCCGCCTTCGACCAGCAGGTCCGCCCCCCAAAGGATCCCAGCCATGCCGACCAGCACTGTTAAGACGATCGCCCAAGTCGGGGCGGCGATCAGGCTAATTCCCTCGACCTCATGGATATGA
The DNA here is from genome assembly GCA_027624235.1 of Pseudomonadota bacterium. Taxonomy (GTDB): domain Bacteria; phylum Pseudomonadota; class Alphaproteobacteria; order Rhodospirillales; family Casp-alpha2; genus Casp-alpha2. The sequence continues at coordinate 7,843 of JAQBYB010000095.1, read as the reverse complement.
TCGGCGGCGGCGGCGGCATCTTGTGTCTCGGTGCGGTACGAAGACACCAAAAATCCGAGGAAGGCGATGACCAAGGCGCCGCCGGACCAAAATGACAAGACGCCCTGAACGCATAACAACGCAAACATGGCGGTGCCGGCCATCAGGATGATGCCGTCGCGGCGATGCGGGTTCTCAGGCCCAGAAACCGCCGATATCACGCAACTGACGCCCAAAATCACCAACACGTTGGCGATGTTGGAGCCGATGATGTTACCGAGCGCCAATCCCGGGGAGCCCGACAAGGATGCATTCAACGTCACCACCAGTTCCGGTGCGGATGTGCCGATAGCGACCACCGTCATGCCGATTACCAACGGCGGCAGACTCAGGATTTTAGCCAGCCCAACGGCGCCACGAACGAAAATTTCCGCAGACAAAAGCAGGACGGCAAAGCCCCCGATCAACAGAATATACATCATTTCAGGGAGAGTATCCGTTCAGGAAGGTCGTGGAACTCATCAATAATGGCATCGTAAAGGTGGCGTTTAAAAGGCACGATCAAACCCGGAAGGTCTTCCATGGTGACCCACCGCCATTCGCAAAACTCCGGCTTTTTATCGGCATTGAGGTCGATGTCGGGGTCGGTCCCGGTAAACCTGAGGCCGAACCATTTCTGCATCTGCCCTCGGTATTGCCCGCTCCACGATACCCCGGCTAAATCCTCCGGTAAGTCATAGGTCAACCAGGCCTTGGTCTCGGCGATAATATCAGCCTTGGCGGTGCCGGTTTCCTCTTCCAATTCCCGCATCAGGGCTTGTTCGGCGGTTTCGCCCTCGTCGATACCGCCCTGGGGCATTTGCCAGGCATTGGAAAAGACGTCACCGAAGCGGCGCCCGACAAATACCTTGCCGGCGGGGTTGAACAGCATCGCGCCGACGCCTCGCCGATAGGGAAGGTCCGCCCGGTTTGAGGGGTGATCGCCACTCCTGATTTTCGCCGTCACGGCTTGTCCTGCTTGTCCTGCATATTGGCTAACGCCGACAGCGGGACCAGGGTGATTTTCTTTTCTTCTAGTTTTTTTGTCCAGGCGATCAGACGCTCCAGGGTTGCAGGATAGGCCTGACCAACGGCGACGGCGATTTTCCTCTCCTTGAGGATGCTCTCCAGGCGGAGCAATTTGATATCAATAGCGGTTCGGGACGGATCGTCATCGAGGGTCAGGTCGCTGACGGCCCGGGGCAGATCGATTTTCTTGGCAATCTTGGGCGCCAATAAGGACCCCTGAACGCCGGTGGTCAGGAAAAACAAGCCGCGTTTCTTCAACGCACCAAGAACGGAGGTCAGCAGGGCTTCGGACGTGCCGAACCGCGACCCCATGGTTGTGGCAACGCCGAAATAACCGCTCACCTGGCTGAGCACCAATTCCAGCCGCTTAATGTTGTCTTGTTCATTGAGCCCCGTATCCAGCGCGTAGGGACCGGCATCGTGGATGGGGAAGCGTTCGCTTTCCATCGGCAACGACAGCATCACCTCATGCCCGACCAGCCGCGCCCGCACCAGCCAATCGCTGAGGTCCGTGGCATAGGGGTCCAGGGCCAGGGTCACTTGTGGCGGCAGCTTGCCGATGGCGGCCATGGACGCCGCCCGGCTGAGTCCCACCCCCGTGATGACAATGGCAACCCGCATGCCTGCATCTTCGTCCTCCGCATAGGGCCGGGCGTATATTTTCCAGGGCGCTTCACCGTCCTTGCCGATGATCGGCAAGGTTCCCGTCAGGCCCTCTTTTTTCTCGATGAGTCGGACATCGGGGGTCGCGCCCAAGGGTTTTGCGGATGGGTAATCAGGAAGATTTCTCAGCGTCACCGAGGTCACGGCCGGAAGAACGATTCCGCTGGCTTTGTCCTGGACAGCCCCGCCGATAGCGTTCAGGGACCCGCCCAAGGGGTTGGCTTTGCCGCCAAATTGGCCGCCGATGTCGCCGGCAACTCGGGCAAGGGATTTTTTCTTTCCCGTAGAGGTGTCCGCCACCGCCGATATTGTCGTCTTTGACGCTGGCTTCTCTATTCCCTTATCTTTCCCTTGGGGCGGGGACAATCCCCTATTCGTTGCGCCGGAGAACGTGTTTAAGGCGTCGCGCTGCTTGGCCGCCCCCGGCTTCGGCGGCAAGGCCATTTGAACCATCGGCCCTTTCGCAGAGTCTCTGGATTTTCCGGCGCTCTGCGTTGCGGGTTTAGAGGCTTCCTCGTCACCGCTGAAATACCACCAACCGGCGCCACCGGCGACACCGGTGAGCAGAACGAAAGCCCCCGCCGCCGCAATCATCAACGGTTTGCGGCGTTCTTTGGCATCTTCCTCTTCGTCGAAATCATCATCCCGGAAATCGACGTCAGCATCCCCGGCCACCGGCAGAGAATCGCCCCCAGTCACTTCGGGGTCTAAGCCGAATTCATCATCGGCTTCGTCGTCGGAATCCTTTTTCTTGAATAATTTTTGCAGTCCCGGAATTTTTGCAAGCGCGGCAATCTTCGGAAGCTTGGCGAACTTCGGAAGCTTCGGCAGCTTTGGGAGTTTCGGAATCTTCACACGCTCACCCCAATGGTTATCCGTTTATCCTCCCCGGGGTGCTTCATACCGGACCAAGGCCGAACGCCCTGGGAAACGCCTTAGTTCGTTTTGACGGCCCTGTCGCCAAACAGCGCCACGCCGCGCAGAAGATCAAGCGCACGGACCAACTGATAGTCCTGCGGCGCCTCTGCCTTAACATCTCCCGCGTTGGCATCACCTGGTTTGGCGTTCTTGCCCTTTGCATCATTGGTCTTGGCGGCATCGGGTTTTTGGGGTTTTTCATTTGAATCCCCGTTATCGCCGTTATCCAGGGCATTGCGCAGGTCCGATTCGAATCGCCTTTTCGGCGCATCAACCGCCTCGACACGAGATTGGTCAACCAGGATATCCGGGTCAATGCCCTTGGCCTGGATGGACCGCCCCGACGGCGTATAATAGCGCGACGTCGTCAACCGCATGGCGCCGTGTCCGGGAAGCGGCATGATCGTCTGCACCGAGCCCTTGCCAAAAGACTTGGTGCCGAGGATAACCGCGCGGCGATGGTCCTGAAGTGCGCCAGCGACAATTTCCGACGCCGATGCCGAACCACCGTTGACCAAAACCACCATCGGCAGATTATCCGCCAGATCCCCCTCCCGGGCATTGAAGCGCTGGGTGTCCTCGGCCCGGCGGGACCGGGTGGAAACGATTTCGCCCTTGTTCAGAAAGGCATTGGATACCGCCACCGCCTGATCAAGAAGTCCGCCCGGATTATTGCGTAGGTCAAGGATGTAGCCCTGAATGTCGGCGCCGATTTCTTTCTTGAGCTTGGCCATTTCCTTCTTCAGGCCGACGTCCGTCTGCTCGTTGAATTGCGTAATCCTGACGTAGCCGACCTTTTCCTCGACCTTGGAGCGCACCGAGGTGATTTTGATCACCGCCCGGGTGATGCTGACATCGAAAGGCTTTTTGCCTTTGCGCAGAATGGTCAGTTTGATGTCGCTGCCGACCTTGCCGCGCATCTTGTCCACGGCCTGGTTGAGGGTTAGGCCCTGGACCTGTTCGCCGTCAAGATGGGTGATCAGGTCGCTGGGCTTGACTCCGGCGCGGAAGGCAGGGGTATCGTCAATCGGTGAGATCACCTTGACGTAACCGGCCTCCAAGGTCACCTGGATGCCGAGGCCGCCGAATTCTCCGCGGGTATTAACCTGCATATCCTTGAAAGACTTGGCATTCATATAGCTTGAATGGGGGTCGAGCGATGTCAACATGCCGCTGATGGCGGCTTCAATCATTTCCTGATCCGTGGGTTTTTCCACGTAATCCGCCCGCACACGCTCAAACACATCACCAAACAGGTTCAACAACCGGTAGGTATCAGCGTCGTTTTTCTTGGTTTCCGCCGCAACGGCCGGGTTGAGCGCCATCAACGCAGAGAGCAAAACGGCGACGGTGAGCGTTGTCAGTACAGTACGGATTTTCATTTACCTAACCTTATTTCTGCGCCGCCAGCCAAGGCAGGGGATTGATCGGCTGACCATCACGCCTGAGTTCTACGTAAAGAACCGGTTTACGACTATCGGGGCGTCCCATGACGCCGACCGGCTCACCCGCGACAACCCATTGACCCATGGTACTATCGATCCGGGCGAGGCCGGAAAGCAGGCTATGATATCCCTCGCCGTGTTCGATGATCAAGAGTTCCCCATATCCCTTGAATTTTCCAGCGTAAACGACCCGGCCCTCATAGGGCGCCACCACCTGGGCGCCAGGGGGTGTTTGTAGCCTCAATCCCTTGCTGGTCAAGCCGGTACTCAATGTTTGACCGAAGCGGCCTATGATGCGACCGACAGACGGCGGCGGCAACTTGCCCCGCTGGCCACTGATCGGGGCGCCGGTCAATCCGGCGGGAAGCCCTAAAACCGTCTCCAAGGGGATAAATGGCTCGGTTTTGGCCATCGATTCGACTGATTTCGGCGCTTTTTTTAGAATCCGGCGCGGTTTAGAGGCCTTGTTCAGCTTCTCCAGGAGTTCGCGTAGGGTTTCCGCCTCGCCGGCCAGCGACTTCAACCGCCGGGTTTCCTCTTTACGGGCGGTCAGGGTGCGGTATTTAACGGCGGTTTTTTGGCCGAACAGCACCGCCAGACGGGTACGTTCCTTCTCCAGACCGGTCGTCACGGTGGTCAATTGGGCTTTTTTATCCGCTATCTCACGCCGGGCCATGGCCAGGCTTTCCAGATCTTCGCGGAGCCTGAGGGCGCTGCGTTTGATTTCAGGCACGGTGGCGCGAAGCAAAATGGCGCTACGCACCGTATCGGCGGGGGAGATGGGTTGCATCATCAAGGCTTCCGGCGGATAGCGTGCGACCCGCTGCAAGGCGACCAGGACACCGGCAAGCTGACCTCGCTGCGCCAACAAGCGGGCGAGCTTGACGTCCTCCTTGGCTTTTAATTCGGTCAGCGCATTATTTAATACCTCCGACCGACGCTCCTGCGTCTGGATGATATTGGCGGCGGCGACCATGTCGCGGCGCAGGCGGGCCAGGTCGCGTTCAAGTTCGTCCGCCTGGAGTTTCAGGTTTCGGGCGTTTTCCTGGCCTTGGCCCAAGGCGCGCTTGACCTCTTCGAGACGTTTTCCGGTTTTGCCTTTGTCGGTGGATTGCGCCGAGGCCGGAAGCGTCCCTGCCAACACCAAAACCATCACGGTTGCGAAAAGGGCCCTCATCATTGCTTCACCACAGGCTCAATCAGGGATTGCCCGGTCATTTCTTCGGGTTGCGGCAGCCCCAACAGCGTCAAGATCGTCGGCGCCACGTCCGAAAGCCGGCCATCTCGAAGCCCTGTAACCCCGCCTGGCGGATTGACCATCACCACCGGCACCGGGTTCATGGTGTGGGCGGTGTGTGGGTGATCGTTTTCAGTATCCATCATGCGCTCACAATTGCCATGATCGGCGGTCACCAGCAACACCCCGCCGACATCACGAACCGCGCCTTCCAGGCGGCCGAGACAGGCATCGAGACATTCCGCCGCCTTGACGGCGGCCGCAAGGATGCCGGTATGGCCGACCATGTCGCCGTTAGCGTAATTGACGACGATCAGATCGAACCGCCCTTCACCGATGACCGTGACTAGATTTTCAGTCACTTCATGGGCCGACATTTCCGGCTTCAGGTCATAGGTAGCGACCTTGGGCGATGCCACCAGAATGCGTTCCTCACCGGGAAATTTTTCTTCGCGCCCACCGTTGAGAAAAAACGTCACGTGCGCATATTTTTCGGTCTCGGCGATGCGAAGCTGGCTCAGGCCGGCGTCCGACACCACCTGGCCTAATGTGTTTTCCAGGCGTTCGGACGTAAACATCGCGCCATAGTACCGGTTTAAATCCGTGGAATATTCAACCATGCCGAGGCGGGCGGCGAAATCAGGCCGCCGGGGCCGATCGAAGCCGTTGAAATCCGGGTCGGCCAGGGCCGTCAAAATCTCGCGCGCCCGGTCGGCGCGGAAATTGGCCATCAACAGGCCGTCGCCGTCTTTCATACCGTCATAGCTTCCGATCACCGTCGGCATCATGAATTCGTCGGTGACGCCCTGGGCATAACTGGCTTCGATGGCAATACTGGGATTCGCCGCCTGGTCGCCTTCGGCCAGCACCAGGGCGCGCCAGCCCTTTTCCACCCGTTCCCAGCGATTGTCCCGGTCCATCGGGTAATAGCGACCGGAAACGGTGGCGATATGGAATTGTTTCGACCAATCCTCCCAGCCCGTCGCCTTCACCAATTCAGCCATGTAGCCCTTGGCGCTTCGCGGCGCCGTATCGCGGCCGTCCAGGAACGCATGCAGGGCCACCGGCACGCCCTCGCCGGTAATGATCGCCGCCAGACTGATAATATGGTCGTGATGGGAATGGACGCCGCCGGGCGACAACAGCCCCATTAAATGACAAGTGCCGCCGCTGGCCTTCAACGCCGCGATAAAGTCCACCAACCCCGGAATATTTTCCACTTCGCCGGCGGCGATGGCGGCATCGATCCTGGGCAGGTCCTGCATGACGATGCGCCCGGCGCCGATATTCATGTGGCCGACTTCGGAATTTCCCATTTGCCCGGCGGGCAGGCCGACTTCACGTTCCGACGCGTGCAGCCGCGCCAACGGCGATGACGCCACCAGCCGGTCCCAATTAGGCGTTCGGGCGAGCGCAATGGCGTTGTCGTCGCCCTCATCGCGCGCCCCCCATCCGTCCAGGATGCAGAGAACGACGGGCCGAGGAACGGTGTTCTGAGTTTCGGACTCGGGCATGGCACTAATATAAGGTTCCAGCGAAAAAATACGATAGCCGAAAGGTGGTTAGCAGGGGGTTAATTCCGATGATACGGGTGCCCGGCGAGGATGCACTGGGCGCGGTAAATCTGTTCGGCCAGCATGCCGCGCACCAACAGGTGCGGCCAGGTCATGGCGCCGAGGCCCAGAATCACATCGGCGCGTTTCCTGACCGCTTCATCGAGGCCGTCGGCGCCGCCGATCAGGAACGCCACATCCCGGGCCTCATCGCGCCAAATTCCCAGTTTTGCGGCAAACGCCGTGCTGGATAAGGTCTTGCCGCCTTCATGCAACGCCGCAATGACGGCCCCGTCCGGCACCTGGGCCAACAGAAGTTCGGCCTCACGCGCCTTTAAGGCGGCTGGCTTGAGCTTTTTCTTTTCCTCGATTTCCCTGAGTTCCAGGGCAAAGGTGATGCGCGCAGCGTAATGGTCGAACAGGTCGCGCTCCGGGCCTTTCTTCCATCTGCCCGCAGCCACAATGACCACACGCATAAGGCTAAACCATTGCGCCCGATGCGGCGTCGTCTTCCCTGGCCGTATGGGTGGCGGGGCCGGTCCAGATTTTTTCCAGGTTATAAAAATCGCGCACTTCGGGACGGAACAAATGAACAATTACGTCACCGGCGTCGATCAACACCCAGTCACAATTGGGCATGCCTTCGGTCTTGAGCCTTTTGAGCCCGCTGGCCTTCATTTTCTTTTGTAGATGGGTGGCCATGGCGCTGACTTGACGGGACGATCCGCCGTTGGCAATGACCATGAAATCAGCGATTTCCGTCTTGCCGGCCAGGTCAATGACGACGACGTTTTCGGCCTTGTCATCGGCCAGAGATGCTTCCACCAGCTTAAGCAGTTCGCTCGGCGCCGATGGCATCTTTTTCTTTCTTTGTATGGTTGGTCTCCTTTCCTGTCTTTGGTTTGTATTACCCGACATTTCCCAGATAACCTTCAATTTTGAGCCAATCGTAGGCGATCTCCGCCACCGATGGAAGAAAA
>JAQBYB010000015.1 GCA_027624235.1 Pseudomonadota bacterium | reverse complement strand
TCGATAGAGAATCTCAAAATATGAATCGCTTCAGGTGTTTATCCCGTTAAGTCGGGTACTGTGTGAAAAAACATTAATGTAAAGGAGGTCACCATGTATAGACCGAAAGTCCTTATCTTAATGTTCAGCCTGTTGTTTGCGCAGGGATGTGCCGGAGTCGCCATGACTGCCCGTTCCATGGCCCCTGACAAGGGCCTGGATCATACCCTCAGCGGCATTTCCTATAAGACATTCACCGAGTCCATCAATGACCTGCGGGCCGCCGTTTTTTATTCGGCGTCGGCATCGTCCTGCTCGGTATCCGGGGGAGCGGGACCGGGAGCCTCACGGATTTCTTCGATGCTGGAACCGGGGAACGTCGCCATCACCGCCTTCACCAATGGATGTTTGGCAGGATCAGAGGCTGGTTTGCCGACATCATTGGACGCGACCGGGATCGGAGGGACCGATTCTGGTGCGGCCACCACCTCCGCGGCGGGTTCAGGCATCGCCACCACCACCGGAGAAGAATCCGCCCTGGTCAACCGCGCCTCCGGCGGCGGCGCGGCAGCGGGTGGCGGGGCGGGTGGGGCGGCGGGCGCCGACATAGCAGGCGACGTAACGCCACTTTGGCTCATCCCGCGGATGGCTTCTTCCGGGGTCGGCAGCTCGGCGGCATGGGCTAGCCGCACCAGGATCATTTCCGCCGCCTGGATCGGCGACGGCGCCTGGCGCACCTCTTGCAGCCCCTTGAGTAACATCTGCCAGGACCTGGCCAGGGCCGCCATCGACAGCCGGCTTTCCAGATCCTTGCCCCGGACCCGCTCGATTTCCGGCACTTCCGGGGCATCGGCGGCGGCAGCCGTAACCTTGATGCGGGTCAGCCAATGGATGATTTCCAGCAGGTCTTCTATAATAGCCAGCGGATCAGCGCCTTCCTTGTACAGCTGATCAAGCAGTTCCAGCGCCGACGCGACGTCCCCCGCCATCACCGACTCCAGCAGCATGAAACTGCGCGAACGGTCGGCTAGCCCCAGCATGCTCCTAACCTCGGCCTCGCTGATTTCACCGTCGCCGTCCGTTGCCGCATGAGACACGGCCTGGTCCAACAGGCTGAGCCCGTCGCGAACACTGCCGTCAGCGGCGCGGGCAATCATATGCAGGGCGGACCCTGATATTCTGGCGCCTTCTTTTTCGGCAATGGCGGCGAAATGGGCGGCCAAGGTCTCCATATCGACGCGCCTGAGATCAAAGCGTTGGCAGCGGCTAAGCACGGTCACCGGAATCTTACGGATTTCGGTGGTGGCGAATACGAATTTCACATGTTCGGGCGGTTCTTCGAGCGTTTTCAGCAATGCATTAAAGGCCTGCGGGGACAGCATGTGTACTTCGTCGATGATGTAGATCTTGAATCGTGCCGATGTCGGGCGATACCGCACGCCTTCGATAAGCTCGCGGATATCGCCAACACCGGTGCGGCTGGCGGCGTCCATCTCCAACACATCAACATGGCGGTCTTCGGCGATGGCGACGCAGTTCGCGCACACCCCGCAAGGATCCGGCGTCGGACCGCCATTGCCGTCGGCGCCGATACAATTCAAAGCGCGGGCGATGATGCGGGCCGTCGATGTTTTGCCGATGCCCCGAACGCCGGTCAGAATATAGGCTTGCGCCAGCCGGTCCGCGTGGATGGCGTTGGTCAGCGTCTGCACCATGGCGTCCTGGCCGACCAGTTCGGCGAACGTCGACGGACGGTATTTTCGGGCGAAAACCTGATACGGCGCTGTCGGCGAAGTCGAAGGCTCGGCGACGGCGGTTTCGGGTGAGGGGGTCTTGTTCATCGTCGGTTTTGTCGTCCGCCCGGTGCCAATTGAAGCCCGCCGCCGATGGGTATCGGCGCGGCGGGTTAAAGGTGGGAGACTGGAAACCGACCCAGACGAAACTCGTTACGGCTGCTTCCTTCCGGACCTGACCGGGTTGGCGAGAGGCCTGTCCGGCCCCAGTCTCCCGGGGCCACTATAACAGCCGCGCTATGGCGCTCCAAGCATTGCCGTCGGCGTTTTCAGATTCGGGATTTACGTTCTTCGATGATGATGACGCCGTCGGGACCGCTGGAGAACCCGGCGAGAAGCGAAATCGGCAGATCCTCGTATTCATAATGACCGTCAACCGCCGCCACTAATTTGATGACCGCCGTTTCGTGGGCCGGAACCCAAAGCGCGCCGTAACACTCGGTTTTGTCCTCCCGCCCGCCAACGGTGGTCTGAAGGACGGCGACATTGGTGAAAAAATCATGGGCCCTGAACACGTGGCCACGGTCATCACGGTTGCGGATACGGAATATATAGGGCCAGCCCTGGCGCATACGGACCACCATCGGCGAGAACTCACTGTGGCGAATTCGAAGGTCGATCTCCGGCACCTGCGTCCAATTGATCTGCTTGACTGCTTTTGCACTTACTTGGGGACAGTTATACGCAAAGTCGGTGCCCCCGAGCGGAGAAACGCACGCACTCAGCAAAAAAGCTATCGCCAACAACAAGGAAGTTCCGCCCAGAGGGCGCCCGCCCGTCTTCATCTTCGCCTCCTTCGTTCCCCCCATACTCCGGTCTGTCGACCGAAGCACCCAGAGGGATGAGAACAATAAGAAGTGGCGATAGGCTAAGCCGTGAGTATTAACAAAACATCAACGTCTCAATGGTTTACAGGGATATAGTGATAAAAGAGTTTAGGATTGTTGGTTGGTTGTAACGGTCGCGGCCTTGTGTCAGATTTCGAGGATGGTAAAAAATTTAAAATACGCTGGCGTCGCGCTTGACCGCGCGAGCGCCTTGCGCCGCGACGAGACCTGGGTCGCGGAACGCCTGGGCGATCCCGCAACGCTGGTGGCGCCGGTCTGGCGAGGCCTAAACCTGTTCAAATCCGATTCCATGCCGCAAGCGGTGTTCCTCAACGGCACAGCTGCGCAAACGGCGATTAAAGAAGCCGGCGCCGTCGTTCTGTTGGGCCTGGACGGCAACACCGCCTACGCCGCCGCCGATCTTTCGGGGCTGGATGAATATGCCCTGGCGCCGTTCACAGACACCGGTGGGTTCGAAGATTTACGGCGCGTCGGCGCCTTGATGGCGGGGCCGGAGGGCGCCCTTCTGGCCTATGCCCGGGGCATGGTTCATTGGCACCAAAAGCACATGTTCTGCGGCGTCTGCGGGGCGCCGACGACAAACCGGGACGGCGGTCTGGTCAGGATTTGCGATGGCAGGGGCGACGGGGGCGACGACACCCACATGCATTTCCCGCGCACCGATCCGGCGGTCATCATGCTGGTCACCCACGACAACCCCGAAGGCAATGGCCCGGCCTGCCTGTTGGGACGGCAACGGCGTTGGGTTAACGGCATGTATTCGACCCTGGCCGGCTTCGTCGAGCCGGGCGAGACCCTGGAAGAAGCCGTTGCCCGCGAGGTTCTGGAAGAATCCGACATCCGCGTCACCGATGTCCAATACATGGCGTCGCAACCGTGGCCGTTCCCGTCGTCGTTGATGCTGGGGTTCCGGGCCAGAGCCGAAACCACAAAAATTCTAATCGACGCCCGCGAACTGGAAGATGCCCGCTGGTTCACCGCGGACGAAATGCTGGGCTTCGGCGAATGGGGCGATGAGCCCCCCGGGAACAACCGCATGCCGAGGACAGATTCCATCGCCCGCTGGCTGATGGATGGCTGGCTCAAGGAAGTCCGGAGCGGTTGAGTCTTAGCCTTCCTCGCCGCCGTTGTGTTGCAGGCGGAAGGGATGCGCCGGGTAAACACCCAGAATCTTGATTTCGTGGGTGACGAATTCAAGTTCTTCCAGCGCCATTTTTAACGCCTTTTGTTCCGGGTGGCCTTCGGCGTCGGCATAAAATTGGGCGGCGACGAAACCGGCATCGACGTAGCTTTCCAGCTTGGTCAGGTTGACGCCGTTGGTGGCGAACCCGCCGAGGGATTTGTAGAGCGCCGCCGGCACATTGCGGACCCGAAACACAAAACTGGTCATCACGCCCGCGGCATCGACGCCGGGATCATTAGGTTCCGCCGCCATGACAATGAAGCGCGTGGTGTTGTGATCGGCGTCTTCGATACCAGCCATTAAGCTGACCAAGCCATCCATTCCAGCCGCCAATTCCGACGCGATGGCGCCTTGGGTCTTATCGCCGACAGCCGCAATATCGGCGGCGGCGCCGGCGGTGTCGACGTGTTCGACCGGTTCCAGCCGCAATTCCTGGATCAGCTTGCGGCACTGGTTGAGCGCGTGAATATGGCTGTGGACGTGGGTCAGGTCGGAAATCTTGGCACCGGTAACGCCCAACAGGTGATGGTTCACCCGCTGGAAATGTTCGGCGACGATGTGAAGACCGGAATCGGGCAACAGGTGGTGAATGTCGGCAACCCGCCCGGCGACGGAATTCTCAATCGGAATCATCGCCAAGGCGGCAGCGCCGGACCGCACCGCTTCGAAGGTATCCTCGAACGAGCGGCTGGGCAGCGTCGTCATTTCCGGATAGGCGCTGCGACACGCCATGTCCGAATACGCTCCGAGCGAGCCCTGGAAGGCGAGAATATTTTTGCGGTCTGACATCGGCTGAATGGCTCGCGGTTTAAGGGGCCTACGGCGCCAAAATCTCGCGGGCGCGTTCAAGGTCGGCGGGAGTATCGACACCCAACGGAACCGTGTCAACGAGTTGCGCGTCAATGCGCATGCCGGCTTCCAGCGCACGAAGCTGTTCCAGGCTCTCCTGTTTTTCCAGATCACCCTGGGGCAATTTGACGAAACGATCCAGGGCGGCGCGCCGGAAAGCGTATAAGCCGATGTGGTGATACATTGGCCCGTCGCCACTGGGCACCGCCGTGCGACTGAAATAAAGGGCGCGGCCGGTACTTGCGCCGTCCGCCATCGACAACACCGCCTTGACGACGTTGGGGTTGTTACGCTCCGCCGCGTCGGTGATCGGGCTAACAAGGGTGGCAATATCCACGCCCGCGTTCGCCAGCGGCAACAACGACGCCTTGACCGCGGCGGGGTCAACGGTCGGCAGGTCGCCCTGAAGATTGATGACGCAATCGTGCTTCTTTAAGGGGTCCACCGTATGCAGGGCTTCGAACACCCGGTCCGAGCCCGAGACGTGGGTGGGGCTGGTATAAATGGCGTCGCCGCCGGCTTCCTTGACGGCATCGATGATTTGGAAATCGGCACAGGCAACGATCACCGGGCCGGCATCGGCCTCCATGGCGCGGCGCCAGACATGGACGATCATCGGGAGGCCATGAATATCGGCGAGCGGCTTATCCGGCAGCCGCGTCGACGCCAGTCTGGCCGGAATGACAATGATCGGATTTTTAGGCGGTGCGTGTTTATCGCTCATGCCCCACACCATAGCCGCCCCAAGGGACTCCGAAAACAGCTTTGCTGATTGAACAAAAGGACGGCTTGAGGCAACATCAGCCTATTGCCAACCTTTGGGACAACCAGCATGCGTTTTTCAATCTATGAAAAGACGGGTTTTGGGTTTTTGGCGGCGGCCTGGCTGGTCTGGGCCGTCGATTTTGCCGGTGACACCCTGGTCCAGGCCGAACCCCTGAAAAAAGCCGTTTTCACCGCCCAAAAGGCCGCGAAAACCACCACCAAAGCGGCCCCTGCCGCGAAAGCCGATCCTGCCGCCGCAGCAAAAGCGGCCAGCGGCGTGATGGCGATGCTGGCCGCTGCCGATGCCGCCGCCGGAGAAAAAACATTCAAAAAATGCAAAGCCTGCCATTCCACCGACAAAGGCGGCAAAAACCTGGTCGGTCCCAATCTTTGGGATATCGTCGGCAAGGCCAAGGCCGCTGGCGAGGGGTTCAAATATTCCGACGCCCTGAAGGGACTTGGCGGCGCATGGTCCTATCAGGACATGGACGCCTTCTTGGCAAACCCGAAGACGTTCGCTAAAGGCACCAAGATGAGCTTTAACGGCCTTGCTAAGCCAACAGATCGTGCCGCCGTCATCGCTTACCTGCGGTCCTTGAGCGATCAGCCAAAACCGTTGCCATGACCGAGGCCCGCGCCGGGGATGACCGCTTTATCGCCTTGGCCGAACAACTGGCCGAGGCGGCGCGCAACGTGGTCATGCCGCATTTCCGAACGCCACTGGCGATTGACGCGAAAGCGGACCAAAGCCCGGTCACCATCGCCGACAAGGACGCCGAAGTGGCCATGCGCGGGCTGATCGAGGCCACCTTTCCCGACCACGGCATCATCGGCGAGGAATTCCCCAACGTGCGCACCGACGCCGAATTCGTCTGGGTGCTGGACCCCATCGACGGCACCCAATCCTTCGTTACCGGCAAGCCGTTGTTCGGCACCCTGATCGCGTTGTTGCAAAATGGCCGCCCGATACTTGGCGTCCTCGACATGCCGGCGCTGAATGAGCGCTGGATCGGCGTGCACGGACAGCCGACGACGTTTAACGGCAAACCGGTCACCACCAGGGCCTGTGAAAGCGTCGAGGCGGCCTGGCTGTACGCGACCTCGCCGCACATGTTCAAAGACGCCGAAACGTCTGCCTATGAGCGCCTGCAAAAGGCGTCGTGGCGGGCCGTCTACGGCGCCGAATGCATGGCCTATGGCCTGCTCGCCAACGGCTATGTGGATATCGTCTGCGAAGGCACCATGGATTTGCACGACTACGCCCCGATGGTGCCGATCATCGAAGGCGCCGGCGGCGTTATTACCAATTGGAAGGGTAAACCATTGGCGGCCGACATGGGCGCCGGTGACGACGGCACCGTGCTGGCCGCCGGGGATAAGCGCATCCATGCCGCCGCGCTTGAATTGCTGGCCGGTTGACCATCATATTTTAGCCATCCTTGAGTGGTGTTTTGATATCCTCTGAAGGAATTCAATCAAACATAAAGGAACCCTATGCGCCTTTTGATCGTTGCCGTTATTAGCGCCGTTCTCGGCCTTGCCCCCATTTCAGGCATCGCCGCCGAAAAATCGCACGGCATCGCCATGCACGGCGACCTTAAATATCCAGCCGGGTTCAGCCATTTCGAGTACACCAACCCGGCCGCGCCCAAGGGCGGCTCTGTCCGCCTTAACGCCGTCGGCACGTTTGATTCGTTCAACAGCTTCATCGTCAAGGGCAACGGCGCAGCGGGCGTTGGGTTCATTTACGACAACCTGATGCATGGCTCTTCTGACGAGGCATTCAGCCAATACGGCCAGTTAGCCGAATCCATCGAGGTCCCCAAAGACCGCTCCTGGGTCGCCTTCACGCTGCGGCCTGAGGCCAAATGGCACGACGGCAAGCCGGTCAGCGTCGAAGACGTGATCTGGACCTTCAACACCCTGACCACCAAGGGAACACCGTTTTACCGGTTTTATTACGGCAATGTGTCCGAGGTCGTGAAAACCGGGCCGCGCACCGTGCGCTTCAACTTCAAGCCCGGCGAGAACCAGGAACTGCCGTTGATCCTGGGCCAATTGACGATCCTGCCGAAGCATTATTGGAAAGACCGCGATTTCACCAAGACCACCCTGGAGCCACCGCTCGGCAGCGGCCCCTATAAGATCGAAAGTTTCGAGCCGGGCCGGTCGATCACCTACAGCCGGGTCAAGGACTGGTGGGGCGAGAAAATTCCCGTCAACCGCGGCCAGTACAATTTTGATACCATCCGTTATGACTATTACCGCGACAGCACCGTTTCCCTGCTGGCGTTCAAGGCCGGGGAATACGACTACCGCGCCGAAGATTCGTCGAAGGCCTGGGCCACCGCCTACAAGACTCCCAATGTGGAAAAGGGCCTGATCCAAAAGGTCGACATCAAGCACAACCGGTCATCGGGCATGCAGGCCTTCATCTTCAACACCCGGCGCGACATCTTCAAGGACAGCCGCGTCCGCGAAGCGTTGGCCTACGGCTTCGATTTTGAATGGTCCAACAAGAATCTTTTCTACGGCCAATACGCCCGCACCCGCAGCTATTTCGACAATTCCGAATTGGCGGCGACGGAACTGCCGAAAGGCGATGAACTGAAACTGCTGGAAGCCTATCGGGGCCGCATCCCGGACGCGGTCTTTTCGCAAGAATACAACCCGCCGAAGAATGACGGCTCCGGTGACGCGCGCCGCAATCTGCGCATCGGCGGCAAGTTGTTGAGCGACGCCGGCTGGCGGATTAAGGATAATAAGCGCATCAACGACAAAACCGGCAAGGCCCTGGAATTCGAGGTCTTGCTGGTCAGCCCGTTGTTTGAGCGCATCGTGCTGCCCTTTGCCAAGAACCTGGAAAAATTGGGCGTCATTGTCCGCGTCCGCACCGTCGACCCGTCGCAATACAGCCGCCGTATCGACACCTTTGACTTTGACGTCATCGTCGGCGGCGCCGGGCAATCGCTGTCGCCGGGCAACGAACAACGGTCCTATTGGGGCAGCAAAACCGCCGATATCGAAGGGGGCCGCAATACCATCGGCATCAAGGATCCGGTGATCGACGAGCTGATCGAAAAGGTAATTGCCGCGTCCGATCGCAAAGCCCTGGTGACGAGCGTCCGGGCGCTGGACAGGGTCTTGCAATGGGGCCATTGGGTGATCCCCCATTGGCACGCCAAATTCGACCGCGTCGCCTATTGGGACAAGTTCGGGCGGCCCGCCATCACCCCCATTCAGGGTAACCAGTTCCTGGCCTGGTGGGTGGACCCGAAAAAGGAAGCCGTCCTTAAAAACAACCTGGCGTCGGCCAAACAATGAGCGGCATTTGATCCATGTACGCATACATCATCCGCCGCCTGTTGCTGATCATTCCGACGTTGTTGGGGATCATGGTCATCAACTTCGCCGTCGTGCAGGTATTGCCGGGCGGGCCGGTGGATCAAATGATCGCCCAGTTGACCGGCGACGCCGTGGACGTCACCGCCAGGGTCGGCGGCGAAGCGGGCAGTGAGGTCAACGCCGGCAAACGCACCAATATCACCGGAAAACAGGCCGGCGCGCCAAGCCGCTATCGCGGCGCCCAGGGGTTGCCGCCGGATCTGATCAAGGACATCGAAAAGCAATTCGGCCTCGACAAACCGGCCTGGGAACGTTTCACCCTGATGATGGATAGCTACATCCGTTTCGATTTCGGCGACAGTTTCTTTCAGGATAAAAGCGTCTTCCAACTGGTCATCGATAAAATGCCGGTGTCGATCTCGCTGGGCATCTGGACGACGCTGTTGGTCTATCTGATATCAATCCCGCTGGGCATCCGAAAGGCGGTTCAGGACGGCTCGCGTTTCGATGTGTGGACATCCGGGGTCGTTATTTTCGGCAACGCGGTGCCATCGTTCCTGTTCGCGATCCTGTTGATCATGCTGTTCGCCCGCGGCGGCATTTTCCCCTACTTCCCGTTGCGCGGCCTGACTTCACCCAATTTTGAGACGCTCACCGTG
Source organism: Pseudomonadota bacterium (assembly GCA_027624235.1). Taxonomy (GTDB): domain Bacteria; phylum Pseudomonadota; class Alphaproteobacteria; order Rhodospirillales; family Casp-alpha2; genus Casp-alpha2. The sequence goes on along the minus strand of JAQBYB010000015.1, from coordinate 41,529 downwards.
TTCGGCAAGATCGCCGATTACTTCTGGCACATGACGCTGCCGCTGCTGTCCATGGTCATCGGCGGTTTCGCGGGGCTGACCATGTTGACCAAGAATTCATTTCTGGAAGAGATCAACAAACAATACGTGATCACCGCGCGGGCCAAGGGGTTGGCGGAAAAACGCGTGCTCTATGGCCATGTCTTCCGCAACGCCATGTTGATCGTCATCGCCGGTTTTCCATCCGCCTTCATCGGCATCCTATTCACCGGCGTGATGCTGACGGAGATTATTTTCTCCCTCGACGGGCTCGGCCTGTTGGGGTTTGAGGCGGCCTTGAAGCGCGACTTCCCGGTGATGTTCGGGACGCTGTACTTTTTCACGCTGCTGGGGCTGTTGATGGGAATTATCGGCGACCTCATGTACCACATCGTCGATCCCCGCATCGACTTCGAAGCGCGGGAGGTATAACCGTGTCGGAAAGCCGATTCCTGGGATTTCGTCTGACGCCGATCACGCGGCGCCGGTTGGCCAATTTCAGCCGCAACCGGCGGGGGTTCTGGTCGCTTTGGATATTTCTGGCGCTGTTCTTCCTCAGCCTGTTCGCCGAATTCATCGCCAACGACAAACCGTTGCTGGTCCGCTACGACGGCGGCTTCTATTCACCAGTCTTCGCCGATTACCCGGAGACCACCTTCGGCGGCGAATTCCTGACCGAGACCGATTACCGCGACAAATTCGTCATCAAGCTGATCAATGCCAAGGGCTGGATGGTGTGGCCGCTGGTGCGCTATTCCTTCGACACCATCAACTACGGCCTCAAGACCCCGGCGCCATCGCCGCCGAGCGCCCAGAACTGGCTCGGCACCGATGATCAGGGCCGCGATGTCGTCGCCCGGATGATCTATGGCTTTCGCATCTCGGTGCTGTTCGGGCTGTCGCTGACCATCGTCAGCGCCTCTGTCGGCGTTTCCATCGGCGCCTTGCAGGGCTTTTACGGCGGCCTACCCGATCTGTTGGGGCAACGCTTCATCGAGGTCTGGGCCGGGATGCCGATGCTGTATCTGCTGATCATCATGGCCAGCGTCATCACGCCGAATTTCTGGTGGCTGTTGAGCCTGATGCTGCTATTCAGCTGGATGGGATTTGTCGGCGTTGTCCGCGCCGAATTCCTGAAGGCCCGCAATCTGGATTTCGTCCGCGCCGCCAAGGCGCTCGGCGTCAGCGACCTCAAGATCATCTTTAAACACGTGTTGCCCAACGCCACGGTGGCGACGATCACCTTCATGCCGTTCACGCTGGCCGGGTCGATCACCACCCTGACGGCGCTGGATTTCCTCGGCTTCGGCCTGCCGGTGGGCTCGGCCAGCCTGGGCGAATTGCTGAATCAGGGCAAAGCCAACCTGCATGCGCCGTGGCTGGGATTTACGGCGTTTTGGGTGGTCGCCCTGATGCTGTCGCTGCTGGTTTTTATCGGCGAAGCGGTGCGCGACGCGTTTGACCCGAGGAAGACCTTCCGATGAACCCGTTATTGAAAATTTCCGGACTGCACGCCTCGTTCGGTAGCGGCGCCGACGAGGTCAAGGCGGTTCGCGGCGTCTCGCTGACGATCGAAAAAGGCGAGACTCACGCGCTGGTCGGTGAGTCGGGTTCGGGCAAGTCGGTGACGGCGCTGTCGGTCATGCAGCTGTTGCCCTATCCGCGCGCCCACCATTCGGGCGGCAGCATTACCTTCCAGGGCCAGGAGTTGGTCGGCGCGCCGAATTATACGATGCGCGAGATCAGGGGCAACCGCATCGCCATGATCTTTCAGGAACCGCTGACGTCTCTGAACCCGCTGCATACCATCGAAAAGCAGATTGCCGAAGTTCTGCACCTGCACAAGCCAATCAGCCCCGCCGAGGCGCGCACGCGGGTGCTGGAGCTGTTGGACCTGGTCGGTTTAAGCGAGGCCAAATCCCGGCTCGGCGCCCTGCCGCACGAATTTTCCGGCGGCCAGCAACAGCGCGTGATGATCGCCATGGCGCTCGCCAATGACCCCGACATCCTGATCGCCGATGAGCCGACGACGGCCTTGGACGTCACCATTCAGGCGCAGGTGCTGAAGCTGCTGCAAGACCTTCAGAAAAAACTCGGCATGGCGATGTTGTTGATTACCCATGATTTGGGCATCGTCCGCCACATGGCCGACACCGTATCGGTGATGACCGACGGCGAAATCGTCGACCAGGGCGACGCCGAACAGGTCTTCAACAACCCCAGCCACGAATACACCAAGCACCTTCTGGCCGCCGAGCCCAAGGGTCGCCCCGACGCCCCGCCCACCGACGCGCCCGTGATTATGCGCGGCGACGACATCAAGGTCTGGTTTCCAATCAGGAAAGGCGTCATCCGGCGCACCGTCGACCACGTCAAGGCGGTCGACGGAATCACCTTGTCGGTACGCCGGGGCCATACGCTGGGCGTCGTCGGCGAAAGTGGGTCCGGCAAAAGCACCCTCGGCCGGGCGTTGTTGAAGCTGGAAAAAAGCCGCGGCGAGATCACCTTTGAGGGACGCTCGCTGCAAGCCATGAACGCCAAGGCGTTGAAGCCGTACCGGCGCGAAATGCAGATCGTTTTCCAGGACCCGTTTGGCTCGCTCAGCCCGAGGCTGTCGATCCGCCAGATCGTCGAGGAAGGGCTGCTGGTGCATGACATCGGCGAGAATGGCGGCGGCGGCGGTAACGACCGGCGCCGCGATCTGGTCGTGCAGGCGCTGGAGGAAGTCGGCCTGGAAGCAAATATGCTGAACCGCTATCCGCACGAATTTTCCGGTGGCCAGCGCCAGCGCATCGCCATTGCCCGGGCGCTGATCCTGAAACCGAAATTCATCGTTTTGGATGAGCCGACCAGCGCCCTCGACATGTCGGTGCAGGCGCAGATCGTCGATCTGTTGCGCGCCCTGCAAACCAACCACGATCTCGCCTACCTGTTCATCAGTCACGATTTAAAAGTCATTCGCGCCATGGCCCACGACATCATCGTCATGCACCGGGGCCGGGTGGTTGAGCAGGGCACCGCCGAAGACGTCCTCGACAATCCGCAAGACCCCTACACCAAGGCGCTGATGGCCGCCGCCTTCGACATGAAGGCCGACGACACCGGCGTAGTCAGCGATTAGTGGCAATCCTATTTTCCTCGAAGGGTGACGACGCCGAACGCTGGCGCAACGCCCTGGCGGCCGAAATCCCGGATCTGAATTTCCGCATCTGGACGCCCGACGGCGCAACCATCGGCGATCCCGCCGCCATCGAATTCGGGCTGGCGTGGGGTCCGAAAAAGGGCGCGTTCAAGGATTTGCCGAACTTGAAGGCGATTTTCTCGCTCGGCGCCGGAGTCGATCACTTGATCGACCGCGACCTGCCCCCGGGAGTCCCGGTGGTGCGGCTGGTCGACCCCGGCCTGACCCGGGGCATTCGTGAATATGTCCTCTATTGGACAATCCATTACCACCGCCGCTTTGCCGAATATGCCGACAGCAGCGCCGCCGGAAAATGGCAACAACTGCCCCAGGCCGACACCCGCAGGCGCCGCGTCGGTATCATGGGTCTCGGCATTTTAGGCGCGGATGCGGCGGCGCATTTGCGCGCCCTGGAATTCGACGTCGCCGGCTGGAGCCGTTCGGCCAAGACGCTGGACGGCGTCGAAAGTTTCCACGGCGCCGACGGCCTCGCGGCGTTCCTGGCGCGCACCGAAATCCTGGTCTGCCTGTTGCCGCTGACGCCGGAAACGGCGGGCATCATCAATGCCGATACGCTTAGCCAACTGCCGAAAGGCGCCTTCGTCATTAACGCCGCGCGCGGCCCGCATGTGGTCGATACAGACCTGATCCAGGCCCTGGACAGCGGCCACCTCAAAGCGGCGACGCTAGACGTTTTTCACACCGAACCGCTGCCCGCCGATCATCCCTTTTGGCCGCATCCGAAGATCAATATGACCCCCCACGCCGCCAGCCTAACGACGCCGGAAACCGCCGCGCTGGCCGTTGCCGACAACATCCGCCGCATCCGCGCCGGTGATGCGCCCGCCCCCATCGTCGACCCCGACACCGGGTACTAAGGGTAAATTCGTGGCCCACATCAACAAAGTGATGCGCTCCATCAACACGCCGGACGGCGGGCGTTGCGTCGATATTTTTTTGCGCCCCGATGAGACGTATGGTTTTGAGGAATTCCGCCGCGACGTCGAAGACCTGTCGGGTTGGTTCGCCATCGGTGGGCATATCGAGAAAAGTTTCAAAACGGAACAAGAAGCCTTCGATCAGGCGCTGGCCACTGTTTCCTGGCTCAAGGATCGGCCTTAACTCTGATTGAGTCCCAATTCCTTTTGTTTTTTCTTAGGTAAGCCGAGGGACACGACGCGATGGGATTCCGCCAGGTATTCCTTTAATTCCTTATCGCTCAAGCCCGGTTCGGCGTAGTGCTGGATCCACTTCATGCCGCGCGACGCAAGGTACGGCGCCGGGCGCAATCCGGGCTTATCCCTTAGCAATTCATAGGCAATCTCGGAGACCTTGAAGGTCACACCGGGGTATTTACCGTAGCCCCAGCCGCCGATGGCAAACACCTTGCCGCCCACTTTCCAGACGTGCGAGCCGCCCCATTGAACGACATAGGTCGTCGTTGCAAGGGACTGGCAATATTTGTTGAACGCCTTGTAGTTCATCACCAATAAACCGATACGTTAGTAGATTACCGCCTCACCCGAGCCGCCGTCGACGGCGATGGATTGGCCCGTGACCATCCCCGCCAGGGGCGAGCAGAAAAACAACACGGCGGAGGCGATATCCTCAGGTTGGATCAATTTTCCGAGCGGAATGTCGGTCATGCGCTTGGCGATGACGGCGTCGATATCCATCGACGCTTGTTTGGCCTCTGATTCGAAAACTTGCCTGATCCGCTCTGTTGCGGTGTAGCCCGGATGGACGCAATTAACCGTGACGTTATGGCGGGCCGCATATCCCGCGAATTGTTTGGTGAAGTTGGCGACGCCGGCGTTGGTCACACCGTTGGTCATCCGCAGCGGCGCGACGATGCGCGCCGTCATGCCGCCGATGTTGACGATACGCCCACCGCCTTGTTGTTGCATATGGGGCAGCACCAGTCGCGCGATACGGATATAGGCCATGAGCTTCACATCGATATGGTAGCGGAACTCATCGTCGGTCAATTCATCGAAAGGGGCGCTGGTCGAGGTGACGGCGTTATTGACCAGCACATCGACGCGCCCGGCGGCAGCGGCGGCGGCGGCGACGAACCGCTCGATGTCTTCGAGGCGGCTGACGTCCGTCTGAAAGGCCCAGGCGTCCACGCCCAGGGCGCGAATGTCTGCCACGGTTTGGTCCAGGCTTTCTTGTGTGCGGCCGCAAATGGCAACGTTCATGCCTTGCCCCGCCAGCATCAGCGCCACCGCCCGCCCGATACCCCGGCTACCGCCCGTCACGAACGCGACCTTGTCTTTCAGTTGGAAATCCATCGCCCTACTCTACTGTTTAAGCGGCGCTGGTAAAATCAGCCGCCGGTCGATCATCGCCTTTTATCTGGGTCCGCAGCATATAACGCCGCGCGTTCAAATCGAAGGCATCTCGACGGTGAAGGGTGGCCCGATTGTCCCACATTAACAAATCTCCAACACGCCACTGGTGGGAGTAGATGAACCGGGAACACGTTGCGTGCGCCCATAGCTTATCCAGTAAGGCTTCGGATGTCTCCAAAGACAAGCCTTCCACATAAGCATTACGCCTACGGCCAAGAAAAAGCACCTCACGGCCCGTTTGGGGATGTTTGCAGATCGCCGGATGGAAGGTGCCGACGCACGTCAATGGATCATTGTTTGCGTCCAGGCCTTGACGAACAAACCCACCAGAATTGAAGGTTCCATCGTGTTTGACCCGGCGCCCTTCGATTTGTCGACGAAGATCACCAGGCATTCCATCGAGCGCCGCATCCATGCCAGCTAACCAGGTGTTGCCACCCTGCGGCGGTATCTCGACCGCATAAAGTAACGAAGCCCGCGGTGGGCATTCGAGATATGACATATCCGTATGCCAACTGGCTTCTCCTGCGCCCAGACTGCCGACGCCTTTGCCATTGCTTCCCACGATGTTGGAGATTACGTAAATCTCAGGGTAGCCCTCGACCGCTGTTTTCCCATTTTCATTGACCGGGGCTTCGTCCAGATCGCCGAAAAAGCGACTAAAACGAAGAAGATTATCCTCATTCAATTTTTGATTCCGAAATAAAAGGGCTGAATATTGATCAAACAAGCGGCCAATTGGTGCGAACTCGTCCTCAGACACGGTCTTCAGATCAACGTCGCTGATCTCCGCCCCCACGGAGGGATGGATGGGTTGAAGCTGTATTTCTGACGGATGGTTGAAACGTGTGGTTTTCTCGGCCTGCGCCATCTGCATATCCCTTACACTCAAGGTTTCCAATGGATGACGACTACAGTCCCCGGTGCTTGCGGTCTGTAAGCCGGATGACGTTTGCTTAAAAAATTATTCTGAAAATGTGTCGGTTACGTGCCGGGCTAGCAGGTCACGATTAGCGATCATGAGCCGCCTTCCAGTTTTTTTAACGATGCCCAGACCCGCCAAGCGGGAAAGAGCACTCGACACCGTTGGGCGACGAGCGTTAATCATCTGGGCCAATTCTTCATGGGTTAGCGGAATTTCCCGAACATACGGATTGCCGCCGTTGGGGTCCGGTGCCGACAAGGCGAGGAGAGTCTGAGACAAACGCTGTTCCACGGACTGCGCCAACCAATCCCCGACACGGTGATGAAAATCACTCATACGATCCGTCAGCAATCGAACGACATGGGTGCCGAAATCCGGTTCCGAACGCATGATATCCAGGAATTGAGGGCGCTTGATCGAAACCACCGTAACCGGGTCCAGGCAAGTGGCGCTGGCGTCGCGGATTGGATGGCTAGCCAAAGCCGTAAGACCAAGAATGCTGTGCGGGAGATGAATGCGAAGGATCGATTCTTGACCAGAGCTTCCAATCAAGGTCGATTTTACACGCCCATGCAACAGGAAGAATACGTGGTCTGCTTCATCCCCCTGATAGTAAATTTGGGAATTTTTTACGAACGATATCGGAGCATCAATTTCAGCCAATTTTTTCGCTAGATTTGAAGGAAGAATCGGCTCCAGACCCTTGATGGTTCCGATGCTGTACTCTCGCATATTAAAGTTGCCTAAGTTTTCGACTGATTATTTTGCTGACAGTAGATTAGGACGAGCATCACGTTAACCGTGTGTGGCTCAGCCCACCCAGCCGTAAACCACGGCCAGCAGGAACCCGCCCAAGGCAATCCGGTAGATCACAAACGGGGTGTAGGTCGAGCGCTTCAACCACGCCATCAACACGGCCATGACGATGAGCGCTGTGGCGAATGCCAATCCGGCGGCCAGAATCGCCGCCATGGTCAATTGGGCGTCGCCGGATTGATACAGTTTCCAGCCTTGCAGGCTACCGGCGCCGATGATCACCGGGATCGACAGCAGCATCGAAAACCGCGCGCCGTCGCGGCGTTCCATGCCCAAAAATCTTGCCGCCGTCATGGTGATGCCGGACCGGCTGGTGCCGGGAATCAGTGCCACTGCCTGAGCGATGCCGATGATCACGACATCGCCGATGCGCAAATGTTCGATGCGCCGCACCGTCATCCCGATCTGGTCGGCGATATACAACACAATGCCGAAGACGAGCGTCGTCCAGGCGATAATTTCAAGCCCGCGCAAGCCGCCCGGAAAATAGCGGCTGAACAGATAGCCTGCGGCGACCGCCGGAATGGTGCCGATGATCAGCAATCCGGCCAGCCGCGCCGCCGGGTCGCTGCGTCCCCGCGGCAGCCGTAAAATGCCGACGGTCATCGCCCATAAATCGCGCCAGAAATACAGCATCACCGCCCCCAGCGTGCCGACATGAACGGCGACATCCATCATCAAGCCTTGATCGGCCCAGCCGGTAAAGGCTGACACCAGCCTTAAATGCGCCTGGCTGCTGATCGGAAGAAATTCGGTAACACCCTGAACAATGGCCAGGACCGCAATATGCAGAATTGGCAAGCCAAAACCCCCTATATGTTGTAGCAAATATAGCAAATCTGGGACTTCAACCCAAGCCCCATATAGCCAAGCTTCGCCAACTGCTATAAGATGGCCCTACTTGAGGGGTTGCGATCCCACTAAATTGATTCTGGTATGAGCGGCTTGGCTTTGGTATTGAACAGGCCGTTTTGCCGAAAGGATGCTAAAAATAATGAGCCAACGTGATTGGCCCACACCGGTCGGATTGCCCCAAGCGCAAGGCTTGTACGACCCCAGGAACGAGCATGACAACTGCGGCATTGGCTTTATCGCCAATATCAAAAACCGCAAGAGCCATGAGATCGTCCGTCAGGGTATCCAGATTCTCATCAATCTGGATCACCGCGGTGCGGTCGGCGCCGACCCGCTTGCCGGCGATGGCGCCGGTATCCTGATGCAGTTGCCCGACCGTCTTTTCCGCGAAGAAGCGGAAACTCTGGGCTTTGCGCTGCCCGAAGAAGGCGATTACGGGGTCGGCATGGTATTCCTGCCCCGCAATAAACCCGGGCGAAATGCCTGCACCGCGTCGATCGAGGCGGCAATCAAGAAAGAAGGCCAACAGGTTCTCGGCTGGCGCGACGTGCCCGTCGATAATTCCTATTTAGGCGACAGCGTCAAACCCATAGAGCCGGTCATTAGCCAGGTCTTTATCCGCCGCGGCGATAACTGCGCCGACACCGACGCCTTTGAGCGCAAGCTCTATGTCATCCGCAAGCAGGCCCATCATTTGGTCTGGGATGCCGATATCGAAGACATCGGCCATTTCTACATCGCCTCGTTGTCGGCCCGCACCATTGTCTACAAGGGCATGATGCTGGCCCCCAACGTCGACAAATATTACAAGGACCTCGGCGACGACCGGTTCCAATCGGCGATCGCCCTGGTCCACCAGCGGTTTTCCACCAACACCTTCCCGTCGTGGGCGCTGGCGCAGCCGTTCCGGTATCTGTGCCACAACGGCGAGATCAACACCGTGCGCGGCAACATCAACTGGATGCTGGCGCGCCGCCATTCTATGAAATCCGACCAGTTGGGCGACGATTTGGAAAAATTGTGGCCGTTGGTCGGCGATGGCGCCTCGGATTCGGCGACCTTCGACAACGCCCTCGAATTGCTGGTTGCCGGCGGCTACTCGCTGGCCCATGCGATGATGATCATGATCCCGGAAGCCTGGGATGGACATCCGTTGATGGACGCCGAACGCCGCGCCTTTTACGAATACCACGCCGCCCTGATGGAGCCCTGGGACGGGCCGGCGGCGATTGCCTTTACCGATGGCCGCCAGATCGGCGCCACCCTCGACCGCAACGGGCTTCGCCCGGCGCGCTATGTCATCACCGATGACGATATCGTCGTCCTCGGCTCGGAAGTCGGCGTGCTGCCGGTGCCGGAAGAACGGATCGTCAAAAAATGGCGTCTGCAACCGGGCAAGATGCTGCTCATTGATCTTGAAAAGCAATGCATCGTCGATGACGATGCGCTGAAAGCCGATCTGGCCCGCGCCGAGCCGTACCAAAGCTGGCTGGACGAAACGCAAATCCAACTTGAGGCCCTGCCGCCCGAAGTCGCGGCCATGCCGCCGGACCACGCCACTCTTTTGGACCGTCAGCAGGCCTTCGGCTACAGCCAGGAAGACATCAAGTTCTTTCTGGCGCCGATGGCTGCCGATGGCCAGGATCCGGTCGGGTCCATGGGCCGGGATATTCCGCCGGCAGTGCTGTCGGACCGCCCGAAGCTGCTCTACGATTATTTCCACCAGAACTTCGCCCAGGTCACCAACCCGCCCATCGACCCGATCCGCGAGGAATCGGTGATGTCGCTGGTGTCGTTGATCGGACCCCGGCCCAATCTTCTCGGCCTGCATACCGGCGGCACCCACAAACGCCTTGAGGTCCGTCAGCCAATCCTGTCGAACATCGACCTGGAAAAAATTCGCCATATCGAAAATCTGGCCGACAAGGCCTTCCGCACTTATACCCTGGATACCTGCTGCCCCTCCGCCGACGGCGCCGACGGCATGGCGGTGGCGCTGGAAACACTGTGCGCCAAGGCCGCCGAAGTCGTCGAGCAAGGCCACAACATCCTGATTCTGTCGGACCGCGCCATGAACGCCGACCGCATGGCGATCCCGGCGTTGCTGGTGACGGCGGCGGTGCATCACCACCTGATCCGCGAAGGGCTGAGGACCGAAGTCGGGCTGGTGATTGAGACCGGCGAGGCCAAGAAGGTTCACGATTTCTGCCTGCTGGCCGGCTATGGCGCCGAGGCCATCAACCCGTATCTGGCTTTCGATACGTTGTCCGCCCTGGGCCACGAACTCGCCAAGCCGATGAGCGAAGAGAATATCCACGGCAACTACGTCAAGGCCTTGAACAAGGGTATCCTCAAGGTGATGTCGAAGATGGGCATCTCCACCTATCAGTCCTACTGCGGCGCACAGATCTTTGATGCCGTCGGGCTTAACTCAACCTTCATTGATAAGTATTTCACCAACACCCAAACCATGATCGAGGGTATCGGCATCGCCGAGATCGGCGAAGAAACCTCTCAACGTCACCGCGCCGCCTTCAGCGACGATCCGGTGTTGAGCAACGCGCTGGATGTCGGCGGCGAATACGCCTTGCGGCTGCGCGGCGAAGATCACCTGTGGACGCCGGAAACCGTCGGCGCCCTGCAACACGCGGTCCGCTCCGGTGATTATCAGCGCTTCAAGGCCTTCACCGGCAAAATCAACGCCAAGGATCGGTCCGCCCGCAACCTGCGCGGCCTGTTCCGGCTTAAACGCGCCGGCGCACCGCTGCCGTTGGAAGAGATCGAGCCGGTCAGCGAGATCGTCAAGCGGTTCGCCACCGGCGCGATGTCGTTCGGGTCGATTTCGTGGGAGGCCCACACCAACCTGGCCATCGCCATGAACCGGATCGGCGGCAAATCCAATACCGGCGAAGGTGGCGAAGATTCAATCCGTTACACGCCCATGGAAAACGGTGATTCCATGCGATCCGCCATCAAACAGGTGGCGTCCGGCCGTTTCGGCGTCACGGCTGAATACCTGGTCAATGCCGACGACCTTCAGATCAAAATGGCCCAGGGCGCCAAGCCCGGCGAGGGTGGGCAATTGCCGGGGCACAAAGTCGATGACTGGATTGCGCGGATACGGCACTCGACGCCCGGAGTCGGTCTGATTTCGCCGCCGCCGCACCACGACATCTATTCCATCGAAGACCTGGCGCAGTTGATTCACGACCTCAAGAACGTCAATCCCAAAGCCCGCATTTCGGTCAAGCTGGTGTCCGAAATCGGCGTCGGCACCGTTGCCGCCGGCGTCTCCAAGGCGCATGCCGACCATGTCACCATTTCCGGCAACGATGGCGGCACCGGCGCCAGCCCGCTGACCTCGATCATGAATGCCGGGTCGTTCTGGGAACTCGGTCTGGCCGAAACACACCAAACCCTGGTTCTCAATCGGCTGCGCGGCCGCATCGCGGTGCAGGTCGACGGCGGCCTGCGGTCGGGCCGCGACGTCGTCATCGGGGCGCTGCTGGGCGCCGATGAGTTCGGCTTCGCCACCGCCGCCTTGATCTCCCAGGGCTGTGTCATGATGCGCAAATGCCACCTCAACACCTGCCCGACCGGTGTTGCCACCCAGGATCCCGAACTGCGCAAGCGGTTCACCGGTGCGCCCGAACACGTTATCAACTTCTTCACCTTCATCGCCGAGGAAGTCCGGGAAATCATGGCCGAGTTAGGCTTCCGCACCTTCAACGATATGATCGGCCGCATGGATCGGCTCGACACCGCCAAGGCAATCACCCACTGGAAGGCCAAGGGGCTGGATTTCTCGCGCATCTTCGCCAAGCCCGATGTCGGCCCCAATGTCGCCGTCTTCAACTGCGAGGCCCAGAACCACGGCCTCGACAAGGCGTTGGATAATGACCTGATCGAACAGGCCCGCCCGGCACTGGAAAATAAGACTCCGGTGATCATCAAAATGCCGGTCCGCAACATCAACCGCACCGTCGGCGCCATGCTGTCGGGTGAGATCGCCAGACGCTACGGCCATGCCGGCCTTAATGACGGCGCCATCCATATTCTAATGGAAGGAACCGCCGGCCAAAGCTTCGGCGGATGGTTGGCGCGCGGCGTTACCCTTGAACTCGCCGGTGACGCCAACGACTACGTTGGCAAGGGCCTGTCGGGTGGGCGCATCATCATCTACCCGCAGACCAAAAGCACCATCGTGCCCGAGGACAACATCATTGTCGGCAACACCGTGCTGTACGGCGCCATTGCCGGTGAAAGTTATTTCCGGGGCGTCGCCGGGGAACGCTTCGCCGTGCGCAACTCCGGCGCCACCGCCGTTGTCGAAGGCGTTGGCGATCATGGCTGCGAATACATGACCGGCGGCTGCGTCGTTGTGCTGGGACAGATCGGTCGCAACTTCGCCGCCGGCATGTCGGGCGGCATCGCCTATGTGTTGGATGAAGCCGGTGATTTCGAAAAGCGCTGCAATCCGGCGATGGTCGACATCGAACGGATCACGCCCGACGATAAAGCCGCCGCCCTTGGCAATATCACTGATGTGCTGGCCGACCCGCTGGGCGGCGATGAAGCTCGTTTGCGCTTCCTGATTGAGCGCCACGCCAAGCTGACGAAAAGCCAACGAGCGCGGAAAATTCTAAACGCCTGGAAAACCACATTGCCCCAGTTCGTCAAAGTCATGCCCGTCGATTACCGGCGCGCGCTGCTTGATGCGAAAGCGGCCCCCGAACAGGATAAAATCAGCCTCGCCGCCGGCGAATAGGCTTAAACAAGAAGGACGGCAAGCCATGGGCAAGCCCACCGGATTTTTAGAAATTGAACGGACCGAACGCGGCTATCTTCCGGTTGAAGATCGCATTCAGGGCTATGACGAATTCGTTGTGCCGCTGGCCAGCAACGAAGTGGGGCGTCAAGGTGCACGCTGCATGGATTGCGGCATTCCGTTCTGCCACACGGGCTGTCCGGTCAACAACAACATCCCCGATTGGAATGATCTGGTGTATCGGGGCGATTTACGCCAAGCGCTGGACGTTCTGCATTCGACCAATAATTTTCCAGAGTTTACCGGCCGCATCTGCCCGGCACCGTGCGAAGCCGCCTGTACACTGAACATCACCGATGCGCCGGTGACCATCAAGACCATCGAATGCGCGATCGTCGATAAGGGCTGGGAAGAAGGCTGGATTCGGCCCCAGGTGGCGTCGCGCAGCAGCGGCAAACGGATTGCCGTCGTCGGCTCCGGCCCCGCCGGGATGGCGTGCGCCCAACAACTGGCCCGCGCCGGACACGAGGTCGTCGTGTTTGAGAAAAACCCCAAGATCGGCGGCTTGCTTCGTTTCGGCATTCCGGATTTCAAACTGTCCAAGCACTTGATCGACAGGCGTATGGCCCAGATGCAATCCGAGGGCGTCAGCTTTCGGCCCAATAATCATGTCGGCGTTAATGTTAATCCCGACGACGTTCTGAAAAAATTCGACGCGGTCGCGCTTACGGGTGGCGCCGAACACCCCCGTGACCTGGACGTGCCGGGGCGCGACCTGGACGGCGTTCACTTCGCCATGCGCTACCTGAGCCAGCAAAACCGCCGCAACAACAACGAGATGATTCCCGCCGACACCGAGATTTTAGCAACCGGCAAGCATGTGATCGTCATCGGCGGCGGCGATACCGGCTCGGACTGCGTCGGCACCGCCAGGCGCCAGGGAGCGGCATCAATCACGCAAATGGAAATCATGCCGATGCCGCCGGAAAAAGAGAACAAAAGCCTGACCTGGCCCGATTGGCCGTTGAAATTGCGCACCTCGTCGTCGCAGCAAGAAGGATGCGAACGCGACTGGGCGGTTGCCACCAAAAAGTTTGAAGGCGAGGACGGTAAGGTCTCAAGCCTCAAATGCATCCGGCTCCAATGGCAAGACGGCCGGATGGCCGAAATCCTGAGTTCCAGATTCGAGATCAAGGCGGACCTGGTGCTTTTGGCCTTGGGGTTCATTTACCCGGTGCACGAAGGCATGCTGAATACGCTGAACGTCGCCTATGACGGGCGCGGCAACGTCGCCGCCGACGACCAGACCTATAAGACCAGCATCGATAAGGTGTTCGCCGCCGGTGACATGCGCCGCGGCCAGTCATTGGTGGTCTGGGCGATCCGCGAAGGACGCCAATGTGCCCGCGCCATCGATGAATTCCTGATGGGCGCGACGATGCTGCCCAGATGAAGGGCGCCAACCCCTGGCTGGTGATCGCCTCGATCAGCGGCCTTGTCGCCGTTGGCGCCGGCGCTTACGGGGCACACGATCTTAGCACCGAAGATACCTTCCAAGACTCCTTCAATTCAGGCGTCCAATATCACATGTGGCACAGCCTGGCATTGTTGGCCGTCGCCTGGTTCACGGAACAGCGCCAGGGCACGAACGCCGCCAAATGGGGGCATCTGGCCGGGGGCTTGTTTGTCGCCGGTATCGTTCTATTTTCCGGCACCTTGTATTACCTGGGCGTCAGCGGAGAGCTGTTCCTGTCCGGCGTCGCCCCCGTCGGCGGGATGGCCTTGATGGCGGGCTGGGCGGTGTTGGCCTTCGCTGCGAGCAGAACGGGCTGAGCCTCCCTTTACTCTGGACCTGCCCAGCGAGTACCCTTTAGGGATCATGCGAAGAATCAGACGCCGCGTTTACGAAATCCTCGCCATTGGCCGCAAGGGCGACCGCCTGAGCGAATGGGCCGACATTGCCCTGATCACATTGATTTCGATAAACGTGGTTTTGGTGATTTTTGAATCGGTTCGCGAGATCTACGATGCCGCACCGCTTTTCTTCGCCGGTTTTGAGATATTCTCCGTGGTCATTTTCACCATTGAATACTTTTTGCGCGTCTGGTCGGCGCCCGATCATGCGGAAAGAAAATACCGCCACCCCGTTTGGGGCCGTATGCGCTTTATGCTGACACCAATGGCGTTGCTGGACCTAATGGTGATCGCGCCGTTCTACCTAGTATTTTTCGTCCAGGTCGATCTGAGAATGCTTCGCGTGCTGCGGCTGTTCCGGGTGTTCCGGCTGACCCGGTATTCGTCGTCCATGGGGCTGTTGCTGCAAGTCCTGCAAAAGGAAGCCCGCAACGTCGGCGCGGCGCTATTTGTTCTTTTGTTGCTGATTATCATGGCCGCCAGTTTGACCTATCTGGCCGAACATAAGGTGCAACCGGTAGCCTTCAGCTCAATCCCACATGCGCTTTGGTGGGCGGTGATCACCATGACCACAGTCGGTTACGGCGATATCGTGCCGGTCACGGTGATCGGGCGTATTCTGGGCGCCGTGATCGGCATCATCAGCGTCGGCGTGGTCGCCCTGCCGGCGGGGTTGCTGGCGTCGGGCTTCTCGCAAGCCCTGCGGGAACGGCGCGAGGCTTTTGAGCAGGTCGTCGGCGACGTCATGGGAGACGGCGTCATCGATTCCGACGAACGGGTCAGGCTTCGGGAATCACAGGTGGAGCTTGGCCTTTCCAAGGACGAGGCGGAAACCATTCTCAGGAAAGGCCGCCAAAGAGCCGCACAAGCCAGTGCCGGCGCCCCGCGTCGAGATTCCCCCGAAAAGCCAAGGCCCCAATTCTGCCCCCATTGCGGCGAAAAACTTTCTAAATAGTCCCACGGTATGCAATTTATGATTCTTTAATAAACTAGTGGTCAGCTAGGTCTTCCGGCACCATTTAATACTAAGTGGGAATGACCTTGAAAATTCACCTTGGCGATCTTCGCTATTCGACGGTGGGGCGGCATTCCACCTATATGCCCATCGCCATCGGCTACGTTGCCAGTTACGCCCAGTCGCAACTGGGCGAGGGTGCTTCGTTCACGCTCCACTCTGACCCGGACGACATGATCCGGGTTCTGGATTCCGAACAGCCCGACATCATCGGATTGTCCAACTATTGCTGGAACGCGGAATTGTCCGGGGCCGTCGGACGACATGCCAAACAAACTATTCCAGGCTCCGTCATCATCGGCGGCGGGCCAGAATTTCCAGTCGATACCAATGAGATTGCCGCCTATCTGACCTATCGGGATGAACTCGATTTCTACGTCTACAATTACGAAGGTGAAACCGCCTTCGCCGCCATATTAAGTGCGCTCCAAAGCGGTATTTCCGTGAAAGACCTGCAAAAATCTCCGCCGCCGGGGGTAATCTGCCTGGATGCCGACGGCCGCCTTAACAAGGGCGATGCCCCCGAACGGTTAAAGGAATTGGACATTATTCCATCGCCGGTCCTGTCCGGGATGATGGATCAATTCCTCAACGGTTATTTCACGCCCTTTATCGAAACTACCCGGGGGTGCCCCTATGCCTGTACGTACTGCGTGCAGGGAACCGATTGGTACAACAAGGTGTACGGGTTCAGCACCGAGCGCGTCGTCGAAGAGCTTCGATATATCGGCGCCAAAATGGCCGATTTTCCCGATATTCCATTAGGCATTTCCGACAGTAATTTCGGCATGTACCAACGCGATCTCGAAACTGCGGACACGATCGCGAAATTGGGTAAGGAATTTAACTGGCCGCGTACCTTTGTTGTCGACACCGGAAAATCGCAACTGGAGCGTTTGATCCAGGTCGCCATTAAGCTTGATCGCCAAATTTCCATGTCCATTTCACCGCAGACCTTGAACCCCGAGACGCTGACGGCAATTAAACGTAAAAACCTCGGTGAAGCCGACCTGAAGGGCGTTTACGCCCGGTTCAAGGAAAATGGAATCAACACGGTCGCCGCCGTTATTGTCCCGCTGCCGGAAGAAACCAAGGACTCCTATATCCAGGGCCTGCGGACGTTATCGGATTCGGAAGTCGGCATGCCGCTTCCGTATACGACGATGCTGTTGAAAGGCACCTCCCTGGCATCGAAGGAAAGCCGCCTGCGCCACAAAATGCAGACCCGTTTCCGCCCGGTGCCGAAGCAATTCGGTGAAATCGGCGGCAAACGCATCTTCGAATACGACGAAGTCTGCATCGCCACCAACACCATGAGCTTCGAGGATTATATAGAGTGCCGTGGCATCTCTTTCATCTTTACGGCGCTTTCGACCAGCCAGTTTGATTTTCTTCGGCCCGTCACCCGCGAATTGGGCATCGATTGGTTCGATCTGGTGGAGGAATTCTGGCGTGCCATCAAAACCCATGATGGTGCGTTGGGTGGTGTTTACCGGGGCTTTATCCAAGCCAGCCATGGTGAACTTTTCGATTCCCCCGAGGCCATTCAGCGGTTCATTGCCGACGATGAAAACTATAGCCGCATGCTCAGCGGTGAACTCGGTGAAAATGTCATTCGCGGATTCGTGCCGAAACTAGCCGTCACCCATTTCATCGAAGCCACCGATCTTGCCCTGACCATAACCCAGGCCATGGGCGGGGCGGCGCCCTGGTTCGATTCCCTTTCGACCTGGGGCCACGCCGTTCGCGACATCCGCCCGATGCTGGAATTACAAGACCAGTCCTTCAAGCCGATCACCATCGAACTGGATTACGATATCGAGGCCTGGCACAACGATCATGGAAAACGGTCGTTAGACGAGTTTCAAAATTCCATCCGGTATGAGTTGATCGCTGATCAACTCGGCATCGAACGGGCGGTCAATTCCATGATCAACCTGTACGGCCCCGATCCGCTCAGATGGCTGTCGCGCCTGTTGGATGCAAAACCGGCACAGGAAATTTGGCGGCGCTGCAACCCCGTTTGAGGGACGTTTAGGCCGCCGCTCTGATCGCGGCCGCTTTAACTTTGTCGTCGACGTCGGCTTCGAATTGCTTGAAGTTTTTCTCGAACAATTGGGTCAGGTGCTTGGCCTGGGCGTCGTAGGCGGCCTTATCCTTCCAGGTGTTGCGCGGATTCAAAACCTCCGACGGCACGCCGGGACAGGCATCCGGCACCAGGACGCCGAAATTTTCATCCGGCGTGAAGGTCGCCTTGGCCAACTGGCCGTCCAGCGCCGCATTGACCAGGGCCCGGGTGTGCTGAATGGCCATCCGCTCGCCGACGCCGAAGCCGCCACCGGACCAGCCGGTATTGACCAGCCAGCAGGTGGCGCCCTGTTTGGCCATTTTATCGCCCAGCAGCATGGCGTAAACCGTCGGGTGGCGGAGCATGAACGGCGCGCCGAAGCAGGTGGAGAACGTCGCCTGAGGCTCCTTCAGGCCCTTTTCGGTGCCGGCCACCTTGGCCGTATAGCCCGACAGGAAATGATACATGGCCTGATCGGGCGTCAATTTGCTGATCGGCGGCAACACGCCGAAGGCGTCGCAGGTCAGCATCATAATGTTGGTAGGGTGACCGCCGGTGCCGGTCTCGGACGCATTCGCAATGTGTTCGATGGAATAGGACACGCGGCCGTTTTCGGTCAGCGTGGTGTCGAAAAAATCCAGCTCCCGGGTGTCCGGGTCCATGACCACGTTTTCAATGATCGAGCCAAAGGTGCGCGTCGTCTCGAAAATTTCCGGCTCGGCTTCCTTGCTCAGGTTAATGGTCTTGGCGTAGCAGCCGCCCTCAAAATTAAAAATGCCGTTCGGCCCCCAGCCGTGTTCGTCATCGCCGATCAGGGTGCGCGCACTGTCGGCCGACAGCGTCGTCTTGCCGGTGCCGGAAAGGCCGAAGAAGATCGCCGTGTTGCCTTCCGGTCCGATATTGGCGGAACAATGCATGGGCAAAACGTCGCGTGGCGGCAGCAGGTAATTCATCACCGAAAAAATCGATTTCTTGATTTCACCGGCATATCCCGTGCCGCCGACAAGAATCATTTGCCGCGCAATGTTGACGAGGATGAAGGTTCCCGACGTAGTCCCGTCATGGGCCGGGTCGGCCTCCAGGCTGGGCGCCTGCAATACCGTCCACAGCGGCTTGAACCCCGGAAGCTCCTTGGGATCCGGCTGCAGGAACATGTTGCGCGCGAACAGGTTGTGCCAGGCTTCCTCGGTGATGATGCGGATCGGCATACGGTAATGCTCATCGGCGCCGACATAACAATCCTGAACAAACACGTCGCGGCCCTGCAAATGGCCCACCATCTTGTCCAGCATGCGCTCGAATTTTTTTTCCGAGATCGCCGCGTTGACCGGGCCCCACCAGATGTCGTCCTTGGTGGATGCTTGCTCGACGACGAAGCGATCCTTGGGGGAACGCCCGGTGTGGATGCCGGTGACCGTGACCATTGCCCCGCCGGCGGCCAGCAGGCCTTCGTTGCGGGCTAAAAATTCGGTGCAAAGCTGTGGCGCCGACAAATTCCAATAGGCCTTGCCGACATTGCCCAAGCCATGATTATCCAAACCATAACTACTGATCCGGTGTCCAATATTTTCCACGGAATCCCTCCCCCTTCAATATTATTACGAAATTTTCTTTTTATTAATTCCAATCCATCCACAACGATACCCTTGCCCGCATCGACTCAACAAATCTTTTTTGACCCTACTTTTTAATTAAGTCCCGCCAACCGCACCAGTTCCTGGCGGACTTGGGTACGGCTGGTGACGGGGGCTTCAAATTCCAACCGGGCGATCCGACCGCCGCGCCTGAGATCGGCGCCATCGGGGTCGATGCCGGTCATTGTCCAGCCTTTTCCGCGGCGCCCGAGAAGGACGTTGGCGTAATGATCGACGGCATTCGGGTGGTCTTCGTTCATGTGCGCCAGCACCCCGACCTCGGCCTTGGCGACGGCGGCGGCGGCCTTGCTGTCGGTTAGGATGTCCGGGGCCTTAAACCAAACCGCCTTGGCAAAACCACCGACGAAATGAATGCGCT
Source organism: Pseudomonadota bacterium (assembly GCA_027624235.1). Lineage (GTDB taxonomy): Bacteria > Pseudomonadota > Alphaproteobacteria > Rhodospirillales > Casp-alpha2 > Casp-alpha2. Next base: position 21,602 of record JAQBYB010000015.1, on the reverse strand, counting down.
CCACCGTCATCTTAAAGAAGTTGAAATCGCCGAAGCCGGCATATAACGAGGCTTCCGGGTGAAGGGCTAAAAATCGCCGATGGTGGCGTTCATCGTTGGTTTTATTAATCCGGCCCAAAACACTGACGCGGGGACCGGTTTGCGGATTCTTCAGGCGCGACGTTTCCTCGATCAGCAGCGAGGCACGGGAATCGACGGCCAAGTTCCGGGTGTGGTCGGACAGGGTGGAAAACAGCATCAACGGGCTCGAATCGCTATCCAGCGCCACACTGACCAGCGACCCATAGGGCCAACCCTCCCCCGATTTCAGCGCCGTCGACAACACCGCCGAACGGGCGCCGCGCATCATAAGACGGCTGGCGCGGGAGAATTGGGCACGGTCAATCTTGTCGGGGTTGGCGATGCCGGGGTTTGATTTTTGGCTCTTTTTGATGGGTTTTTTGTTGGACATGAAGCGACTTCTTCGGTTCAAGAATTTCCGAAACGATTATAGAAATAACCAGTCAGTCCACCTAGCACTATCCAGAATAAACCCGATACCACCGACGTGGTGATGACAAATTGAGCCGCCAGTTCCGCAGGCACATTGCTTTGCCCAACCTCATGGGCCGGCGCGCCAATGACATGGGGAAGCACGACCAAGCCTACACCCAAGGCCTGTGCAACGCGACGGGGCGAAAATGCGGCAAGGCCTAAACCAATAGCCGTCGCCACCGCTGTCGCCAGCCACCAGGTCTGTCTGGCGCCAAGTTCGGCGGCCTGCATGCCCGGCAGTTCCGGGGGCAACCCCAACGATGGCGCCAGGAAAAAAGCCGCATACCCTGAAAGCCCCCAAAGAATACCTAAGCGCCAATCGATGGGTGTGGCCTTCAATGAAACTGCCGCTGTCAACAGGAACGCAAAACCGACGGCGCTGACCAAATCCGCAAGCAAGGTGTAGGCGGCGCGCTCAAAACCGGCCGCAGGCGGGGCATGGGTGTGGGGCCGGGCGGCCTCGGTTTTATCCGCATGGGGATGATCGGTGCCCGTGGCGCCGGCGCCCTTTTCATAAACCTCGGCGGCTAGAATCAGCGGCGTCGTCTTGACCATGTGGGCAGACCACAGGAAAACGCCCGACACCAAGCCGGCGAGGACCGCCGTCAGGACGATCCGTCCAACCATCGCCGGACCCCGTTAGTGACAGGGAAAGCTGAGGGCGTGGCGTCCGTCGTGGGCGGCGTTGTGAAGGGTGGCCGAACCGGCGAACCCGGCGCCGAGCAAAAGGAAAGAGCCGAACAACAGTGCCAGCAACGCAGGACCAACCCGCGATGCGGTTGTTACCAGGACATGGTCGTTAAGGGTTTTTTCGTCGAGATATTTCGTATCGGTTGGCATAATGTGTGGTCTCCGTAAGCGATGAAAAGTCTAAGTCCTCACCGCTACGGTTAAAACCGCCCCGCCGGATTCCCCCGTCCCGCAGGCTAGCGATGTCACTGGACGGCAGGTCTCCTGGCTTGCGGTTCTTCGCTTCACGCCGCCTTCCCGGTTTCCCAGTGGCTTGGTTGCGTAGAAACTCACCGCTTACAGTTGCGGGGGCAGCCACGGTTGAAAGTCCCCAGTTGGGTCGACCCGTCCGTGTTCCCTTTTGATCCCCTGGCTTTATCGCCATATGGGGAACCATCCACCCTGACTATAGGGCAAAAAAAAGCTGGCCGTCAATCACGCCTCAACAGCATTCTTTCAGCACGGCCCCTTTAATGGCTATAATTTTGCCATAAATCCCCCTTAGGTCTGCCCCTGCTCCCTAAGAGGACCAAAAGGAACCATCTGCATGGCCCAAACCATTGCCCTCGTCGACGACGACCAGAACATTCTCGCCTCGCTTTCCGCCGCGCTTGAGGATGAAGGCTACCGGGTGGATACCTATGGGGACGGCGTCGAGGCCCTGGAAGGAATCGCCCGCAAGCCCGTGGACCTGGCGATTTTGGACATCAAGATGCCAAAAATGGACGGCATGGAGCTGCTCGGCAATCTGCGCCAAAAAAATAATCTTCCGGTAATCTTCCTGACCTCCAAGGATGACGAGGTCGATGAGGTCATGGGGCTTCGTATGGGCGCCGACGATTACATCAAGAAACCTTTCTCCCAGCGTCTGTTGTTGGAACGGATTCATGCCGTGTTGCGCCGTCATGAAAAGCCGGGTGAGGAAAAGGAGGCGATCGACGTCATGCGCCGGGGCGATTTGGTCCTCGATAAGACCCGCCATTTGTGTGCCTGGAAGGACACCGAAGTGAACCTGACGGTCACCGAGTTCCTGTTGGTCGAGGCGCTGGCCCGCCGGCCCGGCCATGTCAAAAACCGGGACCAACTGATCGACGCGGCGTATGGGGAACATATCTACGTCGATGACAGGACCATCGACAGTCATGTCAAACGCCTGCGCCGGAAATTTAAATCCGTGGACGAGGATTTCGCTGAAATCGAAACCCTTTATGGTGTCGGCTATCGTTACCGCGGTAGCTGATGTCGGAGGCACCATGACACGGGTGTCGAACACTCAACCCAGCAACCACCCGGAAAGCGCGCGGGACAGGCCCCTGCTTTCACCCCTGACCCGGCGTATCCTGGCGATCAATATCCTGGCGCTGGCGCTTCTCGGCGGCGGTGTTTTGTTTCACGGTGAATATCGCAAAACCCTGATCGACGCGGAAATTAAGTCGCTCACCGTGCAGGCCCAGATGTTCGCCGCCGCCCTCGGCGAAGGCGCCATCGCCGCCGACACCCCGGCCGGCCACCAGCTGATTTTTGAAATTGCCGACCGGATTGTCCGCCGTCTGGTAGAGACAACGGGAACCCGTGCCCGCCTGTTCCGCAACAACGGCTTTCTGGTCGCCGATTCCCTGCGCATGGGGGGGTCGGGCGGGATAGTCCGGATCGAGGAATTGCCGCCGCCGGGCGCCGAGCGCGGATTGATTCCGGCGGCCCTTGATGTCTATGACCGATTGATGCGCAGGTTGATCGGCCAGGACGTTCTGCCGGTCTATCGGGAACGGTCCCGCCAACACGCCCGGGATTACCCCGAGGTTATTTCAGCCCTGGGCGGAGGAACAACGCATCAGGTGCGCAGCGCCGGGGGCGACCCTTTGATTCTCAGCGTCGCCGTGCCGGTGCAACGCTATAAGCAGGTCTTGGGCGCGGTGATGCTGACCAAAGGATCGGGTGCCATCGACGAAGCTCTTTTGGAGGTCCGCATCGCCATCCTGAAGATTTTCGGCGCCGCCCTGGCGGTAACGGTGTTGCTGTCCATGTATCTTGCCGGCACCATCGCCCGGCCGATCCGCCGCCTCGCCGCCGCCGCCGAGTTGGTCCGCCATGACCACGGCCGCAAACAAACCATTCCCGACTTCAAAGGGCGCAACGATGAAATCGGGGAATTGGCCGAAAGCCTGTCGGAAATGACCGAGGCGCTGTGGCAACGAATGGATGCCATCGAAAGTTTTGCCGCCGACGTGGCGCACGAAATCAAGAACCCCCTGACCTCACTCAGGAGTGCCGTCGAAACCACGGCGCGGCTGAAAGACCCGAAACAGCAGCGCAAGATGATGACCATCATCCAGGAAGACGTTGTCCGCCTGGACAGGTTGATCAGCGACATTTCCGATGCCTCGCGCCTGGATGCGGAACTGTCCAGGGCTGAAACCGAACCGGTCGACATCGGCGCCATGCTGAAAACCCTGGTCGACCTGCATGACGCCATTTTCGACAATGGTAAAGACGGCGCCCGCCGAATTCATCTTGAAGGCATCGGCCTGGAAGCTGAGCCGCTGATCGTCGATGGCATTGAAATCAGGCTGGCTCAGGTTTTTCGGAATCTTTTCACCAACGCCATCTCGTTCAGCGGCGCCGAAGACCGCATTACCATCACCGCGTCCCGCGAAAACGGTTGGTTAATCGTTGATGTCGACGACGAAGGTCCTGGACTGCCGAAGGGCAAGGAAGACGCAATCTTCGAGCGTTTCTATACGGAACGCCGCGACTCCGAAAAATTCGGCACCCATTCCGGCCTTGGCCTCAGCATTTCGAGACAAATCATCAATGCCCACGGTGGCCAGTTGACTGCGTCCAACCGCACGGACGCAGACGGCAACATCCTGGGTGCACGTTTTACGGTTCGTCTGTTGGTCGGTTGACAGGGCATTCAGGGGGCTCCACGCTTGTCGGCATGGAACAAGTTCACGCAACCTCAATAGACATCAATGGTAAAGGAGTCTTGATAAGAGGCCCGTCGGCAAGCGGCAAGTCGGATCTGGCGTTGCGCCTGATCGATGCCGGCGCCCGCCTTGTCGCCGATGACCGCACCGACCTGGCGGTGCGCGATGGGCTTGTTTTTGCCTCGTCGCCGACAGCGCTCACAGGGCGTATCGAGGTTCGAGGCATTGGTATTCTCATCGTCGGCGCGGTACCCGAATCCCCGCTGGCCCTGATTATCGACTTGGTCAGCCCGGAAAAGGTTGAACGGCTGCCGGAACCGGCAACTGTAGATATACTAGGCATTGCCGTGGCATTGCTCCGGCTGGCTCCCTTCGAGGCATCGGCCCCGGCGAAAGTCCGCGCTGCCCTTCAATACACCGTAGAGCTATACTGACCCCATCATGAGTACCAACAGCCAAACTCTCGGCCAAATCAGGGCGCCATTGCTTCTGGTCACCGGCGTTTCCGGAGCCGGTAAAAGTTCGGCCTTAGGCGTGCTTGAGGATTTGGGCTATGAAGCGGTGGACAACCTGCCGATTTCACTGATCGGTCGTCTATTGGGAGACGGGGAATTTCCCCACCCCATCGCCATCGGTATCGACATCCGCACCCGTGACTTTAATGCGCCTGGATTTCTGGATGAGCTCAATATCCTGTTCAAACACCCGGATATGGATGTGAAACTGGTATTCCTGGATTGCGACGATGAAATCCTGGGTCGCCGGTTTGAAGAAACCCGCCGCCGCCATCCGCTTGCCGTCGACCGGCCGATCAGCGACGGCCTACGCCGGGAAAGAGATCTGATGGCCACGGTTCGGGAACAGGCAAGCGTGTTGATCGATACCTCGGAAATGGCGATCAAGGATCTGAAGCGATCACTTGAAGGTCATTTTGGGATTGGGGCCACCCCCGGATTGTCTGTTTTCGTGACCTCGTTTTCCTACCGCCTTGGGCTGCCGCGCAACGCCGACCTGGTGTTCGACGTCCGTTTCCTGCGTAATCCCCATTACCAACGGGATTTGAGGGATCTCAGCGGCCGTGACAAGGACGTTGGCGCATTCATCTCCGCCGATGAAGACTTCGAGGTTTTTTTTGACAACCTGACCCGCCTGTTGGAACCTTTGTTGCCGCGCTATGTGGAAGAAGGAAAAAATTATCTGACCATCGCCGTCGGTTGCACCGGAGGCCGCCATCGCTCTGTTTTTGTTGCCGAAAAACTGAATGCCTGGCTTGAAGGCAAGGGCGCCCCCTTACAATTGAGTCACAGGGACTTGGACAAATCCAGCAATAGAGACTAAAAATCTGGCCACTCTGAAGGACTGTTCAAACACCCGCGAGAGAGAGCTTTTAAGATGATCGGTATGGTTCTTGTTACCCATGGTCGTTTGGCCGAAGAACTGGTTGCGGCGCTGGAACACGTGGTCGGGCCACAAACCAACGTGATATCCGTATGCATTGGCCCGGACGACGATATGGAACAACGCCGCGCCGAAATTCTGGACAGCGCCGCCAAGGCCGATGAAGGCGACGGCGTTGTGCTGCTCACCGACATGTTTGGTGGAACGCCTTCCAATTTAGCCATTTCCGTCATGGACAAGGCGAATGTGGAAATCATCGCCGGCGTCAATCTTCCGATGTTGATCAAGCTGGCCAGCGTGCGCAAGACCGAGCCGCTGGCCGAGGCCATCGTCAGCGCCCAGGAAGCCGGGCGCAAATACATCAACATCGCCTCGAAGTTGCTGTCGCAGGATGAGGGATGAGCGACGGTCAAAATTCCCCGGCCACAAACGACTCCGGTAGCCCTGCTCAGCAGGATGAGGCGTTTGAGACCGTGCGCCGGCAAGTCACCATTATCAATTCACGCGGCCTGCATGCCCGAGCGGCGGCGAAATTCACCAGCACCGCCAGCCATTTCGAAGCAAAAATTTTGGTCAGCCGGGGCGAGCAAACCGTGTCGGGTCTTTCGATCATGGGCTTGATGATGCTGGCTGCGGCGCCGGGAAGCGATATCGAGCTTGCCGCCATCGGTGCCGACGCCAATGCCGCGATTGATGCCCTGGCAACGCTGATCGCCGATAAGTTCCATGAGGGCGATGGTTAAAATGACCAAGAATCCCCAAAAAGAGCAGCATTTTGTTGGCTTGGGCGTCGCCGTGGGCATCGCCATCGGGCCCGCCTATGTCCGCCAAAGTGGCGCCGTCGATGTGCGTGAACGGAAGATTGCAAAGAAAGCCGTCGAGGCTGAGAAAAAACGCCTGGATGTCGCCGTCCGCTTGGCGCGCCGACAAATTCGCCGGCTCCAGACCCGGACCACGGCCAAATCCGGCGCCAACGGCGAAGAGCTCACCTTTCTGTTGGACGCCTATCTGCGCATGCTTCAGGATTCGCGCCTGGTGCGTGGCGCCGAGCAACGGATCGTCGACTTCCAGATCAACGCCGAAGCCGCCGTCAAAGCCGAAATTGCCGCCATCGCCGCCGTCTTCCATGCCATGGATGACAGTTATATCGCGGCCCGCATCGACGATATCCGCGAAGTCGGCAACCGGCTTCTTAGAAACCTGACCAAGACCCCGGTCAAACCTTTTTCCGCGGTGCCCGAAGGCAGCATCATCGTCGCCGAACAATTGACCCCCGCCGATACCGCGCAGTTGGACCCGACCCTGGTCGCCGGCGCCGCGGTCGTGGGCGGTAGCGCCGAAGGGCATACCGCCATTATGGCCAGGGCATTAGGTCTACCGACGGTGTTGGGCGTGGCCGGGCTAACCGGCGACGTCAGGACCGGCGACACCATCATCGTCGACGGCACCGCCGGCCGCGTTGTCGTCAACCCGACCCAGAGCACCATCGCCGCCTTTGAGCGCCGGCGAACCGAACACCTGAAACAGACACGCCTTCTGGAACGACTGCGCAACCTTCCCGCCGTCACCCGCGACGGTACCGAAGTGGTCTTGCAGGCCAATGTCGAATTGCCGATCGAAATGGCCATGGTGACCCATGCCGGGGCCACCGGCATCGGCCTGTTGCGCAGCGAATTTCTGTTCATGAACCGCGAAGACGTTCCCTCCGAAGACGAACAGGTGGAACAGCTCAGAAGCGTCATCAGCGTCATGGGCAAACGCCCGGTGACCGTGCGCACCCTGGATGTCGGCGCCGAAAAGCCGGTGGCGGCGCTGCTCAGCGGGATCGACGCCGACGCCGTCTCCAACCTGGGCCTTCGCGGCATCCGCCTGTCCCTGGTCCAGCCGGACATCCTGGAGACTCAATTTCGGGCGATTTTACGCGCCGCCAACACAGGCAATGTGCGCATCCTGCTGCCGATGATCAGCGCCGTGGCCGAAGTTCGCCAGGCGCGGGATATCTTAAAAAAAGCCGCCGCAAAGCTGACCCGGCGCGGCATCACGGTACCCAATCCGCTGCCGGCACTCGGCGTTATGATCGAAGTCCCCGGCGCCGCCTTGGCCGCCGATGCCCTGGCCCAGCACAGCGATTTTTTTTCCATCGGGTCCAACGACCTGACCATGTATACCCTCGCCATCGACCGCGGCAATGAACACGTCGCCCACCTGTTCAACCCGCTGCATCCGGGGCTATTGAGGCTGTTACAATTCACCGCCGACGCCGCCCTCCGCGCCCGCATCCCCATCGCCATCTGTGGTGAAATGGCCGGCGACCCCCGCTATACGGCGTTGCTGTTGGGCCTTGGCATCCGTGAGCTGTCGATGACGCCGAGCAGCATTCCCCTGGTCAAACAACGAATCCGGGAAATGGATATGGCCGCCGCCAACCACCGCGCCGGGGTGATTATGGACCAGGTCGACTCGGGGCGGATCGCCATGTTGCTGGATGATTTCAACGCCCTTGCCTGAGAATCCGATTGTATGCTTTCAAGAGGGGTTGCGACCCCTTGCGGTGACTGGTAAACCCCCTGTTTCCCGCCGTTCACAAACTCCCGAGGAGCGCCACCATGCCGTTTGATGATTACAAGATCGCCGACCTTTCCTTGTCCGAATGGGGAGATAAGGAAATCTCCCTGGCCGAAACGGAAATGCCCGGCCTGATGGCGATCCGGGACGAATTCATGGACAGTCAGCCGCTCAAGGGCGCGCGCGTCGCCGGCTCGCTGCACATGACCATCCAGACGGCGGTGTTGATTCAAACCCTGAAGGCCTTGGGCGCCGATGTTCGTTGGGCGACCTGCAATATTTTCTCGACCCAGGACCACGCCGCGGCGGCGATCGCGGCCGGGGGAACGCCGGTGTTCGCCGTTAAGGGCGAAAGCCTTGTCGAATACTGGGACTACGCGCACCGGGTTTTCGACTGGTCCGACGGCGGCACCGCCAACATGATCCTCGATGACGGCGGCGACGTGACGCTGCTGCTGCACCTGGGCATCGAAGCCGAGACCAACCCCTCCGTCCTCGACAAGCCGGGCAATGAGGAAGAAGAAGTGTTGTTCGCCTCGATCAAAAAGAAACTGGCCGAAAAACCCGGCTGGTACACCAACGCCGCCAAGGACATCCGGGGCGTCACCGAGGAAACCACCACCGGCGTGCACCGTCTCTATGGCATGCAGGAAAAGGGCACGTTGTTGTTCCCGGCCATCAACGTCAATGATTCGGTGACAAAATCCAAGTTCGATAACAAATACGGCTGCCGCGAAAGCCTGGTCGACGGCATCCGCCGCGCCACCGACGTGATGATGGCCGGCAAGGTCGCCGTGGTCGCCGGCTATGGCGACGTCGGCAAGGGCTCGGCGGAGAGTCTGCGCAGTTCCGGCTGCCGGGTGCTGGTGACGGAGCCCGACCCGATCTGCGCGTTGCAGGCGGCGATGGAAGGCTTCGAGGTTGTCACCATGGAAGACGGCGCCCCCCGGGGCGACATTTTCGTCACCTGCACCGGCAACATCGACGTCATTACCGTCGATCATGTCCGCGCCATGAAAGATCGCGCCATCGTCTGCAACATCGGCCACTTCGACAGCGAAATTCAGGTCGAAGGCCTGCGCAACTTCAAATGGACCAACATCAAGCCGCAGGTCGATGAGATCGAACTGCCCGACGGCAAGCGGATTATCCTGCTCGCCGAAGGCCGCCTGGTGAACCTGGGCTGCGCCACCGGCCATCCCAGCTTCGTGATGAGCGCGTCCTTCACCAACCAGGTGCTGGCGCAAATGGAATTGTGGCAAAAGCCCGGCGAGTACGGCAAACAGGTCTACGTCCTGCCCAAGCGCCTGGACGAAAAGGTCGCCGCCCTGCATCTCGACAAGCTCGGCGTCAAACTGACCAAGCTCAGCAAGGCGCAGGCCGATTACATCGGCGTCGGCGAAAACGGCCCGTTCAAGCCGGATTCGTATCGCTACTAATTAGCCTCGGGGCCGCGACCGCGCCGCTTTCAGGCGACTTCAAGGCGTATTCCAGGCGTATTCCAGGCGGGCACCTTGCCCCATCGTGAGGCCCTTCGCCGCTGCCCATTTTTTCAAAAGGTAGGCATTGGTGGACATTGGTGGACATTGACGGGGTTTCGGTGGACATTGGGTGGACATCCGGTAGTCATTGAGTGGACATCGGGTGGACATCGGGTAGTGGTTTGGTGGACATTTCCCGGCCCTTCGCCGGCAACGTTCTCTTCCGCGGCTGCGCCGCGAACGCACCTTGTCGCCGCGTCCACATGTTGGGCCACGGGGAGCGATTTTGTTCATATTCACAAGTCAAAGAGCAATTTCCCAACACCGTCACGGAAAGAACAAATATAGTACAATTTGTAGGAAATGTCAAGCCCTCCCGCCGCCCGATCCCAGTCCACCAGCATGGACAGCCGGCCCGTGACCGGGAAACGGATGTCCGCATTAGGGGGCGCCTCAACCGGTCGATGCAACACATGCCTTAAATCCTTCTGCCGGCATTCGGCTTCAATCTTCAGCGCTGTGAAAAAAAATTCAACTGACGTGAAATTTTCTATTCCCTTTTTCCAAAAAGCCGCTTAATAGCAATTAACGTCACGTGCCACTGAACCTTCGACACAAAAGCCATGGTTATATGTAACGGCGTGAATTTTTTTAAATCGGGGGGACTTCGTATATGTACGATCCGCCGGGATGTGGAAGGGTTTGCATGATGAAACGTACTATTGCGGCACGGGGGGACCAAAGGCGCTCCTTAAGTGTCATTAGCGCTTCTATTGAAACTTTCAACGTTTTGATCGAAGCGCAAGAACATGGCCGTTAATCTACAGCAGGGCAGTGCCCTGCGATCCCGCTCATACGAAAACGATGATTTTCAGGGTATGGTGCTGAAAATGCGTCCGACAAAACCGCTTTATGCGCTGTCCCCGAAAATCATAAAGCAGGCGGCGCAGGAGTTTATCGCCGCTTTCCCGGGATTGCCGCTTTATGCCGTCAAAACCAATCCTGATCGCCAAGTGCTGAAAGCTCTAAAAAAAGGTGGCATTCAAGCTTTTGATATTGCGTCTCTGGCAGAATTAAAGCGCATTAATAGCTTGTTCCCAAACGCTCAGATGCATTTTATGCATACTGTCAAAACGCCGGAAGATATTCGCGTGGCTTATTTCGATTATGGCGTACGGCATTTCGTGTTGGATCACGAAGAAGAACTGTTCAAAATTATGCGCGAGACAAAACTGGCGCAGGATTTGAACCTGACAGTGCGCATTGCCTTACCAAAAAACGGCAAGGCGCTCATTGATTTTTCAAAAAAGTTTGGAGCGTGTTTTGAAGAGGCGGTCGATCTGCTCAAAAAATGCCGTCCGATCTCAAAAGTTCTGGGTTTGAGTTTTCATGTCGGCACCCAAACAACGGACCCCGGCAAATACGCTAAAGCCATATCTTTTTGCGCCAGACTGATCGAAGCCAGTAAGGTGAATCTGGACTGCCTGAATGTTGGCGGCGGCTTTCCCGTTGCCTATGAGGGTGATGGGGATATGTGCGGCCTGCACGATTATGTAACCGCCATTCAAAATGCGCTGGACAGACACGCTTTATCCCATCTTTCCCTGATGGCTGAGCCGGGGCGTATTTTGGTTGCCGGCGGCGCCAAGTTGGTGACGCGGGTGGAACTGCGCAAAGGCAATCTTCTTTACATCAATGACGGTGTCTATGGCGGGTTGTTTGATGCGGCAAAATGGGTGGGCACGCGCTATGCCGTTTCCGCCATATCTTGCGACCGCGCTTTTGATGATAATTTTCAGGAGTACCGCTTAGCCGGACCGACCTGTGACTCGCTCGATATGATGGAAGGGCCTTTTGTATTGCCCTCGGATATCGGCATTGGCGATTGGATTGTGTTTGAAAATGCGGGGGCTTACAGCCAATCCCTGCGCAGTGATTTTAACGGCTTTGGCTATGCCGAAGTTGTTAGCGTTTCCTCGAATAAGGATTGAACGGCGATGATGCTAATACCGACCTATGTAGGCCCCAGTCGGATTCACGGGCTAGGCCTGTTTTCCTTGGTTGCGATCAAAAAAGATACGCTGCTCTGGAGTTTTGAAGAGGCTTTTGATCGGCGCTATACCCCGGAGGAATTTGATTCGCTTCACCCTAATATCCATGAATATTTCAAAGTATATGGGTATCGGGACCTGCGTGACGGTTTTTACTACATTTCGATTGATAATGACCGATTTACGAATCATTCCAATATGCCCAACACTTATTTCGATGAGGCAACCAATTGGCTCGCTGCAAAGAGCATTAAAAAAGGTGAAGAATTGACTTCCAATTACCGCCATTTTGATGCTGATTGGGAGAGCTATTCACCCATCATGAGAAACATCGGCATGCAAGAAAAAATCTCCGTTTAATTACACAAATGAGAGCCGCATCACAGCGCTGCATTCCATTGATGTTGAGCATAGACTTTCATGCCCAATGACCGCTAATAGGTCACAAGCTGACGTTTTTCGATAACCGTCATACCGTCCGCTTTCTGGGGTACAGCAGGCATTGATCACCGGGCGCGTCTTGATTTTCCCCGCAACCCAATATTTTCGCACATTGACAAAAGTCAAAGCGCCGGTCTCCGCATTGTGATCAATATCGACCGGACTTTCGATTCAAATGCCCCATGTCGTCGGCGGCGAGGGGGAGGCGGGGCCTTAACGATAACGGTCATCGGGAAGCAGGATCAATGGCCAGCATCTTGTTCGTCAGCGACAATTGCGTAAACGAAAGCTTGGGACTCATGTACCTGAGCGCATACCTGAAGGCGAACGGCCACGACGTCAATTTGACGTTACTTCAGGATTACAAAAGACTCGAACATCTCATCGAGCACATTGAGGATGTCGATCCGGACCTCGTCGGCTTTTCGGTGATGACCCCGCAGGTCGAGCAATTCCGGCACATATCCGAATTGATCAAGGAAAAAACCGGGCGCACGGTGATCTGGGGTGGCCCCCATTGCATGTTCATGAGCGAAGACGTCATGGCATCCGGCTGCGTTGATATTATCTGCATCGGCGATGGTGAAGAACCTCTGTTAACGCTCATGAGCCGCATTGAGGCGGGCCAGGGCCATGCCGACGTACAGAGCCTTCTGGTCAGGACTGCGACAGGATGGGCGTGTAATCCTCTGGCCCCGCCCGAGGAAAATCTCGATAAATATCCGTTCCCGGATCGAGGGCTGTATTACGATCAATATCCGTTGTTGGCGAACTTCGCGGTCAAAAGGGTAATCACCAGTCGGGGTTGCCCCTATAAATGTTCCTATTGCTTCGAGCGCACCTATTTCGACATGTACAAGGGATTGGGGAAGGTCTTCCGCCGGCACAGCATCGATTACGTCATCGCCGACATAAAACATATCCTCCGGAAATATCCGACCCGACGGATACATTTTTGTGATGACATCTTCAATTTGGACAAGACGTGGGTGAAGACATTTTCGAGGAAGTACAAGGAGGCCTTCGATCTTGATTTCTCGTGCAATATAGAAATCACCAGTCTTGACGAAGGCACCATAATAGCGTTGCGGGACGGTGGATGCCGCGGCGGTGTTTTCGGCTTGGAGTGCGGTGTCGAGGAAACCCGGCTAACCGTCCTCAATAAGAAAATCACCAATGCGCGCTACGTCGAGATCGCAACCCTTCTGCGCAACCATGACTTCAAATTCATCGTCAATATCATGTTCTGTCTGCCCAACGAGTCTCTGGAACAGGCCATAGAAAGCGTTAGGTTTGCGAGTTCCCTAAATCCCTACGGCATCAGGGTGAGCATCCTGAAAATGTACAGGGGAACGGAAATTTCCAACTACGCAATCGCAAATGATCTCAGCGAAGGGATCGGCGAGTTTACCTACAAGGCGAAGGACCTGTACGGCAACTTCGACTCTATCAGCAACATGACCTGGGCAGCCGGGATGTTTCGGCGATTTCCGTTCTTCCTCCGCTACGCACAGCCGTTGCTTTCCAAGAAGTGGGCAAAGGTATTCATGCCATTGCATTACTTAAATCACTGGGAAGATATAAAATTTTTCGACATTCCCGTGTGGCAAGCATGGCAGTACTTCTGGAACTCTCGCGAAGTGTTCATCGGCGGCATGGCAAAGGCCCAGCCGGACACCTACCGAGAGGTTAAAGCGATGCGGTACTCAACGGACGCCATACCAGCAAAACCAGCTGAGCTCACAGACTAAATCCAGCAATGGGGCAAAAGCGGACCTCTGGCGCTGCCCACCCCCCTCTTGTGAGGGGGTGGGCAGCCGTTTAATCTCAATCGGTGTTTACCGAAATTGACCCGCTGCAAGCCTTCGTAGCCGGCGCCGCCGTGGTGGCCGTGGTTGCGCTTGTGGTGGTCATCCTGCAACGCCAAAAACTGAATGGCGTCGAGACCGAACGGCGACGGCTGGAGGCGGTTGCCCTCAAGGCAAAAGAAATGCTGGCGGCCGCCCCGGACGGCCTGTTTCTGTGGGATTACGCCAATGGCGGCTTCGCGTGCTCGCGGCGATTGGCGGTGCTGCTCAACCTCAAGGACGGCATCCTGTCGCGCTATGACGACCTGCGGGAGCGTTTCGAGGGCGACTCCCTGAAGGCGCTGGAACAATGCGTGTCGCTGTTGCGCGGCGCCGGCACGCCGTTCGATGTGTTGCTGACCTCAGGCCGGCGCCGAATCCAGGCGATCGGCGGGCGCGCCGAAACCGATGACGGCAAGTTGCTCGCCGATATGGTGTGGATGCGCGACATCACCGGCACCGGGGACGCCGGGGTCGGGCGGCGGGTGTCATCGATCAACACCTCTGGCCTGGAAGACCGCCACCTGACGGCGTTGCTGGACGCCATGCCGTTGCCGGTGTGGCTCAGGGATTCAACACTTTCACTGGCCTTCATTAACCACGCGGCCCGCAATGTCGTCTCCGCCGATGCCGACATGGCGGCGCGCGCCCGCCACCAACGGGGGTCCGTCACCGAACGGCTGCACGTCAACGTCGGCGGCGAGGACAGGCTGATGGAGGTGACCGAAATGCCGCTCGGTATTGTGGGCGGCGGCAACGAAAAAGACGGCGGCGCCACCGGCGGCACCATCGGTTTTGCCATCGACCGCACCGAATCCGAAGTAAAGGAAGATCAATTTGCGCGCTTACAGGCCGAACGCAACGCCGTTCTGGAAACCCTCGACACCGCCATCGCCATTTTCGACGCCGACGTCAAGCTCAGGTTTTTCAATACCGCCTACGCCACGCTTTGGGACCTGGAGCCGGACTGGCTGACAGCCGAACCGGATTTGGGTGAAATCCTGGAACGCCTGCGCGAACACAGAAAATTGCCGGAAATGGCCGATTTCCGAGATTACAAGCTGCGCCAACTGGAACAATTCGAAACCCTGTCGAGACCTTGCGAAGACCTCCTGCATCTTCCCGACGGGCGCGCCATCCGGGCGCTCGTCAACCGCCACGGCAAAGATGGGCTGGTGTTCGCTTTCAATGATGTCTCCGACCGGCTGGACCTGGAACGGTCGTTTAAATCCCTGGGCGCGGTGCAGAAGGAAACCCTGAATAACCTGCATGAAGGCATCGCCGTGTTCGGCGCCGATGGCCGGTTGAAACTTTTCAATCCGGTGTTCATGGGGCTTTGGGGCCTGAAGGAAGACGTGCTGGACGACACCTTCCATGTCACCGATTTCGTCGACCACAGCCGCCAGCACCTGACCGTCGAAGGCGGCTGGGATGATTTAAGCTGGGGCGTCCATAAGGAACGTGTGGTCAACCGGCTGATGAAGCGCGAGGCAACCACCGGAAAGCTGGAGCTGGCCAACGGCACGGTCATCGATTACGCCAACCTGCCGTTGCCCGATGGCGCCATGCTGTTGAGTTATCTGGACGTCACCGATACCGCCAATGTCGAGAACGCATTGCGTCTTCGCGCCGAGGCCCTGGGCGAGGCCGATAGGCTGAAAAACGAATTCATCGCCAACGTGTCCTATGAAGTGCGCACGCCGTTGACCACCATCATCGGCTTCGCCGACATGCTCGGCCAGGAATATTTCGGCAAGCTCAACCGCCGCCAGAGCGAATACGCCAAGGGTATTCTTGATACCACCAACGGCATGATGTCGGTGGTCAGCGACATTCTGGATCTTGCTTCTATTGAGGCCGGGCGGATGACCCTGGATCGCGACACCCTCGACGTGCATGGGCTGTTAGTGTCGGCCCTGAACATGGTCCGGGACCGGGCGCGGAAAAAAGATTTGAAACTGGAGTTCGACTGCCCGCCCGATATCGGCTGGATCATCGCCGATGCGAAGCGCCTGAAACAGGTGATCTTCAATCTGCTCACCAACGCCACCACCTTCACCCCGGAACGCGGCACCGTGCGCCTGGAAGCCCGGCGCGAAGGCGACGACCTGATCCTCACCGTCGCCGACACCGGCATCGGCATTCCGCAAGCCGACCGCGAACGCGTGTTCCAGCCGTTTGTACAGGGAAGCGAGCCCGGGGCCGATAAAAGCGGCGCCGGGCTGGGCCTCAGCCTGGTGCGCAGCTTTATTGCCATGCACGACGGGGATGTCGATGTGAAATCCCCGCCGGGGCGCGGCACCACCATCACCTGCCGTCTGCCGGCGCAAGCACCGGACAAGGAAACGGAATCGGATAAGGGAATGAGCGGCGATGATGATTGACCTCGCCGATGAAGCCGCCACCGCCGCCCTTGCCAAAACGGTGGCTGGTGTTTGCAGACCCGGTGACGTCATTGCGCTGTCGGGTGATCTGGGCAGCGGCAAGACCGTCTTCGCCCGCGCCTTCATCAACGCCCGCGCCGACCATCCCGAAGAAGTCCCGAGCCCGACCTACACCCTGGTGCAGACCTATGACGACCCCAAGGGAATCGCGATTTATCATTTCGATCTGTATCGGATTGAAGGCGCCGATGAATTGGAAGAACTCGGCATGGAGGACGCCTTCGCCGACGGTATCTCGTTGATCGAATGGCCAGACCGGATGGGGAACCTGTTGCCGGCCGACCGGCTTGACCTTTCCCTGGCGGCGGGCGCTGAAGACGGCCAACGTCAAGCGACGCTACAGGGGTTGGGCTCATGGGCGGCGCGCCTCGGGGGCCTTAACCATGACTGAACGGGACGTTTATAAAATGACCCAACGGGACGCCGTCATCGACGGCTTTCTCGCCGACCATGGCTGGAAAGGGGCCAAGCGCGCCCGCTTGCCCGCTGACGCCTCCTTCCGCCGCTATGAACGCCTAAGCCTGGGCGGCCGCAACGCGATGTTGATGGACGCACCACCGCCACGGGAAAACGTCGATGCCTTCGTCGCCGTCGCCCGGCATTTGAAATCCCTGGGCTTCAGCGCGCCGGACATCTTCGCCAAGGACAAGAGCAACGGTTTTCTGATTATCGAAGACCTCGGCGACGAGACCTTCACCCAGTTGCTGGCATCATCAAAAGACGCCGCCGAGACGGAACTGTACCAACTCGGCGTCGATGTGTTGATCGCACTGCACGGGATCGAGCCGGCGCGGGTGATGCCGCCGGGGATCGAGGAATACGACGCCGGCAAGCTTCTCGGCGAAGCCCTGTTGCTGGTCGACTGGACATGGCCGGCGGTGTTCGGTGATGACGCCGCCCCCGCCTCTGATGCCGTGCGGGACGCCTATCGGGACGCCTGGCTTGCGGTCTTCGCCGGGCTCGACGGCCAACCGCCGACCCTGGTGCTGCGGGACTATCACGTCGATAACCTGATGATCGTGAACGGTCGCCATGGCATCGCCCGCTGCGGGCTTCTGGATTTCCAGGATGCCGTCAGGGGGCCTGGGGCGTACGATCTGATGTCGCTGCTGGAAGACGCGCGGCGCGATGTCGGCGATGATCTTAAGGCCGCCATGATGGAACGCTACCTCAACGCCTTCCCCGCCATCGAGCGGCCCGGGTTCGAGGCCGCCTTTGCCATCCTCGCCGCCCAGCGCCACGCCAAGGTCATCGGCATTTTTACCCGGCTCAGCCGCCGCGACGCCAAGCCCGACTATCTTGCTCACCTGCCGAGGGTGTGGCGGTTGTTGGAAAACGCCCTCGCCGATCCGGCGCTGGCCCCGGTGGCGGCCTGGTTCGATGCGCATTTTCCGCCCGATAAACGAGGGCTTTCCGCATGATCCCGAAAAAAGCCATGGTGCTGGCCGCCGGTCTCGGCACCCGTATGAAACCGGTCAGCGACACGCTGCCCAAGCCGCTGGCCAAGGTCGATGGGAAAGCCCTGGTCGACCACGCCATCGACCGTCTGGAAGCGGTCGGCGTCGGCGACGTTGTCGTTAACACCCACTACCTGGCCGACCAGATGAAAACTCATTTGGCCGGGCGAAAAACGCCGGCTCTTCAAATTTCCCATGAAGACGCCCTGCTCGATACCGGCGGCGGCATCGCCAAGGCGTTACCGCTGTTGGGCGACGATCCATTTTTCGCCGTCAACGCGGACGCCTTCTGGCTTAACGGGCCTTATAGTGCGCTCCGGCGCATGGCCGACACCTGGGACGACGCCACCATGGACGGCTTATTGCTGCTGCATTCCACCGTTGATGCCTATGGCTATACCGGCTTCGGCGACTTCTGCTGCTTTGCCGGCGACGACGTGTTGAGGCGGCGCTCGGAAGGCGAAGTCTCGCCATGGCTGTTCACCGGCATCCAGATTTTACACCCGCGATTGTTCAAGGACGCGCCGGACGGTGCTTTTTCCCTCAACGTCCTCTACGACCGGGCCATCGACGCAGGAAGGCTGCACGGCGCCGTACACGACGGCGAATGGTTCCATGTCGGTACCCCGGAAGGGTTGGAAGAAGCGGAAACCTATATGAACCTCCGCTACGCCGGCAATAAACGGCGCTAGGGGGGAAGCAAGAATGGCCCCGCCGAAAATCTATTCCATCGCGGCGGGATTGCCCTTCGTCGATGTGCTCGCCGCCGGTATTCGCGACCGCGTCGGCGACGCGCCGCTGGCGTTGGCCGAGGCTTTGGTGCTGGTGCCGACCAAACGCGCCCGGCGCAGCCTGTCCGAGGCCTTCCTCAGGCAAAGCGGCGGCCGGGCGCTGTTGCTGCCCAGGATGATCGCGCTCGGCGAAATGGACGAGGACGGGATACTGTTTTCCGGCGGCCTCATTGCAGACGGCGGCGGCGATCATGACCTCAGCGTGCCCGAGGCCATGTCCGGCCTGCACCGCCAGTTGATTCTGACCCGCATGGTGATGGCCCGCGATGCCGGCACCAGCCCCGACCAGGCCGCCAATTTAGGCCTGGAGCTGGCCCGGTTGCTCGACCAGGTCCACACCGAGCGGTTGGCGTTTGACGGGCTTAAGAACCTGGTCCCCGACGAATTCGCCGAGCACTGGCAGGAAACCCTGGAATTCCTGACCGTCCTGACCGATGCCTGGCCCAAGGTGCTGGAAGAAGAAGCCGCCATCGATGCCGCCGACCGCCGCAATCGGTTGTTGGACGCGCAAGGCCGGGCCTGGACGTTGAATCCTCCAGCCGGGCCTGTCATCGCCGCCGGGTCGACCGGCTCGATCCCCGCCACCGCCGATCTTTTGGCCGTTGTCGCCGGCCTTGAACACGGCGCCGTGGTCCTTGCCGGACTTGATTTTGACACCGGCGCCGACGCCTGGGCCAGCCTCGAAGAACACCATCCTCAATTCGGCATGGCGCGGCTGTTGGCGCATTTGGGCGCGGCGCGCGAAGACGTCGGGCAGTGGCATGCGCCGGGCTTCGCCGCCGAACAATCGCCACGGGCGCGGCTGATCCATGCCGCGCTCACGCCAGCCGGAACCGAGGATGCGCTATTGCCCGGTAAAAAGGCTATGAAGAAGGCGCTCGACGGCATTGCCCGCATCGATTGCCCGACGCCGCGCGAGGAAGCCGCCGTCATCGCCCTGGTCATGCGCCACACCCTTAAGACGCCTTCGCGGACCTGCGCCCTGGTAACGCCGGACCGGGGATTGGCCAGGCGGGTGGCGGCGGAATTGGCGCGGTGGGATGTCGACGTTGATGATTCCGCCGGGCTGCCCCTGGCGCAGACCCTGCCCGGCGCGTTTCTGATGCTGACGGCGCGCATGGCTGCCGACGACCTGGCCCCGGTATCCCTGCTGGCGGCCTTAAAACATCCGCTGGCGGCGGGCGGCATGGCGCCGGCGGCGTTTCGAAAATTGACGCGAACGCTGGAGGTCGCCGTTCTGCGCGGCCCGCGTCCGGCGCCGGGCTTCAACGGGCTGCGGGCGGCGGCCAAGGTGGCCAAAAAATCCGGGCCGGCGCTGAATGAATTTCTCGATCAATTGCAAACCCTGTTTGAGCCGTTCACCAAGGTCATGGCCAGGGGTGGGGATGGCGTGGCAGGGAGTCTTACCGACTTTCTGACCGCCCATATCCACCTGGCCGAGGCGCTGGCCGCCAAGGATACGGCGGACGGCGCACCCCGTCTGTGGGCCGGCGACGCCGGCGAAGCGGCGGCCAACTTCATCGCCGAACTCAAAGACGCCGGCGCCACGCTTGCGGCGATTACCGCCAACGATTACCCGGCCTTGCTGGAAACCCTGATGGCGGGACGGATGGTGCGGCCACGCTTCGGCCGTCATCCGCGCCTGCATATCTGGGGCCTGCTGGAAGCCCGGCTGCAACAGGCCGACGTGATGATTTTGGGTGGCCTCAACGACGATACCTGGCCGCCCGAAGCCAAGGCCAACCCGTGGATGAGCAGACCCATGCTCAGGAAATTCGGGCTGCCCGCCCCGGAACGCCGCATCGGCCTGGCGGCGCACGACTTCGCGCAGGCGTTCGCCGCCGCCAATGTGGTGCTGACCCGATCCGAGCGTGTCGACGGCACGCCCCAGATGGCGTCGCGCTGGTTGCTCCGGCTCGACAGCGTGCTCGAGAAAAACGGGATGGAAACCGGCTTTGCCTCGGCGCAGCCCTGGTTGGCATGGGTCCATGCCCTGGATAGGCCGCCATCAAGCCGAGCGGTTTCCGAACCAAGGCCGACGCCGCCGCTGGATGTTCGGCCCCGGCAACTGTCCGTGACCCAGGTCGAACACTGGATTCGCGATCCCTACGCCATTTACGCGCGCCATATTCTGAAGCTGAAGCCCTTACCGCCCATTGACGCCGAGCCGGGGGCGGCGGACCGGGGCATCATCATTCACGGCGTCCTGCACCAATTCCTTGAGCGCACCCGCGGCGCCCTTCCCGCCGACGCCGAAAAATTGCTGCTTGAAATCGGCCGCGACGTTTTTAACCAGTCCCAGGTGCCGCCCGGCGTCGAGGCCTTCTGGTGGCCTAGGTTTGAGCGTATCGCCGCATGGTTCATCGGCTACGAGAAAGCCCGCCGCGCGGCCGGGTTCCAAAACCTTGCCGGCGAAATCAACGGCGGCATCAACCTGATGGGGCCGGCCGGGCCGTTCACCCTGACGGCCAGGGCCGACCGCATCGACCACCGCGCCGACATCGGTTTGGCGGTGATCGATTACAAAACCGGACCGCCGCCGTCGGCGCCCCAGGTGATCGCCGGATTTTCCCCCCAGTTGCCGCTGGAAGCGGCCATCGCTGAGGCCGGCGGGTTCGAAAACCTGACCGCCGACGGGGTCGCGCAACTGGTCTACCTGTCGCTGTCCGGCGGCAAGAAGCCCGGCGAGGAAAAGGTGCTCAAGCTCGACGTTGCCGAGACCATCGACGATGCCCTCAAGGGGCTTGGCGACCTCATCGCCCAGTACGACGACCCCAAGATGCCGTACCTGTCGCAGCCGCGCCCGATGTTGTTGGAGTACGCCGGCGACTATGACCATCTGGCGCGGGTCCTGGAATGGCGCGGCCGTTTGGGCGACGGCGCATGAGCAAAAAACCCGCATCGCCCCCCACCCGGCCCACCACCCGGCCCACCACC
>JAQBYB010000014.1 GCA_027624235.1 Pseudomonadota bacterium | reverse complement strand
CGCGGTCGATGTTCTCGACGCCGCCGGCTTCGATATCGTCCTGATCGAGACCGTCGGCGTCGGCCAGGACGAGGTTGATATCGTACAGGCGGCGCATACCGTAGTCGTGGTGTCGGCACCGGGGCTGGGCGACGAAATCCAGGCCATCAAGGCAGGCATCCTGGAGATTGCCGACATTCACGTGGTCTCCAAATGCGACCGCGCCGATGCCGCCGCCACCGTCTCCGACCTTAAGGGGATGCTGACGTTGGGGCTGGGGTCTTCCCGCGAGCACGGCAAAGACCACGGCCAAGACAGGGCCGAGGAGTCCGACGTGGATCAAGCCGGGGCCCCTGCCGGCGTCTGGCGGGTTTCGGTGGTGCCGACCAGCGCCGAGACCAACGAAGGCATTGAAGACCTGCTTGCCGCGATCGACAGCCACCGCCGGCACCTGAACGACAGCGGGACGATAACGCGGCGCCGTCGGCAGATCCTAGAGATGCGGATCATCAAGACCGCCGAAGACATTATCCGAAAGGACTTCAAGGGCAACCGGGATAAATTGACGGGTCTGATGGACCGGGTCATGGACCGCAAGATGGCCCCCCTTGAGGCGGCGGAACGGTTGCTGAAGAGTTTTAAAAAAATCTGATGGACAACGAAGGGGCGCAATAATGGACGGTTCCCGTGAGCGATTGGAACGTAAGCTGAAGGATTGGGAAGACGGCGAATTGGCCGATTTTACGGCGCGCCAGCCGGAACGTAAGGCGGCCTACAAGACCGCTTCGGGGCTAGATCTGAAGCGCGTCTACACCAGCCTGGATAGCCCCGAGGCGTCGCAATCCGAGATCGGCCTTCCGGGCCAGTATCCGTTCACGCGGGGCCCGTACCCGACCATGTACCGCGGCCGTCTTTGGACGATGCGCCAGATCGCCGGGTTCGGCACCGCGGCGGACACCAACGAACGGTTCAAGTATCTGCTCGCCCAGGGGACCACCGGGCTGTCCACCGATTTCGATATGCCGACATTGATGGGCTACGATTCCGACCATCCGATGTCGTTGGGTGAGGTCGGCCGCGAAGGCGCGGCGGTCGATACCCTGGCCGATATGGAGGCTTTGTTCGACGGCATTGACCTGACCGCGATTTCGGTGTCGATGACGATCAATCCGACGGCCTGGATTTTGATGGCCATGTATATCGCCGTCGCCGAGAACCGGGGGTACGATCTAAACCATCTTTCCGGCACCATCCAGAACGACATCCTCAAGGAATACACGGCGCAGAAGGAATGGATTTATCCGCCGAAACCCTCCATGCGCATTGTCCGCGACACGATCATCTACGGCGCCCGCAACATGGCGCGCTATAACGCCGTCAATATCTCCGGCTATCACATTTCCGAAGCCGGGGCGACGTCGTTGCAGGAGGCGGCATTTACCATGTGCAACGCCATCGCCTATGTGGAGGAAGTGGTCAAGGCTGGGGTTGCGGTCGACGATTTCGCGCCGCGGCTGTCGTATTATTTTGTCTCGCAGGCTGATTTCTTTGAGGAAGTCGCCAAGTTCCGCGCCGTCAGGCGGGTATACGCCAAGATCATGAAGCAACGCTTCGGCGCCCAAAAACTGGAATCCATGCGGCTCCGGTTCCATTGCCAGACGGCGGCGGCGACCCTGACCAAGCCGCAACACCAGGTTAATTTGATGCGCACCGCCTATCAGGCGCTGGCCGCCGTCTTGGGCGGGGCCCAGAGCCTGCACACCAACGGGCTCGACGAAGCCTTCGCCATCCCGACGGAAGAGGCGATGCGGCTGGCGCTACGCACCCAGCAGGTGATCGCCGACGAGACCAACGTGACCTCGGTGATCGATCCCTTGGGCGGGTCTTATTACGTCGAGGCGCTGACCGACGAGATGGAGAAACAAATCTTCGCCATCATCGACAAGGTCGACGGCATGGGCGGCACCATCAAGGCCATCGAACAGGGCTGGTTCCAGAAAGAAATCGCCGACAGCGCCTATGACGAGGCGCTGAAGAAGGCGTCCGGCGAGAAGCCGGTGATCGGGGTCAATAAATACGTCGAGGACGGCCCCTCGCCCCGGGTTGAAGTCCACCCCCACGATCCCGACACCGAGGCCCGCCAGATCGCCGCCCTGAGAAAAGTCCGGGCCGAGCGCGACAACGAAAAACTGGCCGGGTTGTTAACCCAACTCAAGGCCGTGGCCGCCGACGAAAGCCAGAACATCATGCCGATCACCATCGAACTGGTGCGGGCGGGCGCGACCATGGGCGACATCGTCGAGACGCTGAGAGAGATTTGGGGAACCTACCGCGAAACGCCGGTGATTTAAGACGCCAGAAACCTGGGCGGTAGGCATTGGTGGGCAAAGGTGGACATTCGGTGTGCATTCGGTGTGCATCTGGTGGACATCGGGTAGTCATTCGGTGGACATTTGGTAGTCATCGGGTGGACATTTGGCCGGTTGTCCGATGCCCCAAGAGGCCAAATTTCATGTGGCCCGGAATCGCCGCACGGCCAAGCGGCGACGGGGGAGGAATTGAAGGTCGACGCCAACACTAACAGATCGGCCGCAAACCTGATTTCACGATGTCAAAGAGCGCTGCTCGGCATTATTCCGATAAAGAACAAAGAAAGAACATACATTTGTTGACGACGGCTGTCAAGCGGAAGGCCGCAAGAAACGCTTCGACACAACCCGAAACATCCGGACACACACCAATACCCCCTTTTTTGTTACAGTTATGGAGAAATAACGACCCCGAACGGGGCCGTCCCCATGCGTAACGAGAGGACTGAGCCTTGCTGCATCTTAAAAAAATTGGCTTTGTCTTGGTTTTTCTAACATCTGTTTTTTACCTGCGTGGCGCCGCGCAGGCCGCGGAGCTGACGCCCTTTCAAGGGACCCTCAGCCCTGTAACCGAGGCCGGCTATAGCGTTAAGGTTCATGGCGACGGGCACAGCATGGAGCTTTCCATATCGGCGCTGGAAAAATTACCCCTATATAAAATGGTGACGAAAACCATTTGGAACATGGACGGTGAGTTTGTCGGAGTGAAGCTCGTTGATGTCGTCAACCATGTCGGGATTAAACAGTTTAAACGGCTGTTCATTCGCGCCGATGATGGCTATCAGATCACCATAGAGCGTAACGACGCCGGCATCGAAAATGCCATTCTTGCCAGCCGCCTGAACGGGAAGCCGTTTTCCCTGAATAATAAAGGGCCGTTTTTTATTATGTGGCCCGATCACGCGGAAAATGTTCTTACCGGCAAAGCGGTGGTGACGAAGTGGGCGTGGAGCACGGTGGAAATTCAAAAAATCCGTTAATGAGGCTGAATTGACCCAAAACCGATATACATTTCCGATCATCACCGCTGCATTTTTCTGTATTTCAGTGGTTGCGATGTATGCGGTTTTTGGAACGCTCAGTGATGCGCGCCAATTTTTCAGGGCCCCTGATCTGTGGATGGCGGTTGATTTAACACGGACTGAAAATCTAAACGCCACCTATCAGAATGCGGCTAAATCTTTTTTTCTGAACCCTACCGAAAAGCAAAAGATGCGGCTTAAACACCTAAACGGTGTTCTTAAGAACCGTCGGAACCTGCTGGTGCCTAAACAATTAAAAGAGAAATTCCCGGAAGAGATCAAAAAATCACTGAAGGAAGAAACCGGGTATTTTTTTGATGCTCTAACGCAACTCAGCCGTCTTCAGGATAAGCCCGGATTGCTGACCGCGGAGCAGAAGGAAATTGAAACTCACCTGGCATCCCTTAATGCGAGCATGGCCTATATTTTTACGGAATCCATTACTGTGTTCCAGGGGCTGAGAAATCGGCAACGGGTGGCGCTCGACAAGTTATTCAAAACGATTGTGGTTCTGAGTGCCTTCTTCGTCGCGGCGTTGCTGGCGCTTATTTACTTTATGTTGAAATTTCAAAATCAAAGCAAGCAACTGACATACGAATCCGGCGTCAAAGACCAATTCTTTTCGATCATCGCCCACGATTTGATGAGTCCCTTCACCTCTCTTCTCGGCTTCACCCAGATGATGGCCCAGTCGGCAGAAAACCTTACCAAGGATAAAACCGTTGAATACGCAAACGATGCCAACAAGGCGGCTGAACGGGTTTATGTCCTGCTCCGTAATCTTCTCGAATGGTCGCAATTGCAGATGACGGGCGCAACGGTGGAGCGCGATAAAATACAGTTGGGCCGCCTGGTGCAGGAAACCCTGGAGATCCTCAAGCCCGATGCCCTGAAAAAAGACATCCGGTTGATAAATGACGTCACCGACGCCGTTGCTTTTGCGGATCGTGAAATGACTAAAACGGTCATTCGAAATCTGATCGGCAATGCCCTGAAGTTCACGCCACAGGGCGGTTCGATCAAAATATCATCGACCCATCAAGGTGATGAGACCCTGATTACAGTGGGCGACACCGGCATTGGCATCCCAAAAGAGCATTTGGACAAGCTGTTTTTGCTGGATCAGAAAACCTCAACGACAGGCACCGGCGGGGAGATTGGAACCGGCCTTGGGCTGCCTTTATGCAAAGATATGCTGGAACGAAACGGCGGCCGCATTTGGGTCGAAAGTACTTTCGGAAAAGGCAGCCAGTTTCATTTCACCCTGCCGACTGAAAGCCGAGAGGGATAGTCGCCGCTTAAGGGCCGTTTCGCAGGATAATGCGGACGACTATTTTAACAGTTAGCCCTTCGCTATTTGCTTTGCGCGCGCACCCTGACGTATTCGCCGGGCGCATCGCACAGCGCTTTCAGCTTGCCCCCCGATTTGCCTAGGCCGGGGGTGCGGGCAGGGGTGTCTTTCTTGCCGGCGTGGTGCTTCGCCCATGTATCCCAGTCCGGCCACCAGGAGCCGTCGTGCTTGTCGGCGGCCTTGAGCCAGGCGTCCGGGGTTTTCGGGTTCTTGATTTTAGTCCCTGTCGCGGCTTTCGCCGCTCCGCGTCTCTTGTTGGCGTCGTTGGTCCAGTAGCAATATTTGTTGGCGTCCGGCGGGTTGACGATCCCGGCAATGTGGCCGGAGCCCGACAGCACGAATGTAACCGGGCCTTGGTACAGGTTGACCGCGGCGTAGGTGGATTGCCACGGCGCGATGTGATCGTCCTGGGTTGAGATCACGTAGGTCGGCACCTTGATTTTTCGCAGGTCCAGGGCAACGCCATCGAGGGTGATGCCGCCGGGCTCCACCAGTTTGTTTTCCAGGTACATCGTGCGCAGATAAAATGAATGCATGGCCGCCGGCATGCGGGTGGAATCGGAATTCCAGTACAGAAGGTCGAAGGGCAGGGGGTCTTTGCCCATCAGGTAGTTGTTGACCACGAACGACCAGATCAGGTCGTTGCCGCGCATCATGTTGAACGTGGTCGCCATGTCGGCGCCTTCCAGATAGCCTTTTTCATCCATTTTTTTCTCAAGGCTGGTGATCTGTTCCTCGTCGATGAAAACGCCCAGTTCGCCGGCATTCTCGAAATCGATCATGGTCGTGAGGAAGGTTGCCGATTTGATGCGGGCGTCCTTCTTCGCCGCCATATACGCCAGCGTGGCGGCCAACAGGGTGCCGCCGATGCAATAGCCGACGGCGTTTATTTCGGCCTCGCCGGTGGCTAGTTTGATGGCGTCCAGCGCCGCCAGCGGGCCTTCGAGCATATAATCGTCGAAGCTCTTTTCGGCCAGCTTTTCGTCCGGATTGACCCAGGAGATGACGAACACCGTGTGGCCCTGTTCGGCAGACCACTTGATGAACGAGTTCTCTTTCCTGAGATCGAGGATGTAGTACTTGTTGATCCAGGGCGGAATGATCAGCAGCGGCGTCTGGCAGACCGTCTTGGTCAACGGCGCGAACTGGATCAGCTCCATCAGATCGTTGCGGAACACCACCTTGCCGGGGCTTTCGGCGATGTTGACGCCGACCTCGAAAGCGGCCTCGTCGGTCATGCGGATATTCAGACGGCCGGAATCCTCATCCAGATCCTGAAGAAGATTCTTCAAGCCGTTGATGAGATTCTCGCCGCCGGTCTCAGCCGTCGCCGCCAACACTTGCGGATTGGTCAGCGCGAAATTGCTGGGCGACATCGCCTCGACGAATTGGCGGGTGTAGAAATCGACCTTTTGGGCATCCTTGGCATCCAGGCCTTCTACCCCGGCGACGGTGGATTGCAGCCACCGGGACGTCAACAGGTAGGATTGCTTGATGTAATCGAAGACGTCGTTCTCATTCCAGGAGGCATCCTTGAAACGGCGGTCGCCGGGATCGGGCGTGGCGACGGGGTCGGCGTCGCCGCCCATCATCCGCGTCGCCGCGCTCTGCCACAGATTGGCGTAGTCCTGCCACAGCGTCATATTGGCCTGCATCAGCTTTTCCGGGTCGGCCATCAGGCGCGCCGTCATGTTCAGGAAGGCGCCGCCGATGTTCAGCGGATCGGGCGACGTTGAGCCTGGTGTCTGGCCATCGGCCATTTGCTCAGCCTGGCGGGCCAGAAAGGTGGCGATCAGCTTCTGGCTGGCTTCGGCGATGTCGGCCATGGAACGCGGAATGTCGGCGGCGTCCTGGGGGTTTCCGTTGGTGCCTGGTTGATCGTTCATGGTAATCCTTTATGATTGGCAGAGTCGGTGGGGGAGATAACCCGCTATGCTGCACTGCAATATATTCATATGATGTTTGTAAACGGTTAACCTTTTTCAGGCAACGTGCAATTTCGAGGAAGAATTCCATTGCTTGGGGGTATTGCAAAATGAAGGATTCAAAAATAATGGGTCAGGTTGACCATGGTCCGCCGTTATGGCGACCGGCCAAGACATCACTCATGGTGATTGGTGTTTTACTCAGCGGAACAGTGCTCAATGCCTGTTCGCAGGTGCCCGACGCCGTCAATCCGGCGGAATGGTACAGAGGCACGGTTGATTTCTTTGCCGGCGACAGCAAAGACGCCAAAAAGGATAAGGACGCGAAAGATAGCGGCCTTGCCGCCGACCGGGGCAAAGCGCCTCCGGGGTCGGACAAAACTTTTCCGAATTTATCGTCCGTCGATCGCCAAGCGCGGGCCAGGGACAATATAAAGGACAATACCGGCACCGGCCTGAAGGCGGACGCGGAACGACCCAAATATGCACCGGCCCTGCAACGCCAGGGCGCGGCAACCGAAAGGATGCAGGCGAAAGCCCGCCCCGCACCAGCGCCGACGCCGAGCCCAACCGTCGCCGCCGTCCAGCCGGCGCCAGCAGCGCAGCCGAAGGCGCCGGTGGCCGGGGTACCCCTCGCCCGACCGATGCCGACAATGCCGACGCCGCAACCGGCGCCGCAATTTGCCGAGCCTGCCCCATCGCCGCGGCTGGCGCCGGCGGTGATGACCGCCGGTCAACAGGAAATCGAACGACGCCTGGCCACGCAACTGGCTGAGATTCGCGCCCGTGCGGCGGAATTGGGCGATCTGCCGATTTCCAGAGGTCAACCGGCCGCCGCCGGCGATCTCGGGACCCTGGTGATTTCTTCCGATGGCATCGTGTCTGACAGTCTTATGGCCGCCGCCGAGACTCCCCAGGCGGTCGCACCGGCCAGTCCGGCGGGTCAAGCAGCTGCAAGCCAACTGGTCGACAGCCCGTCTGCCTATCCGGGAGCCTCGGTTCGAGTGGCGACGATTTTGTTTGATAACGGCTCTTCTAAGTTGAAGTCCCGGGACAAGCGGATTTTGAGCGCGGTGGTGCAGTTGCAACGCAAAAACGGCGGCCAGGTCCAGATCGTCGGCCATGCCAGTTCCCGTACCCGCAATCTGAGCCCGGTCATTCACAAGATGACGAATTTTGAGGTCTCGGCCAGCCGGGCCGATAAGGTCGCCGATGAATTGTTGCGCTTGGGGGTCAACAAAAAAGACATTTTGATCGCCGCGGTGTCGGATGCCGAACCGGCCTATTATGAAATTATGCCGTCCGGCGAAGCCGGCAACCGCCGCACCGAAATTTACCTCGTCAACTGACCTGCCTGGTTCGCTGACGAGTGATTTTGGCTTGTACCGCTTAACGCCGTCTGGCAAGTGAACGCCATGGACAACGAATTCCATAAGATCGGGCTGTTACCGCCGTACGTGTTTGCAGAGGTAAACGCGATGAAGGCGCGCGCGCGCGCCAACGGCGCCGACATCATTGATTTAGGCATGGGCAACCCGGACCAGCGGACGCCGCCTCATATCGTCGAGAAACTGGTCGAGGCGGTGCAGGATCCCAAAACCCACCGGTATTCCCAGTCGCGCGGTATTCCAGGCCTGCGCAAAGCGATCAGCGCCTATTATGGACGCCGTTTCGGGGTCGATGTCGATCCGGAGTCCGAAACCATCGTTACCTTGGGATCGAAAGAAGGCCTGGCCAACCTGTCGTCCGCGATCACCAACCCCGGCGATGTCATCTTGGCCCCCAATCCCAGTTATCCCATTCATCCGTTCGGCTTCATCATCGCCGGCGCCGGCGTGCGCTCGATTCCGGTCGGGCCGGAAGAAGACATCATGACGGCGTTGCAGGTGGCCGTCGAACAATCGTCGCCGAAACCGAAAGCGGTGGTCTTGAATTATCCCAATAATCCGACCGCCAAGGTTGTCGATCTGGATTTTTATGAACAGGTCGTCGATTTCTGCCTGCATCACGGCATTTATATTCTCTCGGACATCGCCTATTCGGAGGTTTATTTTGATATTCCGCCGCCG
Source organism: Pseudomonadota bacterium (assembly GCA_027624235.1). Taxonomy (GTDB): domain Bacteria; phylum Pseudomonadota; class Alphaproteobacteria; order Rhodospirillales; family Casp-alpha2; genus Casp-alpha2. The sequence goes on along the minus strand of JAQBYB010000014.1, from coordinate 42,749 downwards.
CCGTCGATCCTTCAGATCAAGCGCGCCTGGGAGATTTCCGTCGAGTTTTCGTCGATGAGCAAAACCTATTCGATGCCGGGATGGCGCATCGGTTTCGCCACCGGCAATAAAAAGCTGGTCTCGGCGCTGTCGCGGATCAAGTCCTACCTGGACTACGGCGCCTTCACCCCCATTCAGGTGGCCGCGGTGGCGGCCCTGAACGGGCCGCAGGACTGCGTCGATAAAATGCGCTTGCTGTATAAAAACCGCCGCGATGTATTGATCGACGGCCTCGCCGCCGCCGGTTGGGATGTGCCGTCGCCGCCGGCGACGATGTTTGCCTGGGCGCCGATCCCGCCTGATTTCGCGGCCCTGGGGTCACTGGAATTTTCGAAGCTGTTGCTGTCGGAAGCCGATGTCGCGGTGTCGCCGGGCATTGGCTTCGGCGACAACGGAGAAGGCTTCGTGCGTATTGCGCTGGTCGAAAACGAGCAGCGCATCAGACAAGCGGTTCGCAACATCAAGTCGTTTCTGCGCGGCCATGATCAAGCCCCGCCCAACAAGGATGGAAAGAAGGCCGCCTCTCAATGAGTAAGTCTTTGAACATCGCCATTGCCGGTCTCGGCACCATCGGCGGCGGCACCTTCAAGCTGCTGATGGAGCAGGCGGAAATTCTCGAACGCCGCACCGGGCGCGCTATCCGCTTGGTGGCCGTTGCCGATCCCGACGCGTCCAGACTGAAAGAGGCCAAAAAGAACGGCATCCGGTGCTACGCCGACGCCCTGCCGATGGCCGCCGAAGCCGATATCGACGTGGTCGTGGAACTGATCGGCGGCTCGGACGGGATCGCCAAAAAGCTTTGCGAGGCCGCCATCGCCAACGGTAAGCACGTGGTTTCCGCCAACAAGGCGCTGATCGCCCATCACGGCACCGCGTTGGCCCATGCCGCCGAAGACGCCGGCGTGACCTTCGCCTATGAGGCGGCGGTGGCCGGCGGTATTCCGATTATTAAATCCCTGCGCGAGGGGCTCGCCGGAAACAACATCAAACGCGTCTACGGGATTCTCAACGGCACCTGTAATTTTATTCTCTCCGCGATGAGCGACCAGAGCCGCGAGTTCGAGGACGTGCTCAAGGAATGTCAGCAACGGGGCTATGCCGAGGCCGACCCCAGCTTCGATATCGATGGCATCGACACCGCGCACAAGCTGGCGATCCTGGCCAGCGTCGCCTTCGGCGGCGAGGTCAATTTCGACGCCGTTCATATCGAGGGCATCCGCCATATTTCACCCATGGACATGCAGTTCGCCGCCGAATTGGGCTACCGCATCAAGTTGCTGGGCATCGCCTCGATCCGCGACGACGGGGTCGAACAGCGGGTGCACCCCTGCATGGTGCCGGAAACAACCGCCATCGCCCATGTCGCCGGGTCGCTGAACGCGGTGGTCGCGGACGGAGATTTCGTCGATAGCATCGTGCTGGAAGGCTATGGCGCCGGTGCCGGTCCGACGTCTTCGGCGGTCGCCGCCGATATCATCGACATTGCGCGTGGCTTGAAGGTGCCGACGTTCGGGGTGCCCGCCGCCCAATTGAAAACCATTACCCCGGTGCCCATGCAGCGTCATTTCGGCGCCTATTACATCCGCCTGATGGTGGTCGATAAACCGGGCGTGTTCGCCGATATCGCCGGCGCGCTGAAGAACCACGCGGTGTCCATGGAATCAGTGTTGCAACGGACCCGAGATCCCGGCGAGGCGGTGCCGGTGGTGATGACCGTGCACAAAACCGAAGAAGCCGCCATGACCAAGGCCCTCGACGAAATGGCTTTGGTCGAGGGGGTGGTCGAGGAACCCCGCATGATCCGAATCGAGTCTCTTTAGGGCTTTGGCCCTGTCCCGGAGTTTTCCTTAAGGCAGGGCGGTTTTTCCCCTGTCACCGGTCGCTGCGCTTTTTGTTCGATTTCCGCAATGGGGCCGACCCCATCGCCGACGGGCTTGATGAGGGCGCTCGCCGCCCGGCCCAGTTCCCGATAGCCGCCGTAAAGGTACGGGTCCGAATTGATGGTCAGGGACACAGTGCCATCCTGGGGAAATTTGGGGCAAGCATTGGTGGCTGGGTTTTTTAGAATATTGGTCAGGAATCCGGCCAACTCCACCGGCGTCTTTGCGGTCATGCAACCGGTTTTTGCCGTGCTCTTGGGGTTCTCGGCGGGGGCCGTTTTGAATGTCCACAGATCGGCGACGGAACAGCGCTTCGACGGAGTCCGGAACAGATCGTTTTTGTTCAGCGCCGGTTTGATCAGGTAAAGCCGGGACAGGAGCATGCTGTCCTCGTCGGGCGGGCATGAATTGTTTGTTTTTTCCTTGAGGGAGGAAATGATGACGACGCATCCCGTGACGACTGGGTTTTGCCAATTCCAAATGTCGTAGACCCGGGGATCCTTGCGGGGTGTTTTGGATTTATTGCCGGCCCATTGCGATTTGCATATGTCCCCGAAATCCTGCAGCATCGGAAAGCGAATGTGCAGGCGTTTTTTGCCGTGGTCGTCAAGCAGCCTGTCCCTGTCCTCTGCGTTGGCCGAAAAATACAAAAGGCGGTTGCGGATAAAGCAGATGTCGGCCATGGCGCCCTGGCCGTCCTGGGCCGCGTCGGCGATGACGATGTTGCGAACGCCGCGCCGCAACAGGGCGAAGAGGCCGAGATTTTCCGACATGCCGCCGTCGCTGATATGGATATCGACGGAATCCCGGCCGCGGACAAAACGGTGCGCCCGGTAGATGGGCCATGGCAGCGCGCGGTGCACCGTGCGTTGGTCATCGTCGACAAGGGGGTTGTCGATATCCATGCCCCAGTTCAGCCCCAGGGCCGTTTGCAGGGCGGCGACGAGGCCGCGCAACGGTCCTTTGACGTTGCGTTCCTGGGAATCGAAAAAGGCGGCGGCCGCGGCGACGGCGTTGGGCAGGTTGAGGGGTGGTTCGACGAAACGGGTATAGCCGTATTCCCCGGAGCCGAACCCGTGGGCGGTCATCTCGAAACTATCGCGGAAGAAATTACGATCGGTGTCCTCTCTGTCCTCGCCTGCTTTCTTCCAGTTCGTCAGAGGTTCGAACAAGGGGCCAAAGAACGCCCCCTTGTAGCCGGAGGTCCCGTTGATGATCCAATAGGGGATCGTGTCGTTCGTCTTGGGAGGCAGATCGTAGATGCTGCGGAGCGCATTAAAGCGCAGGGCGGGGTCCTGGCTGTTGACACATTGCCAATCCCGCCAAAAGGCCAGCCCGTCGTTATAACGGCGTTTGCAGTCATCCTCGGGCAACCCGTAGGTCTTGAAAATACCCCGACGATAGGCGTTACGTGAGGGCGAAGTGTCGGCGTTCCAATCAAACAGGGAGTTGCCGATATGATGGGGGACCAGCCACGCGGCGGTGGAGGCGAGCTGATAGGTCATGCTCGCCGTGCCCTCAAGCAATGTGCGGGTCTCTTTGTCATAGCGCGACGACAAAACGTCTTGTTGGTAACGCACCGGAACCTGGGGGAAGGCGTCATTCTTGGCGCCGAGGGCCAGATTGCCGGGGCAGGGTTTGGGGGTGTCGCCGGACGGATTCAGGGTGCGGTAGATGTTGTTGTAGGGAGCCGGTATACAGTCGTTAAAGGCGGCCCGGATCTGCTTGGCGCGCAAGCCCGTATCCTCGCCGGCTTTTCGTTTCCGGTCCTGTTCGATCAAATACCGGAACAGGTACAACCCCGCATAGCCGCCGCCGGACACGGTGGACACGTAATCGGCCCGTTCCAGAAACCCGCTGTCCGCCAACCCGGCCAAAACCCCCATGCCGAAGGCCGACGCCTTGGAGCCGCCGCCAGCCAGGGCGACGCCGAACCGCGGGCGTCTCAATTGGCCATAGAATCCGGATTCATGTCCGAACAAATCCGTGGCCTGTAGTCTGTTGTAGCCGTCCTTGCCGAGGGGAATGGAGCTGACTCGATTGTTGTGGCCGTAGGTGTGGCCGGGTTCGTGGCGATCGGCGTGGCCGGGCTCATCACCGGTGTTGTCGCCCGCAACCAGCCCCTTGATCCGCAACACGCAAGGTGTGCGGGTGGTTTCATTCGGGCATTCCTTCAACATTTTTGTGAGCGGTGCCGGAGAGGTTTGGGGGACGGCCATGTAGGGGCCGATTTGGGCGCTGGAACACGCACCGAGGCCGATGGCGGCGGCCACAAGTACGACCGCCATATTCACATGAATCCGGATCAATTGAATGCCCCCTGGCTTGTTGATCGCATCGCCGATGCCTGCTCCATGACTTTAACGTTTTTGGGCTGGCCTTTCTAGCCGGATCGGGGCAACAATACGCTATGGCCAAAAACACCAATCTTGATCGAAATATCGCCCTTGAATCGGTTCGGGTGACCGAGGTCGTGGCCATTGCGGCGTCGCAGTTCCTGGGTGGCGGCGATGAGCAGGCCGCCGATCAGGCCGCCGTTGCCGCCATGCATGAGGCGTTGGGAAAACTGGCGATCGACGGCACCATCCGCATCGGCGAAGGAACCCCGGACGAGACCGACAAGCTGTTCGTCGGCGAAAACATCGGCACCGGCGACGGGCCGAAGATGGATATCGCGCTGGTTGCCCTGGAAGGTAAAAGCGCCCTGGCCCGAGGCGGCCCCAATGCGATGACGGTGATCGCCATGGCCGAGGACGGCGGCTTCCTGACCGTTCCCAACATCTATATGGACAAGATTGCCGTCGGCCCCGGGCTGCCGGAAGGCGTCGTTGATCTGGACCGGGAGCCGGCGGAAAACCTGAAGGCGTTGGCCGACGCCAAGGGGGTGCCGGTGTCGGATCTGGTCGTCTGTATGCTGGACCGGCCCCGCCATGGCGAGCTGATCGCCAAGATTAGAGATGTCGGCGCCCGTATCCGCCTGATCCAGGGTGGTGACGTCAGCGGCGTGATCTCGGCCTCCCAGGTCGATGTCGGCGTTGATATCTTTTTAGGCATCGGCGGCGCCCCGCAAGGGGTTCTGGCGGCGGCCGCACTTCGCGGCGTCGGCGGGCAAATGCAGGGCCGCCTGATTTACCGCAATAATGACGACAAGGCGGGCGCCCGAAACGTCGGTATCGAAGACTTCGACCGTAAGTATACGGCCGTAGAAATGGCGTCCGGCAATGTCACCTTCGCCGCCACCGGCATCACCTATAGCGCCATGCTGGAAGGGGTTCGCTATTTTCCCGGCGGCGCCGTCACCCATTCCATGGTGTGGCGTTCGGTGACCGGCACCCTCAGGTACGTCGAAGGCCACCATAATTTCACCCGCCAGCCGATAAAAGTCTGAAATGGTTGCAAAGACGGCGGCAGTTTCCGATCAGCATCGCCAAGATTGTTTCCTTGGCGTTGAAAAATCACTGAAGGGCAAGCGCTGGATCCTGCGCGACGCCGATGACCGCCAAGCCCTGGCCCTGGCCCAACGCTATGAGCTGCCGGAAATCGTCGGCCGGGTGCTGGCTGGTCGCGGTGTCGGGCTGGACGACGCCGAATCTTTTTTGAACCCCACCCTGCGCACCCTGTTGCCCGATCCCAGCACCCTGCAAGGCATGGACATCGCCGCCGAACGGTTAGCCAGCGCGATCATGCAAGACGAAACGATCGGTATTTTCGGTGATTACGATGTTGACGGGGCGACGTCGTCGGCGCTGTTGAAGCGTTTTATCGCCGCCGTCGGTGGCCGTTCACAGGTCTATATCCCCGACCGCATCAAGGAAGGCTACGGGCCGAATACGCCCGCCTTGCTTAAATTCAAGGCCGACGGTATTTCCGTAGTTGTCACCGTCGATTGCGGGACGTCTGCTTTTGAGCCGCTGGGCGCCGCAAAAGACGCCGGGTTGGAGATCATCGTCGTCGACCATCACGAACCGGAAGAAACCCTGCCGCCGGCGACGGCGGTGATCAATCCCAACCGGCTAGATGACGACAGCGGCCAGGGCCAATTGGCGGCGGTCGGGGTGACGTTTCTGCTGGTCGTCGCCATCAACCGGGCGCTGAGGGTGGCGGGTTGGTATGAAAGCCGCCGAGAGCCCGTTTTGACCGGCTGGCTGGATCTGGTCGCGCTGGGCACCGTCTGCGACGTGGTGCCGCTGACCGGGGTCAACCGGGCCTTGGTCAGCCAGGGCCTGAAGGTGATGGGAAAACGGCGAAATATCGGCTTGAAGGCGCTCGCCGATGTCGCCGGGATCAAGGAAGCGCCGGAAACCTATCACGCCGGGTTTCAGCTTGGGCCGCGCATCAATGCCGGTGGCCGCATCGGGGCGCCGGACTTGGGCTCTCGTTTGCTCGGCACCGATGATATCGACGAGGCCATGGAGATCGCCCACCGCCTCGACGCCTTAAACATTGAACGCCGGGGCATCGAGGCGGCGGTGCAGGAGGCCGCCGTCACCCAGGTCGAAAGCGCCGACCTCGGCGCCTTGGTTGTCGCCGCCAGCGAAGGCTGGCACCCCGGCGTCATCGGCATCGTCGCAGGGCGTCTGGTCGAACGCTTTAACCGCCCCGCCTGCGTCATCGCCTTTGATGGCGACAAGGGCGTTGGCTCGGGGCGCTCCGTGTCCGGGGTTGATCTTGGCGCCGCCATGATCGCCGCCTGTCAGGCCGGAATATTGATCAAAGGCGGCGGTCATAAAATGGCCGCGGGCTTTACGGTGGAGAAGGGCAAGCTGGAGGATTTAAAGGCGTTCCTGAGTGAACGGGTGGCGGCGGATACCCTAGATGGCGACGTCCGGCCCACCTTGTATCTGGACGGCGCCATGAAAGCGAAGGCCGCCGACATACAGCTGTTGGAAATCCTCGAGCAGGTCGGCCCGTTCGGGGCCGGCAACCCGGCCCCCCGGTTCGTCATTCCGGCGGCGCATTTATCGTATGCATCGGTGGTCGGCGACCGCCATGTGCGCGGCTTCGTCACCGGCGACGGCGGCGGCCGGCTGGCGGCGATTTCGTTCAACTGCGTCGACAGTCCCTTGGGCCAGGCGTTGTTGAACAGTGACGGTGCGCCGCTGCATCTGGCCGGGCGGCTCAAGGTCAACACCTGGCAGGGGCGTTCCTCGGCGCAATTGCATATCGAAGACGCGGCGCCGGCATGGTAAAATGGGCGTGGTAGGTTGGCGCATGAGGAGGAGAGTTTTTGCTGGATAAATGGGATCATCGGTTTTTGGGGCTGGCGGCGTACATTGCCGAGTGGTCCAAGGACCCGTCGACGAAAGTCGGCGCCGTCATCACCCACACCCGTTCCAAGCGCATCATTTCGACCGGGTTCAACGGCTTTCCCGCCGGTGTCGAGGACTCCCAGGATCGGCTCGATGACCGCACAACCAAGTATGAGATGGTCGTCCATGCCGAACAGAACGCCCTGATGTTCGCCGGCGACCGCGCCGAAGGGGCGACGCTGTACGTGCATCCGCTGCCGCCGTGCGCGCGCTGCGCGGTGATGATCATTCAGGCCGGGATTGTCCGCGTCGTCTGCGACCAGCCGGATTTCGAACACGAACGCTGGGGCGAGGCGGCGAAAATCGCCGACGCCATGTTCCGCGAAGCCGGCGTCGAGGCCGATTACCGCCAGCCGGAATAACACACCCCTGGTATAAAGTCCTTTAAAGGTATTTCCTGATCTTGGCCGCCAGGTCTTCGGGCGTGGTGTTGTGGGAAAACATCGTGATGAACTTGCCATCGGCCCCCATCAGGTAGAGTCCGGCGGAGTGGTTCATCAGGTATTCGTCTTTCGCGCCGCCGTCTTCTTTGACCTTGCCGTAATAGACCCGGTAGGCCTTCGCCGCCGCCTGCACCTGTCGCGGGCTGCCGGTCAGCCCGGTCAGCGACGGGTGGAAGTTTTTGACGAAGGATTTGAGAACCTCCGGGGTATCGCGCTCGGGATCGACGCTGATGAAAAGAGGCCGGATTTTGGCGGCGTCCTTGCCCAGTTGGTCGAGGGCCACGCCGATCGTCTGCATAGCCTTCGGGCAGACATCGGGGCAATAGGTATAGCCGAAGAAAACCAGCAGATAACGGCCCCGGAAATCGGCGTCGGTGACCGGCCCGGCGTTGTGATCGACCAGGTTGAACGGCCCCCCGATGGCGACGGGAGGAGGGGTGGAGGCCTTCTTCACCGTATGGACAAGATTCCAGGTGGCGGCCGCGGATACGGCAAGGACGGCAATCAGGCCTAGGATCAACCAACGGCGTTGCATGGCGAATTCCTTGAAATTTAATGTTGATGGCGCATGGCCGCGCCGCCCATGGCGCCGGGCTTGAGGATCTGGACCGTGACCGTGACCTCGCTGGCCTTGGCGAAAACCAGGGTCAGCGGAAAGTTAGCACCTTCCTTTAGCGGTTGTACAAGGCCCATGAACATGACGTGGTGGCCGCCGGGTTTAAGCATGGCCATGCCGCCGGCCGGCACCTCGATACTCCCCACCGCTCCCATCTTCATAATGCCGTTTTCCATCGTTGTCCGGTGGATTCCGGTTTTTTGGGCAATGGCGCTTTTAACGCCGATCAGAGTGTCGGCTTTGTCGCCGCTGTTGTTAAGGGTCATATAGGCGGCGGCCGTTTTCGCCTTGGCGAAGGTGGCGCGGGCCCACGGGGCGGAAATGGTTATATTTCCGGCTTTTGTGTCGCCGGCGGCGAAAGACCGTGCCGCCGGGAAGAGGCTCGCCACGGCAATTGCGGCGATCAGGAGGGTTGCTTTTTTCATCGATGAATCCCTTTACGGTTTCGCCAATGGGACAGGCCGGCCATGCTCAAACTGTCCCGTCTTGTGGTCGGGGGACCATGGACGCCGGCGCCGCCGGATGCCTTAACAAAGGTCAAACGTTTGGGTTCGGGGCGTGGTCTACCGATCGAGGATTTTTCCGACCCGTTCGGCCTCCAGCCGGTAGGGCTCGGGCATGCCGGAGCCGAGCAGCGGTTTCAGGTAATCGACGAAGGCCCCGGTGATGTCACAATTGGAATCGGCGATGAATTCGTCGGCCATGACCTTGGTCTTGCCGGCGACGTCTTCAAGTTTGCTGAGCTTGTATTCGACGGCGTAGCTGTCGCCGCTGCCGGTACGTTGAATGGTCACGGTGCCGTCGCGCTTAACGCCCTGGGCGCCGTCGTGGGCGAAGCGGGCGGCCTCGACGCCGACGGCGCGGGATTCCATCTGATCGACGTCGGACACGCAGCCCATGAAGGAGCGCTGCAAATAGCCGAAGGTATCGCCGCGCACGCGTTTTTGGCCGGTGCCTTCGCGGATGGCGTCGCACAACAGGTCGGCCAGGGCGCCGGTGCCGGAAAGCTGAATGTTGCCGTGGGCGTCTTTTTCGACGTCCTTGGCCAGTTTGGTGACGATGGGCGCGCCGCTATCATCGTGGATGCCTTCCGACACCGCGATGACGCAACGGCCGAACTTGTCCTGGGTGGCCTTCACGTCGCGGATCAAGGTATCCATGGAGAAATTGCGTTCGGGCAGGTAAATCAGGTGCGGGCCGTCATCGTCGTACTTGCGGCCCAAGGCCGCCGCCGCGGTCAGGAACCCGGCATGACGGCCCATGACGACGCCGACGTAAACGCCCTGGAGCGCCCGGTTGTCCAGGTTAACCCCGGCGAAGGCGCTGGCCACGAATTTCGCCGCTGATGGGTAGCCCGGCGTGTGGTCGTTGACGGTGAGGTCGTTGTCGATGGTCTTGGGGATGTGGATGCAGCGCAATGGGTAATCGGCGCCGACCGCTTCTTCGGCGAGGATGCGCAGCGTATCCGATGAATCGTTGCCGCCGATGTAAAAGAAGGTGCCGATGTCATGCGCCTTGAGGACCTTGAAAATATCCTGGCAGTATTTCTGGTCGGGCTTGTCGCGGGTCGAGCCCAGCGCCGAGCACGGCGTCTTGGCGACATTTTCCAGGTTTTCGGTGCTTTCCAGGCCGAGGTTGATGAAGTCCTCGTTGACGATGCCGCTGACGCCGTGAAAGGCGCCGTAGACCGACCCGGTGTTGTCGAAGCCGCGCGATTCCAGGACCGCGCCGACCAGGGATTCATTGATGACCGCCGTCGGCCCGCCGCCCTGGGCGATCAGGATATTGGTTTTTGACATGCAGGCCTTCCTTTAAAAATTTTGGCGAAAATAACCGCTGGATGGTTTTATAAATGACCGTTGCTGCTCTGCCTACCCGCTAACGGGTAGGGCGAATATTACCCAAAAGTAGGCCACCAAGTATGTGCCGATGTATGGTACTGGGGGCTTGATAATTTCGGCTGGGGCGTATACCAACTCCTTTCCTGATCGAAGGCCCTCTGCGACCCCATCGTCTAGAGGCCTAGGACACTGGCCTTTCACGCCGGCAACACGGGTTCGAATCCCGTTGGGGTCGCCACTTTCGGAACTTTGCGGAACATTTTGGTTTCGCCTATGACGCCTTTTCCCGGGGCTCGTGGCCTTTGGCTACCGGTTCTTGTTTTTGAGAGACTTCGAAGCGGCGGACTTGGGGCTCAAAATAAGCAGATCAGGTCTTTTCAGCATTCGATTTTTTTTCGATGAAGTTCTTGAAATCCATATCCGCGGTGATGATGTCATCCATCAGGAAAAACACCAGTTCCTTGCGCAGACTGTCGCGGGCCAATTTGTTATCCCCCGCGTTTTTGGCGAATTCGATCAGGTGTTCCATCTTGAAATTCAGACTTTCGTGATGGTCATGGTGCCGTTTGACATTGGGAAAGCCGACCTTGGCGAGCAGCGCTTCTTCCTTGGCAAAATGAGCTTTGGCTGATTTAACGAAATCAATGACCAGATCTTCGCATTTTTCGCCTTCGTCGCCGTCGATGGCACCGACGATCAGATTTACGATGTCGGCTAAACGCTGGTGGTCCCTGTCGAGGGTCTCATAGTCCAGCATGAATGACGAGGTCAGCTCTACCATGTCGATTTCCTTCTATTCGTCGCGACGATTATACCGCCGTATCGGTTAAGATAAAATTATTCCGCTGCTTCGGGTTGAGACACCGACAAAAGCCGGTTGCCGGTTCCCGTCGATTCACCTTCTTCATCCGTGGGGAAAATAAAGGCGTATTCAGGATCAATGCCGGCGGTAATTTGCTGGCTCAGTTCCGGTTCAAACGTGTGGTGAATACGGACGTAGACATCTCGTTCACTTGCCGGCACGTTGTCGGCGGTCAACGCCACGCGGACGATGTTGTCGTGGCCGAGAAGATGCGTTGATACCACCTCTAACGGGGCGCCCGCCGCGGATTTTGCGCCGCCGTTGCTCGTTAGGGTGACGCCCTCGGGGCGGACCAGAACCGCGACCTTGCGGCCATTCTCCAGACCCTTGGCCGGGATGCGGCCAAGCGGAATGTCTACATGCCCGTCTTTGACGACGCTCTCGAACCGGTTCATCAGGCCAAACAATTTGGCGACGAATTCATGCTGCGGGTGATAATAGATGTCGTGGGGCCTGCCTGCCTGAAGGATGCGTCCGTTGTTTCCCAGAATTTTGATCCGGTCGGCCATGAACATGGCTTCCTCCGGATCGTGGGTCACCATCACGGTGGCGACGCCGCTGGCTTTGAGAACGCTCAAGGTGTCTTCGCGAATCTGGCCACGCAGATTGGTGTCCAAACCGGAATAGGGCTCATCCAGCAATAAAAGTTTCGGTTCCGGCGCCAGTGCCCTGGCCAGCGCGATGCGTTGCTGTTGGCCGCCCGACAGCATGTGTGGGTAGCTTTCGGCGTAGGCGGTCATGCCGACCTGATCCAGCATCTCCATGGCTCGGCGGTGCGCTTTGTCTTTGGGTTGGCCGTCGAGGCCGAAGGTGACGTTGTCGATGATGGAAAGGTGCGGGAACAGGGCATATTCCTGGAACATCAGGCCGATACCCCGGTGTTCGGGCGGCAGGTGCATTTTGGCGTTGGCGACGACCTCGTCATTGATGAGGATTTCGCCTTGCTGCAGGCGTTCAAGCCCGGCGGCAAGGCGCAACAACGTGGTTTTTCCTGATCCGGACGGGCCTAGCAAACAAACCAATTCACCGGCCGGAATCATCAAGGAGACGTTATTCAGAACCTTGTTGTTCCCATAGGCATGGGACACACCGATGACATGAAGTCCCTTCACGAGGCTGGCTCCTCTGCAGAATACCCCGGCACATACTGACCGGGCCGCGACGTGGTAATGGCGAAGCTAAGCACAATAACCGGCAAAATGCCAAAACCGACGATGGCCAACGCCGCCAGGGACGCTTCGCCCAATTGTTCGTCGGAGGCGTATTGATGCACATACGTCGCCAGCGTTTGAAAATTGAACGGCCTCAGGATCACCGTCATCGGCAATTCCTTCATGCAGTCGACGAAGACCATGATTGCCGCCGTCAAGGCGCTGCCCCGGATCAGCGGAATATGGATGCGCCGGAGCGTGCTAAACGGCGAATGGCCGAGGCTGGCGGCGGCGCCATCCATGCTCGGCGTAATATTATTGAGGCTGGCCTCGACGCTGCCGAACGATAGCGCCAGGAAGCGGACCAGATAGCCGAAGGTCACGGCGGCGATGGTGCCGCTGAACAGCAAGCCCGTCGAAAGGCTGAAATTTCGGCGCATGAAGCCGTCGATGCCGTTGTCGATGGCGCCCAGGCTGACCAGAACGCCGACGGCGAGAACCGATCCTGGAATAGCATAGCCGAGGCTGGCGAACCGGGCCATGAAGGTAACGATGCGCTCCTTGCGAAGCCGCACCGCGTAGGCCATGAAAATTCCGATGGCGAGCGCCAATACCGCCGCCAGGGCGGACAGCATGACGCTGTTTCCGGCAAAGCGAAGCACGTCGGCATTGGCGGCGGCCTCGAAATGGATCACCGCGTACCCGCTCAGCACCATCGCCGGCAGGACAAAGCCGAACACCACCGGCAACGCGCAGCCGAAAATGGCCGCGCGCCTGGCCCAACCCTGCAATTCGTAGCCGGGCAGGGCTTTATATTTCGACGTGGTGTGGTGGAAGCGTTGCTTGCGCCGACCAAAGCGTTCCGCCAGCACCAGGAAGATAACGAAAAACAGCATCATCCCGGCCAGTTGCGCGGCGCCGGCGACGTTGTTCATGTTCAGCCAGACGTCATAGATGCCCAAGGTGAAGGTGCCGACGGCGAAAAAGTCGACGGTGCCAAAATCGTTGAGCGTTTCCATCAATACCAGCGACACGCCGATGACGATGGCCGGGCGCGCAAGGGGCAGGGCGACGGCAAAGAAGCTCTGCCACGGACCGCGGCCAAGCACCCGGCTGGCTTCCAGCACGCACACCGATTGCTCCATAAACGCGGCCCGCGACAGCAGATAGACATACGGGTACAACACCAACGTCATCATTGACGCGGCGCCGCCGAGGGAGCGAATTTCCGGGAACCAGTATTCCCGTTTTGTCGTCCATCCGAACATTTCCCGTAACAAGACCTGCACCGGGCCGGCATATTCCAGAATGTCGGTATAGACGTAAGCGATCACATAGGCCGGCATCGCCATCGGCAGCAACAGCGCCCATTCGAACATGCGCTTGCCCGGAAACCGACAGGTGCTGACCAGCCAGGCCGAGCCGACGCCGATGACCAACGTGCCGATGCCGACGCCAATCATCAGCAATAAAGTGGTGGTGATGTATCCCGGCAGAACCGTGGACATCAGATGCGACCAGATCGCATCGCCGGGCGTCAGGCCGATATAAAGGACGGCCACGATCGGCACCGTCATCAACAGGGCGATCAGAACGGTTCCGACGCTCCACACGTTAAGCCAGGACCAAATTTCTCTTTTGGCCATGGGAATCGTTGAAGCCACTGCTGCCTCAGTCGTCATAAGTCAAATTTTATCCATTAGTTATTGAACCGAACCTTGTCCATGATCCGGGTCGCCTTGGCGCGATTCTCGGCGATCTTGAACAGGAACGTATCGTCGGCCTTGAAATTTCCCCAGCCGGCGACGGTGGGGTGCAGTTTGGCCCCCGCCTTGATCGGGTATTCGAAGTTGTCTTCGGCATAGATTTTCTGCGCCGCATCGCCGCTCAGAAACTCAACCAGCTTGACGGCGCCCGCCTTGTTCTTGGCGCTGGAGGTAATGCCGGCGCCGGAGATGTTGACGTGGGTGCCGCTGTCCTTCTGGTTGGGGAAAATCAGATTGACCGAGGCTGCCCACTTTTTCTGTTCCGGGTTTTTCTCGTTGGTCATCATCTTGCCCATGTAATAGGTGTTGCCCAGCGCCACGTCGCATTCGCCTTGATAGACGGCCTTGACCTGGGCGCGGTCGTTGCCTTGCGGCTTGCGGACCAGATTGGCCTTGAGCCCCTGGGCCCAGGTTTCAGCGGCGGCTTCGCCTTTACGCGCAATCATCCAGGCCAGCAGGGAGACATTATAGGCGTGCTTGCCGGACCGGATGCAGACGCGTCCCTTCATGTGCGGTTTGGCCAGATCCTCGTAGGTCGCGACCTCGCCCGGCTTGACCCGCTTTTTGTGCGCGAAAATGACCCGCGCCCGCGTCGTCAACCCGTACCACAAACCCTGCGGGTGACGGAACTGGGCCGGCACATTGCTCTCCAGGACCTTCGATTGGCTGGGCTGAAGCAACCCGGCGGCGACCAGGTTGTGGATGTTGCCGATATCGGAAGTAAGCACAAGATCGGCAGGGCTATTGGCGGCCTCGGCCTTGAGCCGTTCCAGCATGCCTTTTGTTATATACACCATGTTGACCTTGACCCCGGTCTTGTGGGTAAAGGCATCCAGCAGCGGCTTCATCAGGTATGGTTGGCGCTCCGAATAAATATTAACCTCCGCGGCGGCGGCGCCGCTTGCGGTGGCCGCCATCGCGGATGCGGCGCCGATGATCATTGACGCTAATGTTATTTTTAACTTCATTTTTTTAATCCCATGGTGTTGGTTTCTTGAAAGTCAACTTTGCGCCCGCAAAGGGATTATTGATATTGCGACGCATTCTCAATTGTAATAATCTAACATGCCCATACTAAAGTCAAGGGAATTATGGCATCTTTTTTTCGGGATAATTTTGCGAGGGGTGAATTCACCAATGTCTTGAGACGTTCCGAACGAGGGACCGAACTTGCCCGGCAAGTGACCCGTCGGCGTTAGGCGGCTCAAAGTATTATATTGTGGGCATGAGTATTGTAATGGGTGCGTTGCATCCTTTCACGCCGGCAACACGGGTTCGAATCCCGTTGGGGTCGCCAATTGCCCAACAATACATGAAAAGAAAAAGCGCGCGGATGGCGTGGGCCGGGAGGATGTTTAGCCGAACGCCCGCCGGGTCGTCTTTTTCCCGAACAGCTTTTCGACATTTTTGTCCATCTTGCCGAACGACAGGATGTTGGTATTGGGTTCGCCGAACAGGAAGCCCTGAACGTATTGGACGCCGCATTCGCGCACAAATTCCAGGCCTTCGGGGCTGTCGACCATCTCGCCGATGGTCTCGACGCCCAGTTCCCGGCAGAACCGCGTCAGCGCCTTGAGGAAGGCCCTTCCCTTGGCTACCTTCTGGGCGTCCTTGATCACCGAGCCGTCAAATTTAACGACGTCGACATCCAGGGTGGCGAGGTATTGAAAGCTGGCGGCGCCGGCGCCGAAATCATCGAGGCAGACTTCGTAGCCGTCCTTGCGCAGGATTTGGATAAATTCGTTGGCGGACTCAAGGTCGGCCATCCGCGCTGATTCGGTGATCTCGAAAAGAACCCGTTCCGCCGCCCACTGGTTTTTGGCGAGAAGGTCTTTCAGGCCGGCGACGTATTTGGCATTGCTGACGGAAAACCCGGAAATGTTGATGGCGGCCTGAAAACGGTCCGGGATATTGGCCAGTTGGTTGACGACCTTGGTCGCCATGGCGAGGTCGAATTCGGAGATCAGGCCGGCTTCCTCGGCGAAGGTGATGGTCTCATAGGGGGACACGCCCTTGCCGTCCTTCTTGAAGCGGACCAATGCCTCGTAATGGTGGGGTTCGCCAGTGAGGGTGTTGAGGATGGGGTGGAAGGCGACGTCGAAATCGGCGGCGGCTACCAGCCGCCTGAATTCCCTGACCCGATCGGCGGTTTCGGAAACCAGGCCGGAAAAGGATGATTCCAGGTTTTCGAAGTCGATTTCGCCTTCCTTGGCGTTCTGGAACATTCTCAGCGTGTAGCCGAGCCCGCTGGCGATGTCTTCCTTGCTGACGTCTTCCTGGCCGATTTCAAGGGTAGCCGCTTCGACCTCGACGCCCGCACCGGTGGGGTCGGCCTCCTTGGAGAATTTGGTGATCTGTTTTTCGACCGCATCGATATTGACGCTTTTATCGTGGACCAGACCGAAACGCCCATCGCCGACTCGGGTGGCCATGTCACCGCCGGTGGAATTGGCATTCAGGTAAGTGCCCAGGGTATCGAGGAGCTTTTGCTCGCTTTCCTCGTCCATGCGTTGGCGCAGGCCCTCGTAACCGGGCAGCGAGATCAGGGTTAACTTGCTGTCTTCACCGATATCGCCGTTGGCGACCGCGTCTTTCAGGCTTTCGGCAAAGTTCATCGGATCCTGGAGGCCGGTTTCGGAATCCCGATTGCCGTCCTTCTTGCGGTCCCTTCCGGCTGCGGGGCTGTTGCGGAAAGCGATGAAGTAATGGCTGTCCAGTTCATCCAGCTTATACCCCGCGAACAGGACCGGCTGCGGGCCATTCTTGCCGCCGATGAGCCGAATCGCCGCATTTTCGATCCTGCCGGCCTTGCGCGGGATGGCCAACAGGCCGCGGGCCAGGGAAAGGTCGCCGGGGTCGATGATTTGTTCCAGGGCAACCCCGATCAAATCGGAAAAGCTCTTGCCGGTCAGGGGCGCCGTCGGGCCGACGGCAAAGACGATTTTTTCATCGCTGTCGCATTCAATGAGGACATCGGCCCAGCAAAACGCCATCGCGACAAAGCGGTCGCGGTCCGCCCGCATCCGTGCCGATTGTGGATTTGCCGGAGTGTCGTTCATGCCATGCCCGTTACTGACGCAGAACTAAAGGGGGCTTCAGTGAAGCCCCGGATTGAATTCTAGCGATGATATAACCCTGGGTACACCGCTGTTTAATGATTTTCGCGTCAATCCTTACTGTAACCTTACAACGAATTTCCCTTTGGGTATATACAGTTGTAGGTGCCATTGTGAGTTGAGTTATATAGGTGAAATCATTCGTCCATATGACGGGTTGGTATCGTAATGTGTCCATTCGTGACGGGTGCTGATGGGGTGGGGGCGGCACGCGTTCAAAGCTCGTTTTTAACCTGCTCGATCAGTTGCTCTAATCCTCCCTTTGGCCCACCCGGCTTGCCGCCGGCGCCGTGGCGGTCGATGTAATATTCAAGAAACCGGGCAAATTCCTCGACAATCAGGGCGGGGTCAGTCTCGGCGCCATCGCCTTGGCGATGCGATTCGGCAAAGGCTGAAAAATTGGCCGCCGCGTGCCGCAAGCCCTGGGCGACCTCCATGACATCGGCGCCATCCTGGGTGCGGGCGTTGGCGACATTGACGAACTGATTGGCGATCTGGATGGAAAGGGTGTCGTTTTCGGGTTGGTCCGGCATGAAATTGTTCCTTGGCTCTTGGTTGCGACGGCCAGCATAAACCTACGGGGGAGGCGTTGCCAGCGGCCTCGGAGGCAGTTATCTTTCTTCTGCTTTTGCATATTGAGGTTAGTTGGATATGGCTGAAGAAAAACACCGCTTGGTCACCCGCGCCGACTTTGACGGGGTCGTATGTGGCGCCCTGTTCAATGAATTGGGCATGATCGACGATATCGTGTTTGCCGAACCCAGCGACATGCAGCAAGGAAGGGTTCCTGTCAGCGATAAGGATATCAGCGCCAACCTTCCTTATGTGGATGGCATCCACCTTTGCTTCGATCATCACAGGAGCGAGGTTGAGCGGGTCGGCGAGAGGGATAATCTCATCATTGATGTCGATGCCCCGTCCGCGGCGCGGGTGATTTATCGCCATTTCGGCGGCAAGGAAAGCTTTCCAAAAATTTCCGAGGACTTATTGGATGCCGTGGACCAAGCCGATTCCGCCCTATATTCAGGCGTAGACATTCTGGCCCCGGAAAAGTGGACGTTGTTGAATTTCATCGTCGATCCACGCACCGGTCTGGAATCCGTCGGCGGGTTCAACATCGCCCATAATGCCCTCCTGTATGATCTGATGACCTACTGCCGCCACAATCCGATCGAGGAAATTCTGGGATTGCCCGACGTTCAGGAACGAATCATTGCCTATCTGTATCAGAAGGAATTCGCCGAACTGCAATTGACGCGGTGCTCGACGGTGCTCAAAAACCTGGTGGTCGCCGACTTGCGCAAGGAAGACCCCATTTTCGTCTGCAACCGGTTTTTGATCTATGCGTTAAATCCGGAGTGTAATATTTCCATGCACCTGTTGGCGGCGCCGGAAGACGGAAAAACAAATATTGCCGTCGGCAAATCCATCCTTGACCGGTCATCGAAAATCAATGTCGGCTCGTTGCTGCTGGAATTCGGTGGGGGTGGCCACGCCGCCGCCGGTGGCTGTCGCGTCGAGGATGCCCAGGTCGATGAGGTCGTTGCGACCTTGATCGAACGGATCAACGCCGACAGTTGATATTCGCCGGGTTCGGTTACTCCCTTCCCTCATTCTTAAACCGCAAATCTTACTGTTTCCGGCTTTTTCCTGGCCGGTTAAGCATTAATTTACCTGTCTGTTGTTATGGTACCCGACTCAGAATCAATACGTAAAAAAAACTAACCTGGGGAAACCTTATGACTACTGTCATTGCCGTCCTATCCTTCACAATGGCGTTTGGTGCGATCTGGTTCACCAGCGAGGCCCTGAAACGGGTCGACAGCTTTAACGCCGCTCGCCTGAAACCGCATATGGGCAAGGTCCATCGGGCCATCGATGAGTTTCATGAAACCGTCCTGTCCCTGAAGCGGCGGATGGAAGCGTTGGAAAAAGATGTCCGGATGCTCAAGGTCAAGGGTGATCTGTCGCCGTTGCTAGAGCGTGATACCGCTGCCTTGCAGGCGGAACTCGGCAAGGCCCAACAATTCATTCCTTCCATCAACCTTAACGGTTAACCACGGTTAGGATGGGGCATTTCCCTGATGACAAGCCAATCCCCATTTTTTGGATACCGATGGATTCTGACTAAAGTCAGATGGCTAATCCTTTTCATCCTGCTGCCCCTGTTCACCGCCGGTCCAGCCACGGCGGGGGCGGGACGCGAACTCAGGAACGATGTGATCGGTGTGATCAAAAGCCAAATGGAGGCGTTTCAACGTGACGACGGCAGGAAGGCTTTCGCCTTAACCTCTCCCGATGTGCAAAAACAGTTCGGCACGTCGGAAGCCTACCTGAGCAAGTATTCCACCTCCTACAAGGCGGTTTACCGTCCGCGTTCCGTCACCTTCCTGAATCTGGCGTTTTCCCGTGGCCGACTGGTGCAACGGGTGTTGCTGCAAGAGCCGGATGGGGGCGCGGTGGTGGCCCTGTTCCCGATGCTGCGGATGGATGATGGCAGCTGGCGCATCGATGGCTGCGTGTTGGTGCCGGCGACCGGAAAGCGTGCCGAAACCGAACCAAAATCAAAAAATCTGGGCTGACCATGGCCGATGGCGTTGTCATTGAGCGCATCGACCATATGGTGCTGACCGTCGCCGACATCAAGGCGACGTGCGATTTTTATGGCCGGGTTCTGGGCATGGAAAAGATCGTTTTCGCCGGTGGCCGTGTGGCGTTGGGGTTCGGGGCGCAGAAAATCAATCTGCATCCCGCCGGCAACGAATACGAACCCAAGGCCCAAAAGGCTGTTCCGGGTTCCGCCGATTTCTGCCTGATTACCGACACCCCCATGGAGGCCGTGATCGCCCACCTAGGCGCCTGTGGCGTCGCGATCATCGAAGGCCCGGTGGCGAAAACGGGGGCTTTGGGCGCGCTGACCTCGGTCTATTTCCGTGATGTCGATGAAAACCTGGTTGAGGTTTCCAATTATGAATAGAGCGTGATCGTTTCAAATTTCTATAATTTGGAACGTGAATCGCCCTCGATTCATATAACTAGTCGCGACTGATGTTGACCGATTGCGGTTCCGCGCCGCCGGCGAAGTTTTTCCATATTTTTTGATACGCCCGTTCCAAAACACGAACCGAGGTTTCGGTATCGAACAGGGCTGCGTTCTTGGCATTTTCGGCGAGGCTGTCGCGCAGGCGCTTAAGCCCCTCATGATCCCCGGCCAGGTTCAACGCCAAAGCCCGGTAAGCATCCAGGTCGGCGGCGATCAATTTTTCCAGGCCAAGCGACGTCAGCATCGAGGACGTTGCCCGTGACGGCACGTGATTGCCGCGCAGGGTGATGACGGGAAGCCCGACCGCCAGCGCGTCCCAGGTGGTGACGCCGCCGTTATAAATGCGGGTATCCAGGCCCAAATCGGCCAACCCATGACGGGCCAAGTGCTGGTTCTTGGGCACTTTTCCGGCGAACACCAATCGGTCGGGATCGACATCCTTGGCGGCGGCTTCCCGTTTCAGGTTTTCGGTGGCGATTGGATTATCGTCGATCAGCCAGAGAACGGAATCGGGTGTTTCTTTCAACACGGTCATCCAGCATTCGAACATAACCGGTTCGATCTTGTTGGCCTTGTTGAAGGAACAAAAAACGAAGCCGTTCTCGGGCAAGCCGAAATCCCGCCTGACGGGCGGCGTGGCCGGCGGTTCCGGGCGGCGGCCGCTAACGTAATAATAAGGCGGCAGATAAATCACCTTTTCGGTGAAAAAGGTTTCTTCATTTTGGTCGAGGACGATGTCGTCGAGAATGATGTAATCGAAAAACCCCCCGCCCACCGTGCCGGGATATCCCATGTAATGAAGTTGAAGCGGCGCCGGGCGCATCGCCGCGATTTCAAGGCGGCCGCCGATGGTATAGCCGTTGAGGTCAACCAGGATATCGACCTCGTCCTCAAAGATGCGCCGGGCCGCGTCAAGGGACGACATTTCCCGGATATCGACAAATTCGTCACAGTCGTCCTGAATTTCCCGTCGATAATCGCTGCCGTCATCCTGGCCGGACGAATAGCCGATAACCTTGAAGGCGCCCCGATCATGCAGGGAAAACATGGCGTGGACCAAATGCCCGATCACGTGGTTGCGGAAATCCGAAGACAGGTAGCCGATGGTCAGGACCGGCTTCGATTGCCGTCGGCCTTGCATGGAAAATTCCGGCGCCATGCCGGCGACGGCGCGTTCGATTTGGCTGCTCCAGGATTTTGAAACCCGATAATTGGTGTCCAGATCGGGCGACCGCGACAGGCTCATGAAGGGGTTTTCACCCAACTTTCTACCTTGTTCTTCGGCGTCACGGTTTAACCCGTCAAGGCGGTCTAAGAGAGGTTTCAGCTCCTTCCAGGCGCATGCGCCCATCAATCTTAAACAAAGGCTTCCCAGCACGCTGGCGTTGCCGGAGTCGGCATCGACGGCGCGCCGATAACTGGCCAGGGCGTCTTCCTGTTTGCCCATATTCTCCTGGGCGTTGCCAAGTCCGTTCCAGGTTTCGGCGCGGTTGGGGTCAAGTTCGGTGGCGAGGGTGTAATGGTCGAGTGAGGATTTCCAATCGTTGATGAAGGCGAACAGGTTGCCGACATTGCCGTGCGCCGTCGCCAGCCCGGGGTTTAGGTTCAAGGCCCGCTTGAGGTGATCAGACGCCTCGTCGATGGCGCCCTGTTCGATCAAACAATAGGCCAGATTGTTGTGGGCCTCGGCATAATCCGGGGCGATCACCAAAACCTTTCGGAAGCTTTCGATCGCGTCCATGCGGTCGCCTCGGTCGGATAGGGTGGTGGCCAGGTTGTAATGCGCCCTGGCGTTATTGGGATCGATCCTAATCGCCGTTTGGTAATGGCCGATGGCCGCTTCCACCTGCCCTGAAGCCACCAAGGCGTTGCCCAGGTTACTGTGCGCGTCGGAGAAGTTCGGCTCGGCGTTGATCGCGCCCTGATAGGCGTTGATGGCGTCTTCGAGCCGTTCGGCCGATTTATAGATCTGGCCCAGGTTGTTGGAAAATTCGGCGTTCCCGGGATTGGCGGCAACGGCACCTTCCAAAAGCGCCATGGCTTCGTCCGTGCGCCCATCGGCGTTGACGACGAGGCCGAGAAGATGAAGCCCGTCGGGATGGTTCGGGGCGGCCTTGAGCGCGCGCCGGTAGAAATCCTCGGCTTCCTTCATGCGCCCTGCTTGTTGGTGGTGGAACCCCTGTTCCAGCAGAGATTGGGGCTTGTTCATCTTATTTTTTACCAGCCTTGGGCATACCCGCCTTGGACATACCCGCCTTGGGCATCCCTTGATCGAGGTCGGCAAATAGGTCATCCACCGTTTCCAGGCCGATGGACAGGCGAATGACATCGGGTCCGGCGCCGGCGGCGAGGCGCTGTTCATCGGTGAGTTGGCGGTGGGTGGTCGAGGCCGGGTGCAGGATCAACGAGCGGGTGTCGCCGACATTGGCCAAGTGCGAAAATAAATTGACCGTCTCAACCAATTTGATGCCGGCCTCATAGCCGCCCTTGAGGCCGAAGGTAAAGACCGACCCGGCGCCTTTCGGCAAGTATTTTTTAGCCAGTTGGTGATAGGGGCTGGATTTAAGCCCGGCATAGGAGACCCACTTGACGGCGGCGTGGCCGTCCAGAAATTCGGCGACCTTGAGGGCGTTGGCGACGTGGCGGTCCATGCGCAGGGGCAGGGTTTCGATGCCGGTGATGGTATAGAATGCGTTGGTCGGCGACATCGCCGGGCCGAAATCACGAAGCGCCACGGTGCGCGCCTTCATGGTGAAGCCGAAATCGCCGAAGGTCTCATAAAACGTCAACCCGTGATAGGCGGGGTCGGGTTCGGTCATGGTCGGGAACTTGCCGTCCTTGGCCCAATCGAATTTCCCCGATTCTATTAACGCGCCGCCCATGGAGGTGCCGTGCCCGGACAGGAACTTGGTCGTCGAATGAACGATCAGGTCGGCGCCCCAATCCATCGGCCGGCACAGGTAGGGGGTGGCGATGGTGTTGTCGACGATCAACGGGATACCGGCGTCCTTGGCGATGGCGGCGATGGCTTCGAGGTCGACAACGACGCCGCCGGGGTTGGCCAGCACCTCGATGAAGATGGCCTTGCACTTGGGCGTCAGCGCCTTGCGGAAGTTTTCAGGATCGGACGGATCAACGAAGTGGCAGTTCCAGCCCAGGCGTTTGAAGCTGTGGCCGAACTGGGTGATCGATCCACCGTAAAGGTTTGTGGACGCCAGAAACTCGTCGCCCGGCTCCAGCAGGGTGAAAAAGGCGAGGAACTGCGCCGCATGGCCCGATGCCGCACAGACGGCGGCGCGCCCGCCCTCCAGCGTCGCCACCCGTTCCTCCAGCACCGCCACCGTCGGGTTGGTGAGGCGAGAATAGATAAAGCCGAAGGTCTGCAGGTTGAATAGATCGGCGGCGTGCTCGGCGTCTTCGAACACATAGGCCGTGGTCTGATAGATCGGCGTATTGCGCGCGCCGGTGATCGGTTCGGGCTGGGCACCGGCGTGAATGGCCAGGGTCTCGAAGCCATACTGGGCGGGCGCGTTGGCAGACTTGTGGGGTTTCCTGCTCATGATGCCAATTTTCGCCGTTTCGATGAAATGAGGCCGGTGTTGACGCCGCTCCAACACAGTTCCCCGAACAGCCGCCCATATTCGATCTTTGGGCAGTGGTTCATGATCGCGATCAAGCCCGCTTTTTCAAGCCGAACGGCGGCGGCGTCGTTGCGGACGCCCAACTGCATCCAAACCACCTGGATGCCTTTTTCGGCGGCGATCGCAATGGCGTCGTCGGCGATGGCGCCGGCGGCGTCGGAAGACCGGAAGACATCGACCATATCGAAGCGGCCTGGTATATCGGAGAGCGTGGCGTAGGTCATCTCGCCCAGGATTTTCTTTCCGGCTTGCCCCGGGTTAACCGGGATCACCCGATAGCCCTTTCCCTGCAAATACTTCATGGCGAAGTTGGACGGCCTGACCCAATTGGCCGAGGCGCCGACCATGGCGATGGTCCGCACCTCCTTGAGAATACGGCGAAGCAGGACATCCGGGTAATGAAGCGGCTCTTCGGCAGGTTGTGGGGGCGTTTTAGGGCTCATCGATCCTGCCAGTCGGGCATGTCGCGTTTGTCCAGGAAGGCGTTGATGCCGTCGCGGGCGTCTACGTTTTGCATGTTATCGACCATGGTTCGCGCCGCATCCTGATAGGCGCCGGCAAGACCATCCTCAATCTGGCGGTAGAACAGGCTTTTGCCGGCGGCGATGAAGGCGGGGCCTTTACTGGCTACCGTTTCGGCCATCGCGCGGACCGCATCGTCAAGCTTTGCGGCCGGCACCGCCTTGTTGATCAGGCCGTAGCGTTCCGCCGTTTGCGCGTCGATAAATTCACCGGTCAACAGCATCTCCATGGCCTGTTTGCGCGGCAGGTTGCGGGTGACGGCGACCATCGGCGTGCCGCAGAACAGCCCGACATTGATGCCCGACGTGGCGAAGCGGACATCATCGGCGGCCACCGCCAGATCACATTGGGCGACCAGTTGGCAGCCGGCGGCGGTGGCGATGCCGTGGACCTTGGCGATGACCGGCTGCGGCAGTTGGGTCAGCGACACCATCATCCGGCTGCATTGCTCAAACAGCGCCTGGATTGCCTTGGGCGAGGGGTCGTCGCGCATTTCCCTAAGGTCATGGCCGGCGCAAAAGGCTTTGCCCGCGCCGGCGATGACGACGGCGCGGATGGAGGTGTCATCGGCCAGTTTGCCCAGTTGCTGCTGGATCAGGTCCATGAGCTCGGTCGACAGGGCGTTGTATTTATCGGGACGGTTCAGGGTCAGCGTGGCGACGGCGCCTTCGTCGTGGCGCAGCAGGATGGCTTCGTTGACCGGGGCGTTGTCGGTTGCGGTCATGGGGCAGGGCTCCTCATCGGGGGTTTTCGGCCACCGGTTTCGCCGAATTTTCCGTGTATGGCTTGTCAAAAGCAAGACCTATGGAGCATTTGATCTTTCCGTGCCCGAATTCTAGAGTTTCCGCCAATGGATGAGGAGGCCCCGCCGTTGCCGAAAATTACCGTCGATGACTTTAATACCTTGATGGCCAAGGAAATGCCGTGGGCGGTTGAAGTCGGCATGACCCTTGAGGTG
The DNA here is from genome assembly GCA_027624235.1 of Pseudomonadota bacterium. Classification (GTDB taxonomy): domain Bacteria; phylum Pseudomonadota; class Alphaproteobacteria; order Rhodospirillales; family Casp-alpha2; genus Casp-alpha2. The sequence goes on along the minus strand of JAQBYB010000014.1, from coordinate 17,562 downwards.
ATCGGCGCCGATCGTGCCTCGGTGCGGCTTCCATATCATGCCAGCATGCTGCGTCCCGGCGGCACGGTATCGGGACCGACGATGATGGCCTTGGCCGACGCCACCATGTACGCGGTGGTGTTGGGCGCCATCGGCATCGTCAAACTGGCGGTGACGACCAGCTTCAATATTAATTTCCTGCACCGCCCGTCTCCCGCCGACCTGATGGCGGAAGGCCGGTTGCTGAAATTGGGCAAGCGTCTGGCGGTGATCGAGGTGACGCTGCATTCCGACGGCCATGATGCGCCCGTCGCCCACGCCACGGGGACCTATTCGATCCCTCCGGATCGCACGTGACCGAGCCTATAAGGTAACATAATACCGCGCATGTAAGTTGCCGTATTCTTTAGGATTTTCGCGTTGACATCCAAAAATTTAATGGCATACTCCGCGCCTTCCCGTGACCGGCCGGCGATTTTTCTGGCGCCGCCGCGCGGTTTGTATTTAAGACGTTTTTTTTTGAGATCGGAAATACGTTATGAAAACCTATTCGGCGAAACCTTCGGAAATCGAGCGGAAGTGGTTCGTGATCGATGCCGAGGGCGTGGTCCTGGGCAGGATGGCATCATTGATAGCGCAGCGGTTGCGCGGCAAGCACAAGACCATGTACACCCCGCACATGGATTGCGGTGACAACATTATCGTTATCAACGCCGAAAAAGTGCACCTGACCGGCCGCAAGTTGGAAAACAAGAAATATTACTGGCACACCGGCTATCCGGGCGGCATTAAGTCCCGCACCGCCGGTACTCTCCTGGGCGGCAATCACCCTGAGCGGGTGGTCGCCAAAGCCGTCGAACGGATGATCAGCCGTAACCCCTTGGGCCGCCAGCAGTTGAAGAAATTACACATTTATAAAGGCGCCGAGCATCCCCATCAGGCCCAGAACCCCGAGGTTCTCGATGTCGCTGCCATGAATCCCAAGAATAAGAGGAGCGCCTAATCATGGCTGAGGAAACCAAGACCCTCGCCGACCTGCAACATATGGTCGAAGAGAAAGCGGCGAAGGCGGCCGCTGCCCTCGAACCCACCCCCAAAAGTGCCGCCAAAGGTGCCGCCGAAGGCGATAGCGGCAAGGCGGCCAGTGTCGCCGCCGTTGCTGAAAGTGCCATCGTGCTGGCCGAACCCCAGATCGATGATTTGGGCCGGTCTTATGCCACCGGCAAGCGCAAGAACGCCATCGCCAGGGTTTGGATCAAACCGGGCCCCGGCAAGATCATCGTCAACGGCCGTGAACAAGGTACCTATTTCGCGCGCCCGGTGTTGCGGATGGTCATCAATCAGCCGTTCGCCGTCACCGACCGTGAAGGCCAATACGACGTTTTCTGCACGGTCAAGGGCGGCGGCTTGTCCGGCCAGGCCGGCGCCGTCAGGCACGGCATTTCCAAGGCGCTGACCTATTATGAGCCGCTGCTTCGTGGCGCGCTCAAGAAGGAAGGCTTCCTGACCCGCGATTCCCGCGTCGTTGAACGCAAGAAGTTCGGCCGCAAGAAGGCGCGCAGAAGCTTCCAGTTCTCGAAACGCTAGATCGGTATTCGCAGAAAAGGTACGAAAAAGGGCGTCCCGATGGGGCGCCTTTTTTTGTTGGCCGGGTGTGGCTGGAGGCCTACATCTTTTTTTGCAGGTTGAGGCGGGTGCGCAGGAAACGCAGGGTGCGTTGCGCCATTTGGGTGTCGATGCGCCCGTAGACACCTAACAGGGCATTCATATCTTTTTCATCGGTTTGTTCATTGAGATTGATGCAATAGACGATTTCACCAAACACGTCGAAATCGATGTCGGCGGCCTTGCAGATGATCGTCAGCTTTTCGGACTCCGCATCGAAGACCGCCTGGCGTACGATGTCCGTATTAATATTGGCAAGGCGCGCAAGCCCGGCGATAAATTCCGGTATCTTATCCTGACGGACCAGACCCAGCAGCAACGCCGCGTCCAACTGACCCAACTTTTCCTTTCGGACAATGAACTTTTCGGCCGGATCCAGGGAGCCCTTTCCTTTTTGTTCGGCGAACCATTTTTCGGCTTCCAGCATCAGCTCATCGACCTGCGACTCATCGAGGCTGTCATTGGCGCTGAGAATCTTTTCGCGCAGGGCGTCGGAAACCCGCCAGAACATATCCTGGGCCAGATCGGCGGGCACGTCCGTGCGCTTGGACAGGGACAGCTCCAGGTCGTCATTATCCTTTGCCCGCTCGACGAAGGTCTCCATGCCGCGCCGGGAAAACTGGGCGCCGTTGTTGACGGCGAGCGAGCCTAAAACGGTGTCGTCGCCTTTTTTGACCAACACATCGGTAACGGATTCGCCAACCGACTCGCGCTGGGCGATGGCGTTGAGGTGTTCCTGGCTTTGTTGCTCCGCAATCGCTACCAGATCTTCATCCTGAAGGACGGTGCTGTTGCGGAGCATGGGCAGGGCGACCTCAAGCTCATCATTGGCGAGAGAGAGGACCAAATCACGCGGCGCGTTGCCGACGCTGGCAATGGTTTCGGACAGATGCTGGCGGACCATGGTTTCGACCTGATTGACCATACTGCCCATGATCTCGCCGAAATGGGCGACTTCTCGTTCGTTCAGCGTGTCCGGCGATTGCATGAACATTTCGGTGACTTCGTGGAGCAGTTTCTGACGCCCGTCCGCGGAATTTTCCTTGGTTAGGCGAGCGAGGTCTTCCAGATGCGATAATTTGTCAGCCACGATTTTTCATTTCTGTAGGTTAAGCCCGCGATAGTATGTGAAATCGAATGGGTAATCTACCGGGCAAGTAGGCTAAGAATACGCGCACAATCAATTCTTAATCGTTCAGGAACTTGTAAGGTTCATCAGGGGTGTCGTCGTGGTTGCGGAAGGGAGCAATCGGGTATAATTACGCCCGGGATTTGCTGGTGCGTTGAGTGCGCCTAAGTTTCAAGGATGAGGACCATGGCCGCAAAAATTTTCATCGACGGCGAAGCCGGCACCACGGGTTTGCAAATCCGGGCCCGCCTGGCGGTGCGCGATGATGTCGAGGTCATCTCCTTAAGCGATGATACGCGCAAGGATTCAGGCGCCAGGGCCGACATGCTCAATGGCGCCGACCTGGCCATCCTGTGTCTGCCCGACGATGCCGCCAGGGATGCCGTCGCCATGATCGACAACCCGGACGTCAAGGTCATCGACGCCTCGACCGCGCACCGGGTCCATCCCGATTGGGCCTATGGCTTCCCCGAACTGGACGCCGATCAGGTGGTGGCCATTGAAGCCGCCAAGCGGGTCACCAACCCCGGGTGTTATGCGCTGTCGTCGGTGGCGATCATCCGTCCCCTGGTGACGGCGGGAATTTTGCCGGCGGACTATCCGGTGACCATCAACGCGGTTTCCGGCTATTCCGGCGGTGGCCGCAAGATGATCGAAAGCTTTGAAGACGTGAACGCGGCGGATTACACCGAAGAGGCCTTTCGGGTCTATGCGCTGTCGTTACAGCACAAGCACGTCCCGGAAATTCAGGTCCACGCCAATCTCGATCACCGGCCGTTGTTCATGCCCAGCGTCGGGCGTTACAGCCAGGGGATGATCGTGCAGGTGCCGCTGGCGTTATGGTCGTTGCCGGGTAAGCCCACGTCCCAAGACCTGCACGACGCCTTGGCCACCCATTACGACGGCATGCGGTTCGTCAAGGTTTGCCCGCTTGAGGACTCGTCCAAGATGACCGGCGTCCAGCCCGAGGCGCTTAACGGCACCAACGAGCTTCACCTGTACGTCTTTGCCAACGATGCAGAAGGCCAGGCGGTGGTCATGGCGCTGCTCGACAACCTGGGCAAGGGCGCGTCGGGCCAAGCGGTGCAGAACATGAACCTGATGCTGGGGTTCGATGCGGCCGCAGGATTAATCTAAGGGCTGGCCTAAGTCACTCGGCGGCGGCGGCAGGATTGCCGTAGGCGCTGTCGCAGTAGACGCGGGCGATGTCTTTAAAGGTGTCCTCGCTGTCGAGGAGGGCGTCGACGATATCCGGGTCGAAGTGCTTTCCGCGGCCTTCCAGGATGATCTCCATCGCCTTTTCGTGGGGAAAGGCCGGTTTGTAGACTCTTTTCGAGATCAAGGCGTCGTAGACGTCGGCGACCGCCATCAAGCGGCCTGAAATCGGAATATCATCCCCGGATAGGCCCTGGGGGTACCCGCTACCGTCCCATTTTTCATGATGACTCAGGGATATTTCACGGGCGAAGCCGAGGAAGTCGTTACGGCCCAATTCGGCCTCGGCCACGGCCAGGGAATTGTTGCCGATGGCGGCATGGGTTTTCATGATTTCAAATTCTTCGTCCGTCAACTTGCCTGGTTTGAGCAGGATGGCGTCCGGAATGCCGACCTTGCCGATGTCGTGCAGGGGGGCCGACTTGTACAGCAGGTCGATGGCGTCCTCGGTCAGGAAGTCCGAAAAGCGCGGATGATCTTTCAGGCTTTCCGCCAACGCCTTGACGTAGCGCTGGGTGCGCAGGATGTGGGCCCCGGTTTCGTTGTCCCGGGTCTCGGCCAGGGACGCGAGAGTCAGGATCGTGGTGTCCCGGGTTCGCCTGATTTCTTCGGTGTCGCGCCGAATTCGTTCGACCATCAGATTGGTGTGCTTGGCCATGACGCCGAATTCGTCGTTGGTGCCGACGGGCACGGAACCGGTGAGGTCGCCGGCAGTGACGCTTTTCAACAAGCCGTTTTCGGAATCGAAAAACCCGCGCAGGTTTTTCGAATACGACAGGATAATGTTGAGCGTATGGGGAAGGATAACGACGAAGACGAACAGGAATTCCTTGATGATCGCGATGCGCGCCTCGGCGATGTTGATGGTGTTGTCGACCTCGACCAGCCAGCTCAGGTCCTTGTTGACCAGCAGCATGAATACGCCGATGACCAAGGTGATCGAAATGGCGGCGAACAGGGCGATCTTTGTGGTCAGCGGGAAGTAGCCCTCATCGGGGTCAAGAAATTGGCCGCTTTCGGTAACGATCCTGGCGACGATGCGTTCCTGTTTGAGGGCCAGGTCGGTGGCCGCGAAAAAGCCCAGCGAGCCCAGGCCGACCATGACCTTGAGGCCGCTGGCAATGGGGAAGTCATAAGTGATCAAATTGTAAAACGTCAGCGCCGTGGCGGTGAGCAGGAACAAGAACAGCTCAAGCTTGAAGGCGCGGGTGCTTTGTTGCGGCAACGGCTTCGCCATCACGTAGGCCCGCCTCAGTGGCCCCCTGGCCGCGAATTGGAGCGATAGGGCGATGATAACCGGGACGGCAACCTGCATGGCCGTGAGGCTATCGAGATAGGGGCAGACTTGAATCCCGTATACCGGGATGACGATCATCGCCGCCAGATAGTGCAACGCCACGCGCATGGGCAAATCTCCGATAGACCATAAAAATAGGAGCAGGCGTTTAAATACGTGTCAACAACCGGGTCTGGCAAGAAACCAATAGTCACAAGTGGTTGATGGTTGCGTGAGCAAGAACCGGAAACCCGGTGGCTACCAGGAGGGCCGGGTTCCAATAAGGTCCAGAATATCAGCGGCGGGCAGCGGTTTGGCCATGTAATAGCCCTGTCCGTATTGGCATCCTAGTTCCCTGAGCGCATCCATTTGCTCTTTTTCCTCGATGCCCTCGGCAACGATATCCATTTCCAGCGCCAGCGCCAGTTGGGCAATGGAACGGACGATGCGGGCAGTGTTTTCGGACTTGTCCATGTTGGTGACGAAGGCTCGATCGATCTTGAGGGTATCGATGGGGAATTGGTGCAGATAGCTGAGGGAGGAATACCCGGTGCCGAAATCATCAATGGCGATCAAGACGCCGAGAGCCTTTAGTATTTTCAGGGCGTCGGCGGCGTGGTCCGGGTCTTCCATCATCAGGGATTCGGTGATTTCAAGTTTGACGGTCGCAGGCACGGCGCCGCTTTTTTTTATGATGCCCACCAGCAGTTCGATTTCCGACAGCTCAGACAGTTGCAGGCCCGAGACGTTGACGCTCATGAACGGCGGGGCCAGATCGGGAAAGACTTTGGCGAAGTCGGCGTTAAAGCGTGCTTGGTCCTTAAGCCCGGTTTCCAGGGCCAGCCGGCCGAGTTCAATGATCAGGCCGGTTGTTTCGGCCAGGGGAATAAACTCGATCGGCGAAATATAGCCGCCTTCTTTTTTCCACCGCATCAGGGCCTCGAACCCGGCAATGTGGCCGCCGATCAAGGCGACGATGGGTTGGTAATGCATCTCGAACTCGCCGGCATCCAACCCCCGGCGCAAGTCCTGTTCATTGTGGATCCGCTGGATCGCAAGGGCGCGGACTTCTTCCATGGATGAGTCGACTTCGCCTGGTGCGAGCTTGATGCCGGACAGTTGTCTCTGGGCGTCGCGAAACCGCGCCAGGATAATCCTCAACAACAAATCCATCATCGGGTCCGTTGATTTCAACGGTTGAATAAACCGGGATCGTTGGATTTCGATGACTTCGGTGTCGACCTTTGCGGTGACCGTCGCCGACCGCGGCGCGTCGTCGATCATCGACATTTCGCCGAAAATTTCCCCTTTGCCGAGTTCCGCGATGACAACAGTGTCGCCGTTTTGGGGGATCGAGACTTCGACGCTGCCGCTTTCTATGAAATAGGCGTGACGTCCCCGCTCGCCGATCCGGAAAATTTCCTCGCCGGCGGCAAACGTTCTCGATGAGATAAATTCGGGCATGCGTTATTTCCAAGCCACAAGAACCTGCCGAATTTAAGCACATTTGTTGAATGCTTTGAAAGGATTGTGGAATAATCCCTGCAAATGGTTATGGGCATATGCAATAGGGCGTTTTAAGCACTTGGAGAAGGGAGCCGGGATATGGACCAAGCGGGAGGATGTCTGTGCGGCGCCATCCGTTACCGGGTGAGCCTGGCGCCGAGGGCGGTATCGCACTGCCATTGCACGTTTTGCAGACGCGCCTCGGGCGCCGCTTTCATGACCTGGATGACGCTCCCCTCGGCGGGGTTTGCTTACACCTTGGGCGCACCGGCGACCTACGGTTCTTCGCCCGGTATAGAGCGGCATTTTTGCGGCCAATGCGGAACCAGCCTTGTTTTTAAGGCTGTTGCCCATCCCGAGGAAGTGGATGTCGCGGCGGCGAGTCTGGACGACCCGACGTTGGTCGACCCCGATGATCATGTTTGGGTCGAAACCATGCTGCCCTGGTTCGACTTTTCAGGCGACGGCCTGGCCAAACTCGACCAAGCGCATTGGCAACTGGGGTATCCGAAAAAGAAGTGAGCCTGCGCTCGCCGGAGCAGGGGGGGCTAAACGTCGATCTGTTTGACGAATTGGGCGTGTTCGGTGATGAACTGGAAACGTAGCTCCGGCTTCTTGCCCATCAGGCACTCTACCAGCTTCGCCGTTTCCCTGGCTTCGGCGATGTCCTCAGCGGAATGGCGGAGCGGCACGGTGACGCGCAGGAGCGTCCGGGTCGCCGGGTCCATGGTCGTTTCCTTTAACTGTTTGGGCGGCATTTCGCCCAAGCCCTTGAAGCGGCTGATGTCGATCTTGCCGTTTCCGGTGAAGGTCTTTTTCATCAATTCGTCCTTGTGGGCGTCGTCACGGGCATAGGCTGTCTTGGCCCCCTGGACGATTCGGTAAAGTGGCGGAAGTGCAAGATAAAGATTACCGTTTTCAATAAGTTGTGGCATTTCCTTAAAGAAAAAAGTCATCAACAGTGAGGCGATATGGGCGCCATCCACGTCGGCGTCAGTCATGATAATGACGCGCTCATAACGCAGGTCGTCGGCCATGAACCTGTCGCCGATGCCGCAGCCCAGGGCCTCAATCATATCGTTGATTTCCTGGTTGGCCTGGATCTTGTCGGAGGAGGCGCTGGCGACGTTGAGGATTTTGCCCCGCAACGGCAACACGGCTTGGGTTTTACGGTCGCGGGCGGATTTTGCGGAGCCACCGGCGGAATCGCCCTCAACCAGGAAAACTTCCGTGCCTTTGGCGGTGCTCGACGAGCAGTCGGTGAGTTTGCCGGGAAGCCGTAGGCGTTTAGTTGCCGATTGGCGCTTCATTTTTTTGTCGTGGCGGCGCTTGAGCCGTATCTCGGCGCGTTCGAGCACGTGTTCCAAGATAGCGTTGGCGATGTCGGGCGCCGCCGAAAGCCAGTGGTCGAAGTGATCGCCAAGGGAGGAATCGACCAGTTTCTGGGCCTCGGGAGTGGACAGGCGTTCCTTGGTCTGGCCCTGAAACTGCGGATCATTGATGAACACGGACAGCATGACGCAGGCATCGCCAACGGCGTCGTCGGCGGTTATTTTGGCCGCTTGTTTGTTATTGGTGCGCTCTCCATAGGCGCGTAGCCCTCTGGCCAGGGCGCTGCGCAGGCCGAACTCGTGAGTGCCGCCCAGGGGCGTCGGGACGGTGTTGCAGTAGGAATTGAAGAAGCCTTCTTCGTCGAGCGGCCAGGCGACGGCCCATTCAATTTTGCCCGACCCGCTGTTGAGCTTGCCGCGGCCGGCGAAGGGCTTGGGCGTCAGCGCCTTGCGTCCGTCCAGCTTGGTCATCAGAAAGTCTTCCAATCCACCGGGGAAGTGCATCTTCGCCTCAACCGGCGTCGGGTCATCGGCGGCAATCAGCTTGGGGTCGCAAGACCAGCGGATTTCAACGCCCCGGAACAGATAGGCCTTGGACTGCGCCATCCGGTACAGATGCGCCGGGCGGAAGTGGGTTTGGCTGCCGAAAATCTTGGCGTCCGGGTGAAAAATGACGGTGGTGCCGCGCCGATTGTTGACGGCGCCCTCATTTGTCAGCGGCGTTATCGGCACGCCGCGGACGAAGGATTGCGACCACAGCATCTTGTCCTTGGCGACTTCAACCCGGAGCTTGTCCGACAGCGCGTTGACCACGGACAAGCCGACGCCGTGCAGCCCACCCGATGTTTCGTAGGTGTCGCCGGAAAACTTGCCGCCCGAATGCAGCGTCGTCAGGATCACTTCCAGCGCCGATTTATCCCTGAATCTGGGGTGCGGGTCGACGGGGATGCCGCGCCCGTTGTCGGTGACCGTGATGACCTGATCCTCGGCCAGGTGAATGTCGATATGGCTGGCATGACCGGCGACGGCTTCGTCCATGGAGTTATCAACGATTTCCGCGGCCAGGTGATGCAGTGCGCGTTCGTCGGTGCCGCCGATGTACATGCCGGGCCGGCGACGGACCGGTTCCAACCCTTCCAGGACCTCGATGTCCTTGGCCGAATACTGATCGCCTTTGGTGGTGCCTGGGCCAGTGTAGGGGCCATTGTTTGGGGGCGTGTTCGGGGGCGTGTTTGTGGCCGGGCGCCGGGTGCCGGTTTTCGCCGGCTTTGAGGCGGCGGCGACTTTCTTATTCGTGGCCTTCTTTTTCCCAGTTTTGCCGTTAGGTTTGTCGAAAAGGTCGCCCGTCATATCCCAGCATCCAATTATTGTTGGCCCGATTAATAAATCCTGTCACTCGATCTTAGGCATGATAAAGTAGCTATCAGGAAATTTTGTACAAGATATTGTGGTTTTGGGAAGAAAACAATGACAGAACCGAAAGGCGAACTGGCGATCCGCACCTTGGCGATGCCGGCGGACGCCAACCCGGCCGGCGATATATTCGGCGGTTGGGTGATCTCGCAAATGGATATCGCCGGTGGAATTACGGCAGCGGCCCGCGCCCATGGCCGGGTGGCGACCATTGCAGTCACCGGGTTTACCTTCCATAAGCCGGTTAAGGTCGGCGACGTCGTCTGCTGTTACGCCGATATCCAAAAAATCGGAACGACATCCATTACCATCGGCATCGAGACCTGGGCGTTGCACAGCGGCGATTCCAATACCCGGATTAAAGTCACGGAAGGGGTTTTCACTTTTGTCGCTCTCGACAAAAACGGCAATAAGCGACCCGTGCCGCCCGAATAAAGGGGGCTGAAAAAGTGGATTGGCGTCAACAATCCTTCGACACGCTCGCTTGCGCTCGCTGCTCAGGATGAGAATTTCCTTTTTCCGTGCCTCACCCTAAGGAGGACCGGAGGTCCGTCTCGAAGGGTGTTTCAGCAGTCTGCTAAAGAGCGCCCTAGGCGAGGATAATGTCCGCGTCGCCCTAGGCGAGGATAATGTCCGCGTCGCCCTAGGCGACGACCATGAAGGCATAGCCGGCGATGAACATGGCGGCGAGGGCCAGAAATTCCTGGATGAAGACTTTGTTAGACATCGTTTGGTTCCTCCTTGGGAAACGGTTGTTTGAATACGGTTGTTTGCAAAGGAACATAACAAGAACACAATCAAGTGGCCGATGCAACCCTTTTCTTCAACTTTTTGTTACCTCCTTGATTTAACGTGTAGAATTGGTCACGTTGAGGGATCAACCGTAACAAATGGAAGCAGAGGCAACTTGCCATGAAACGTATCGGAACATTCGCCACCTTAGCCGCCGCGTTGGTTGCCGGTTTGGTCTGGCCCGGCACGGCCGCCGCCGGCAAGGCCTCGGTGGTCAAGGCGACGGCCAGCCGGAGTGGTGACGGCGCCTATTCGTTTACGGCGACGGTTGCCCATGCCGATTCCGGCTGGGAGCATTACGCCGATAAGTTCGAGGTTCTCAGCCCCGACGGCAAGGTGCTGGGCACCCGTGTGCTGCTCCATCCGCATGAGAACGAACAGCCGTTCACCCGCGACCTCGGCAACGTGCGCATTCCCGCCGGCATCACCAGCGTCGTCGTCCGCGCCTGGGACAACGTGCATAAGGCCGGCGAGCAAACCTTCACCGTCAAGCTGCCGGGGCGGTAGGCCCCCGGATTTATCCGGGCGCGAAACACCGGATTTATCCGGGCGCGAAAAAAGGGCCGCGCTCCCGGAGGAGGCGGCCCTTGATGTCGGCTTAAACGTTGCCGCTTAGGACGAGTAATACATCATGAACTCGACCGGGTGGGGCGTGTGTTCGAAGTTGTAGATCTCTTCCCACTTCAGTCGCATGTAGGCGTTGATCTGATCGTCGGTGAAGACGTCGCCTTTCTTGAGGAAGTCGCGGTCGGCATCCAGGTTTTCCATGGCTTCGCGGAGTGAGCCGCAAACCGTCGGCACGTTGGCTAGTTCCTCGGGCGGCAGATCGTAGAGATTCTTGTCCATGGCATCGCCCGGATCGATCTTGTTCTGGATACCGTCGAGGCCAGCCATCATCATTGCGGTGAAGGCCAGGTAGGGGTTTGCAATCGGATCGGGGAAGCGGATTTCGACCCGCTTGCCGGCGGCGCCGACCGCAAACGGAATGCGGCAGCTGGCGGAACGGTTGCGGGCCGAATAGGCGAGCAGCACCGGTGCCTCGAAACCCGGGATCAGCCGTTTGTAGCTGTTGGTGGTCGGGTTGGTGAAGGCATTCAGCGCCTTGGCGTGCTTGATGATGCCGCCGATGTAATGCAAGGCGGTGTCCGACAGGTCGGCATAGCCCGAACCGGCGAAGGTCGGCTTGCCGTCTTTCCAAATCGACTGGTGGCAGTGCATGCCCGATCCGTTGTCGCCGGCCACCGGCTTCGGCATGAAGGTCGCCGTCTTGCCGTAGGTGTGGGCGACCATGTGGGTCACGTATTTGTAAATCTGGACGTTATCGGCAGACCGGATCAGCGTCGCAAAGGTCAGGCCGAGTTCATGCTGGCTGGGGGCGACCTCATGGTGATGTTTGTCCATGTTGAGGCCCATTTCCTTCATCACCGTGACCATTTCGGCGCGCAGGTCATTGGCGGAATCAACCGGCGGCACCGGGAAATAACCGCCCTTGACCGGCGGCCGGTGACCGAAGTTGCCTTCTTCCATGATTTTGCCCGAGACATAGGGGCCTTCGTCGGAATCGAATTCGTAGAAGCATGAATTCATCGACACATTGAAGCGGACATCGTCGAAGACAAAGAATTCCGGCTCAGGGCCGAAGTACGCGGTGTCCCCGATGCCGGTGGAGCCCAGATAGGCCTCGCCCTTCCTGGCGACGGAACGCGGGTCGCGGCCATAAGGCTGGCCGGTGGTCGGTTCCATGATGTCGCAGACCAGGATCATTGCCGGCTGGGCGGAGAACGGGTCCATGACGGCGGTGGTCGCGTCGGGGACCAGCGACATGTCGGATTCATTGATGGCCTTCCAGCCGGCGATCGACGATCCGTCGAACATAATGCCGTCGGTGAATGAGTCGTCATTGATGAAACCGGCATCCATGGTCAGGTGCTGCCACTTGCCGCGCGGATCGGTGAAGCGAAGATCGACGAAATTGATATCCTCGTCCTTCAGAATTTTGAGGACATCCTCGTTTTTTTTGCAATTCAAAGACATGATGATGTGGGCTCCTGTTCCCTTAACTATTTAATTCCGTTGATCAAATGATGAATGATGGATTTGATGGAACGCTAGATCGCGTCCTTTCCTCTTTCCCCGGTGCGGACGCGAATCACGTCCTCGACCGTGGAGATGAATATTTTGCCGTCCCCGATACGTCCCGTATGGGCTGCTTGCAGGATTGCATCGACCGCGCGATCAACCATGTCTTCGTCGAGGACCAGTTCGATTTTCACCTTGGGCAGGAAATCGACGACGTATTCGGCGCCGCGATATAGTTCGGTATGGCCCTTTTGGCGGCCAAATCCCTTGGCTTCAAGAACGGTAATCCCCTGCAGGCCTATTTCGTGAAGAGCTTCCTTCACTTCATCCAGCTTGAAGGGTTTAATAATGGCTTCGATTTTCTTCATTGGCTTTCGCTTAAATCTCCGGTTTAGGCCGATCCGCCCATGGCTATAAACGCATAGATCATGCCAACCCTCTGGGTTTCGGTGTGGGGGAAATATATTGGCTTATTTCAATGGATTAAAGCCAATGAGACAGCCTCGACCGGAATGATTTTTCTCTCCCTCTGTGCTTAATTATTAAGCAGTTGCCCAGCAATTGTGCTGCCAATTTAATGGCAACGATCATACCATGAATGGGCGGTGATTAAAGGCATTCTCGAATACGCTCAAGCGCAATTTTGATGTTTGCCGTCGAATTGGCGTAGGAGAAGCGCAAAAAGCCTTCGCCCATGTGCCCGAAGCTGGTGCCTGAAAGCGTCGCGACGCCAGCCTCATTCAGCAATTTATCCTGAAGCGCGGCGGAGCCGATACCGGTGCCGGTGATGTTGGCGAAGGCATAAAACGCACCGCTTGACCCGGCGCAGGTGATGCCGGGGATTTGGTTGAGGGCGTCGACGATGAAGCCACGACGTTTGTCGAAATTGGCGATCATGGCGTCGGCCGCATCCTGTGGTCCTTCCAGGGCGGCGATGCCGGCGAATTGAGTCGCCGCGGCGACGCACGAATGGCAGTTGATGGCCAGCCGGGTCGCCCCATCAATATGGGCCTTGGGCCAAACCCCGTAGCCCAGCCGCCAGCCGGTCATGGCGTAGGTTTTCGACCAGCCGTCGAGCAGGATCAAGCGGTCGCGGATGGAGTCAAACTCCATCAGGCTAACATGCTCGCGCCCGTCATAGACCATGCGTGCGTATATTTCGTCGGACAGGATGGTGACATTGGGGTGGGCCTGAAGGCCGTCGACCAGGCGTTCGATTTCCGCCCTGGGAGTGACGCCGCCGGTCGGGTTGGCGGGGCTGTTAAGAATAATCAGTCGAGTGCGGGGGGTGATCAGGCTTAAGACTTCATCGGCGTTAAAGGAAAAACCGGTTTCCTCGTGCAGCGGCATGGCCACTGCCTTGGCGCCGGAAAATTCGATCGCCGATTGATAGATCGGAAAGCCGGGATTGGGATAAATGATCTCGGCCCCGGCCTCGCCGAACATCAACATCGCGAAGAACATCGTCACCTTGCCGCCGGGAACGATGAGGACGTTGGCGGGATCGATGCTGACGCCCCGGCGCAGTTGAATATCGGCGGCGACGGCCTGGCGCAGCTCGACGATGCCGGTGGCCGAGGTGTATCCGTGATGGCCGTCGCGCAACGCCTTGACGGCGGCTTCGACGATATGGTCCGGCGTTTTGGAGTCGGGCTGGCCGATACCGAGGTTGATGATGTCGCGGCCCTGGTCCTCAAGCGCCTTGGCGCGGGCCAGAACCTCGAATGCGGACTCAGTACCCAACCGCGCCATTGCGGCGGCGAGTGTCGTCATGGCGGAGGTCTTTTTGCCGCTACCCTAGAGCGGGAACCAGGATGAATCCCGGGTGTAATTCAGATACCCGATATTGGCGCCGGCCCTAAGCCCGACGCCGGTGCGGATCGGGACCAAGGTGGTTGTCTGGCCGCGCTGATAATTCGCGCCGACACCGGCGACGAAATAAAAGCTGCCATCGACACCGGGATAGCGACCGTAGAGGTCGTCCGCGGCTTTCAAGTCATAGACCAGGACGAAGGACTTCGACGCGTTGCCGCCGAAGTCGAAGCCGACCGACGGGCCCTGCCAGAAAACTTCCCGGTTGGGTTTGCCCTTGAGGGTCATTTGACCGCGGCCATACCGCAACCCGACAAAGAAGGCGCCTGACAGTTCTTCACCGACGATATAGCCGTTGGGTTCGCCCAGATCCTGGAAGACCTTTTCGACAACGGAGGCCAGTCCCTTGGAGGTGGCGCCGAATAAATTTTCGGCCGCCGCCAGAATTTCGTTTTGAGAGAAGGTCTCCGCCGCTTGTGCGCCAGGGACGTAAAGCGAGGCGTGCAGCGAAAATACGAATAAGGCCGCCCCGGCTACGGCCAGAACCCGGCGGTAAAGGCATGAAAGGATGCGCATGATCGAGTCTCCAAATGGCAGGACATCGTTAGGGGCTTGCGGCCCTTGCAAGAAGATCGACTCTAGGCCACGCACGGCCATCAACGCAATAACCTCAGGCCCGGCATCGGCGCTAATAAAGTCAATGGCGGGTGGCGCTTGACCGTTCCGGCGCATATGTCTACACAGATGCGCGCTACCTTGCTAAGCTGGCGCGCCGCTCTGAAATGATGGTGGCTGTAGCTCAGTTGGTTAGAGCGCCGGGTTGTGATCCCGGAGGCCGGGGGTTCAAATCCCCTCAGCCACCCCATTTTCCGGTTTGTCCCTCGATACGCCCGGAAGCCGCCACCGAAAAATTCAGGCGGCGTTTTTTCGTTCTGTGATCGAAAAAAACCTTCCGTCTCCTCAGTCAATAACTGTTTTGGCGCCCGTACGGTTGCCCGGAATTAGGGGAGGCGCATACCGTTTGTTTCCGTTTTGTTAATACCTCTCTGGTATTCGGGTAAATCGGTATCAAGAAAATGGTGCCGTTGTCGGGCGCCCAGGACAAACCAACCCCCCTGGCCGTTGGGCAAATAAAAGGAGAAATAAAATGAAACGACATAGTAAATACGCTCTTGCTGTCTTTGCCTCCGTAGCTATTACCGGCCTGGCCACCGCAACTTTTGCCGAGGAATCGGCACTGGTGACGGCGGGCCTTTTGAAAATGGATATCATGGTCAATTGCCAGGACGGCGATGCCCTGTTCCAGATCAAGAACGTCGGTGAAGCGTGGCCGAAGACCAGTACCTTCGCGATCTATAACCTGCGTATAGAAGGCAATAAACGGTTGCGGAAGCTGATTTCACAGCGCCGCATGCGCCTCAATGATGGCCAAAGGGCTTCGTTCAAGATCAAGACCGATCAATTGCCTTCCGGTCGCGTTGGCCTGTGGGTCAAGCCGGATTGGTATAAACGTGACTTTGATTACGACGCTACCGTGCGCTGTAGCCGGCCTCAGGGTCGACCTGTACCGGGCAGCTGATTGCGAGAGGGGCGAAAGAGCCCTTCTAACGGATTGTTAGGCTTGTTCATTTCGGCCGGGGAGTGTCCTGTCGGCGCGATAGTTGTTCTTACGGTTCATTCGTGCGGTCAAGTAATATTTGTTGGTGTATTATGCATTTAGGTCTATGATTTATGGTGGATACTTCGCTTCTCCGTAGGACTCATCTTAAATCATGACTATGGGAACCTTTCTTGGGTGTTATGAGTACTTCTGATTGATTGTTTAGATGGTTTCAAAATACATCATACCCGTTTTTGTTTTGGCGCTTTCCCTTACAGGGCCAGCGCTACCGGCGCTTGGGCAAGGTGAATTGCAGGGGTTCTACGACCCCTCCAGCAAGTACCGTGAGTGGTTCAACGAAACCAAGCGGTATCAGGGGCTCTCCGCCGAGGAAATCGCCAAGGCCACCCGCCGGCGTCGAGACCAGGAAAAGGCCAAGGACCAGTCCAGGTCTGCGTATCCCGCCTATCCGGACCAGAAATTCGAAATGACCGAGGAGTTATGGAATAAAGCTTCCGCCGCCATTCTCAAAGGCGGTGCCGAATGGAAGGATACCGAGATCATTCGTTATGCCGCTGAGGTCGGGGCGCATGGTCCGGCGATGGATTTTCTTGCCTGGATGTATGAAGAAGGACGGGGGTTGGATAAGGATTTCCGCAAGGCTTACATGTGGTACAAACGCGCAAAATTGGCCGGTGTTGAAAACACGCGCGGGTCCAGCGCCAAAATTTACGACAGGTTGTCGGAACGTGAAAAGTATTTCGCCGACCTGCAATTGGCGGAAGATCAAAAAAGTTCCAATACTTCCGGGGATTATAAACGCATACAAATGCATGTCCTCGGAAAGAATCGTGATATAGAATTTACGATTAAAAAATAGCCATAAGGCGGTGTAATCGTCCCGCCCATCGTTATTTCAATTCAACTTTTTCAGCCTTTACCGCCACCGTGACAAAGCGGCGAGGCCATGATTTCGCCGCCGCTGTCTTTCCATTCCATTGCGGTGCGCGTTTCCATGGACAGCGCATGAATATCGTCCTTGAGTTCCTTGGCCAGGATGGCGTTGACCTTCTGGTGGCGTTGCACCAGAGGCAGGTTCTCAAAAGCCGAAGACACGATGACCAGCTTGAAATGTGATTCCGATCCGGGCGGCACGTTGTGCATATGACTTTCGTTGATGACGTCAAGGTGACTTGGCGTCAGCGCGGTCAGAATTTTCTGCTCGATGATATCTTGAACTGTCACGATCGATTTCTCCTATCCGATGACAAAACCGGGTAAACAGGATTTAGGGTGTTGAGCCCCATTCGCCAAGAAAAACTTTAAGGAAGGATGCAATGGCGCGATAAGCGACGGCTCCCCTTAACCGAAGCCGCTATTCACGTTTCCGCGGGCTTGGCGGTATTGCGACGGTATGCTGTCGATCAGTTCTCTCAATTCCGAACCGACCTTGGCAACGTCACTTTCAATGTTGGTAATTTTTTCCCGGGTTTGGGTCTGCCCCTCGGTGAGGCCTTTCATTTTACCGTCGAGGGCGCCGACCTTCCGGCTGATGCCCTCTATATGTTTTTCTATTTCCCGCTTCGACTTTGCGATGTCGGAGGTCAATTGAGATTTGAGTTCCCTGTTGCCGGCTTCCATTTTCTTGAGGTTGGCGCTGGCAAGCCAAAGGGCGATCAGGGCAACAAACAGCGCCAAGCTAGGGCATTTCCGAAAATAATTGAATCAAACCTTGTTTTATTGATTCCCTGTTAAGGCTGTTCGT
>JAQBYB010000094.1 GCA_027624235.1 Pseudomonadota bacterium | reverse complement strand
TCGAGGGCTTTTATTTAAAATACTGACTAGAAATATGGTGCGATGGCTTCGAGGTACATAGCCGGGTATGACAAACCAGCAAAAATCAAAATCCAAGGCGGTAAATAAGCCCGCCGCCATCATTACCGAGGCCCCCATTGCTGGGGTTGCGGTGATCGAAGGCTATCTGAAAACTCTGCCCGGCGGGCCCGGCGTCTACCGAATGATTAACGCCAAGGGCGATGTCCTGTACGTCGGTAAGGCCAAGAGCCTGAAAAAACGAGTCACCAGCTATACCAAGTTGTCCGGCCAGGCGAACCGGACGCGCCGGATGATTATGGAAACGGCGTCGATGGAATTCGTCACCACCCACACCGAGGCCGAAGCCCTGTTGCTGGAGGCCGATCTTATCAAGCGCTATCGTCCGCGCTACAACATCCTGCTGCGCGACGACAAATCCTTTCCGTCGATCCTGTTGACCGGCGACCATGCCTTTCCGCAGGTCCTCAAACACCGCGGCGCACAAAGCCGCAAGGGCGATTATTTCGGCCCCTTTGCCTCGGCGTGGGCGGTCAACGAGACCTTGGCGACCCTGCAGCGGGCTTTTTTGCTAAGATCGTGTTCCGATACGGTATTCGCGGCCCGAACCCGGCCTTGTTTACAGCATCAGATCAAGCGCTGTTCGGCGCCCTGCGTCGACCGCATCAGCGAGACGGACTATCTGGCCTCGGTCGCCGATGCGCGGGCCTTCCTGACCGGCGGCTCGCGCACTATTCAGCAACAATTTGCCGACCTCATGCAGAAAGCCAGTGACGCCGAGGCATTTGAGAAAGCCGCCGGATACCGCGACCGCATTCGGGCGCTGACGCGTATTCAGGCCCGCCACGGCATCAACCTGCAGGGCATTGGCGAGACCGATGTCATTGCCGTCCATCAGGCCGGCGGACAGACCTGCGTTCAGGTATTTTTCTTCCGCGCCGGCGCGAATTACGGCAACTGCGCCTATTTCCCCAGCCATAGCCGTGATGACGATGCGGAAATGGTGCTCGATGCGTTCCTCGGGCAGTTCTATTCCAAGGCCCAGCCGCCGAAATCGATCATGGTCAGCCATACCCCGGCGAACCGGCAATTGATGCGCGAGGCCCTGTCGGTGAGGGCCGGCCATGCCGTCCGGCTGACGCGGCCGCATCGCGGCACAAAGCTGAACCTGGTCAACCATGCCCTCGCCAACGCGGTTGACGCGCTCAACCGGCGGATGGCCGAAAGCGCATCGCAACGCCGCTTGCTGGAGGGGCTGGCCCAGGCCCTGAACCTTGACGGCGCGCCGGAACGGATTGAGGTCTATGACAACAGCCATGTCTCCGGCACCAAGGCGATCGGCGGCATGATCGTCGCCGGGCCGGAGGGCTTCATCAAAAAAGCCTACCGGAAGTTCAACATCCGCGGCGCCCAAGGAATCAATAAGGGAATTGACAAGGGGACCGGTCCGGACATCGGCGACGGTTTCACGCCGGGTGACGATTACGCGATGATGCGCGAGGTCTTGAAACGGCGGTTCTCACGGGCCTTGAAAGAAGACCCTGATAGAACCGGCGGCCAGTGGCCGGACCTGGTCCTGATCGACGGCGGCCCTGGGCAGTTGGGGGTGACGCTGGACGTGTTCGCGGAATTGGGGATCGAAGACGTCGGCGTCGTCGCCATTGCCAAGGGGCCGGACCGCGACGCCGGGCGTGAAAAAATTTATCGCCCCAATCACCCCCCCATCAGCCTGCCGCCGCGCGATCCGGTGTTGTTCTTTCTGCAGCGCCTGCGCGACGAGGCCCACCGTTTCGCCATCGGCGCGCACCGGGAAAAACGCTCGAAGTCCATGTCCCGTTCAACCCTGGATGATATTCCCTCCATCGGGGCGAAGCGTAAAAAGGCGTTATTGCACCACTTCGGCGCCGCCAAGGCGGTGGCCGACGCCGGTCGCGCCGACCTGGAGGCGGTTGAGGGGATCAACACTTCAACGGCAAACCGGATTTATGAATGGTTTCATGAAACCGAGCACTAGGGCTAGAATAGCGCCCTGCGCAGTTGATAGAATCGGACCATGCTGTTTAACCTCCCGAATATACTAACCTTTTCGCGAATTCTCGCGATCCCGGTAATCATCGGCTTATTGCTGTTCGTTGCCGACCCGCTCGGCAGCTGGCTGGCCTTTTCGGCCTATACCTATGCCTGCCTGACCGATTTTTTTGATGGCTACGTGGCGCGGGCCTGGCATTTACAATCAGCCTTCGGGCGGTTTCTCGATCCCATCGCGGACAAACTTCTGATTGCCTCGGTATTACTGATGCTCGTCGGAATCGACCGCGTTTCGGGTCTCACCGTGCTGCCGGCGGCGGTTATTCTGTGCCGTGAAATCCTGGTCTCGGGGTTGCGGGAGTTCCTGGCCCAGGTTCCGGTCAGGGTGCCGGTGACGACGCTGGCAAAATGGAAAACCACGATCCAGATGCTGGCCTTGGGGTTTCTGCTGGTCGGCCCGGTAGGACCCGATTTTGGGCCGCTGACGACGACCGAGGTTGGGATTTGGGGACTATGGGGGGCGGCGATATTGACGCTGATTACCGGCCATGACTATTTGCGGGCCGGTCTCAGGCACATTATCGAAACCGATCATGGGCCGGGCGAAGAAGAGACTCCCAGTCTCGGCCTGGACGGAGAAGCCTCTTGAAAATTTTCGGCCTTGTCGGGTGGAGCGGTTCGGGCAAAACCACCTTGGTCGCCAAGCTGGTGCCGGAACTGATCGGGCGCGGGTATTCCGTCTCGACCATGAAGCACACCCACCACAACTTCGACATCGATAAAAAGGGCAAGGACTCATACATGCACCGGATCGCCGGCGCGACCGAGGTGCTGATCACCGGGGCCAAGCGCTGGGCCATTTTGCACGAAAACAGGGATGCCCCTGAGCCGTCCATCGATGAGCTGTTGGCCCGCATGGAAGACGTCGATCTGGTGCTGATCGAAGGCTTCAAGTCGCACGGCCACCAAAAGATGGAGGTCCACCGCCCCGCCGTCGGCAAACCGCTGCTCAGCCCGGACGATCCTTCGATCATTGCCGTCGCCACCGACGCCGATCTCGGTACTGTCGACGTCGCGGTGCTCGACCTGGAAGACGTCAAGGCCATCGGCGACTTCATCGTCGGCCACCTGGGCTTGGAAGCCTCGGGTTTAAAAGCCGGGGAACAAAATGGCGCAGCTTAAGGACGATTGTTTCGCATTTGGCGGCGACCTGATGCCGTTGGCGGATGCGCTTGCCCAGTTGCAGGGCCGCGTCGCGGCGGTGGCGAAAACGGAAGTCGTGACCCTGCGCCAGTGTTTGGGGCGCATCCTGGCCGAAGATATCGTCGCCGGCGTCAATGTCCCCCCCCATGACAACAGCGCCGTTGATGGCTTTGCCGTCTATTTCGACGATCTTGACGCCGATGCCGACACCCGGTTGCCGGTCGGTGGCCGCATCGCCGCCGGTCACCCGTTGGACGGCCCCGCCGACCGTGGCCATGCCTATCAAATTTTCACCGGCGCGCCGATGCCGGTGGGCGACGACGGAACCCAAAATTCCGGCCCGGACACGATCTTCATGGAAGAAGACTGTAGCGTCGACGGTGACGCGGTGATCCTGCCCGCAGGTTTGAAGAAAGGCTCCAACCGGCGCTTTAAAGCCGAGGATGTGGCGGCGGGGGCGACCATCATTACGGTGGGCAAGCGGCTCAGGGCGCAGGAAATCGGCTTGGCGGCCTCCACCGGCCGGGCGCAATTGACGGTGTTCAAGCGTCTCCGGGTGGCGGTATTTTCGACCGGCGACGAAGTTCGCGACCCAGGTCATGGGAGGGAGGGCGGCGAAGCCCCGGACGGCTGCATTTATGATGCCAACCGCTATGCCATCATGGCGCTGTTGGAAGGCCTCGGCGCCGACGTCACCGATCTTGGAATTTTGCAGGACGACGTCGGGGTCATTGCCAAGGCGCTTGAAGCGGCGCAGGCGGATCACGATTTGTTGGTGACGTCGGGCGGCGTTTCCGCCGGTGAGGAAGATCACGTCCGCGACGCCGTCGCCAGTCTCGGCCAAATTCATTTCTGGCGGCTGGCGATCAAGCCGGGCCGCCCCATTGCCTTGGGCCATGTTGGGGGCCATGTCGGGGGCCAAGCCGGGGGCCAAGCCGGGGGCCAAGCCGGGGGCGAGGCCGGAGGCACCGCGTTTCTGGGGCTTCCCGGCAACCCGGTGGCGGCGATGGTGACGTTTATGATCATCGGGCGGCCCTTGGTGTTGTTGCTTTCGGGAGCCACCGAGTCTGGCGGTCAGCGGTATCCGGTCGTGGCCGGATTTGATTACACAAAAAAGAAGGGCCGCCGCGAATGGGCGCGGGTGAAATTGAAAATCAACGGCGAAGGATTGCCGGTGGCGATGAAGCATCATTCCTCGGGCGCCGGTATTTTAACCTCCATGGTCGATGCCGACGGTCTGATCGAATTGCCGGAAGATACGGAAACCATGAAAAAAGGCGCTATGGTGGATTTTCTGCCGTTCACCGAGGTCACGGGATAAGACAATGAGAATTTTATATTTTGCATGGTTGCGTGAGAAAGCCGGTGTTTCCGAGGAAACCATCACCCCGCCGGACACCGTCGCCACGGTCGCCGACCTGATCGAATGGCAACGGCAACGCGGCGACGGCTATGGTGAGGCCTTCGCCGATACGGCCGTGGTCAAGGTCGCGGTTAATCAGGAACATGTCGGCCTCGATCATCCTATTTCCAACGCCGACGAGGTCGCCTTTTTTCCACCCGTCACCGGTGGCTGACAAGACATGAAACCGCACGGGGGCTAAGCGCATGATCAGGGTGCAGGCCGAAGATTTTGACGTCGGCCGGGAACTTGAAAATCTTTCCAAGGGCAACTTGAGCGTCGGCGGCGTCAGCAGCTTTGTCGGCCTGGTCCGTGATATGGCCGGTGATCAAACGATCAAGGCGATGACCCTGGAACATTATCCGGAAATGACCAAAAAGGCGTTGGCCAAAATCGAGGCCGAGGCGCTTAACCGCTGGCCGTTGGAAGCAACCCTGATCATCCACCGCTACGGGCGGCTTGAGCCGGGCGATCGCATCGTCTTGGTGGCGGCGAGCTCTGCCCACCGCGAAGCGGCGATCGAGGCCTGTCATTTCCTGATAGACTGGCTGAAGACCCAGGCGCCGTTCTGGAAGTTGGAAGAAACCCCCGACGGCGGTCAATGGGTCGATGCCCGCAATGCCGATGACAAGGCGGCGGGGCGCTGGGTCAATAAAGACCCCGGCCGGGCGGAGTAGGCGATATGGCGAATAAACCCGGCAAACCCCATGGCGGGCCCCCCGACCTGCCCCCCGACTGGCCTAAGAAGGCCTATCAAAACCATCATTTTATGGCGTCCAAGGTCGCCCGTGAATTGCGGATTCTGTCCGAATACATCGAACCCGAAGCCCGGTTTGAGGAATTTCAGGTTCGCGACACCGTGGTTTTCTTCGGTTCCGCCCGGATCAAATGCCGGGAAGACGCCGAGAAAGACCTGGAGGCGGCGACCAAGAACGGCGGCGACATTAAAGCCGCCGAACGCGACCTGAAAATGTCGTCGTACTATGAAAACGCGCGCCAACTGGCGTTCCGGTTGACCAAATGGTCGAAAAATCTGGAAGGCGACGGTCGGCGCTTTATCGTCTGTTCCGGCGGCGGCCCCGGCATCATGGAAGCCGCCAACCGGGGCGCGTCCGAGGCCGCCGGCATTAACGCCGGGTTGAATATCTCACTGCCGCACGAACAGAACGACAATCCCTACATCACCCGCGCGCTGAACTTCGAGTTCCACTACTTCTTCATGCGCAAATTCTGGTTCATCTATCTGGCCAAGGCGATCATCGTTTTCCCCGGCGGCTTCGGCACCATGGACGAATTCTTCGAGGTGTTGACGTTGATGCAGACCGGGAAATTGAGCAAACCCATTCCCATCGTGCTGTATGGCAAGGATTTCTGGTCCGATGTCCTCAACCTGGACGCCCTGGTCAAGCACGGCACCATCAATGCCGAAGACCTGAACCTGTTTTTTCAGACGGATTCCCTGGATGACGCCTTCGACTTCATCACCAAGGAACTGCTGGAAAAGGCATTGGCTACCCCCGGCGGGAAACTGTAAGGAAGGGCGAGGCGCCTATTCCGCCGCCGCTTCGCCGCGGGTGTCTTTGCCGACAATCTTGTCGTAATCGTCCATCATCCATTTGGAAAGATCGCCGACGGTGAACGTGAGATCGTCGATCTCGCCGACCGGCGTTACCTCGGCGGCGGTGCCGGTCAGGAATATCTCGGTGGCGTCTTTCAACTCCTCAGGCATGATGGTGCGCTCAATCACTTCGATGCCGCGTTGTTTCGCCAAGTCGATGACCGTTTGCCGGGTGATGCCGTTCAGGAAACAGTCCGGCGTCGGCGTGTGCAGCTTGCCGTCGCCGAAGCTGATGAAGATATTGGCGCCGGTGGCCTCGGCGATATGGCCGCGCCAGTCCAGCATCAGGCAATCGTCGAAGCCCTCGGCCTCGGCGGCGTGCTTGGACATCGTGCAGATCATGTAAAGCCCGGCGGCCTTGGCGTGGACCGGCGCCGTTTCCGGGGCCGGACGCCGCCACGCCGACGTCTTCAGCCGGATGCCCTTCATCCGCGCTTCCGGGGAAAAATAGGACGGCCACGCCCAGGCGGCGATGGCGACGTTGATTCTTGTCGCCTGCGCCGAAACCCCCATCATTTCCGAACCGCGCCAGGCGATGGGCCGGACGTAGCCATCGACGATGTCATTGGCCTTGCAGATTTCAATGCAGGCGGCGTCGATTTCGGCAACCGAGTAGGGAAGCTCGAAGCCCAGGGTTTGGGCGGAAAAGGCCAACCGTTCCGAATGCTCGGTCAGCTTGAAAATGGAACCGCCATAGCAGCGTTCCCCCTCGAACACGGATGACGCATAATGAAGGGCATGGCTGAGAACGTGAAGCTTGGCATCGCGCCAGGGGATCAGTTCGCCATTGAACCAGATGACGCCGTCACGGTCGTCGAAAGGGATGGATTGCATGAAACTTTCTTTCGTAAATAGTAATTCTAACAGAATGTTCTTGCGTTAAGTATCATTCGTAGGCATATATGTCAATAAGGCTGACTTAAAATTTTTGTGTCCTCTGTTCGGAGTTTGATCATGGCCGATGCCGGTTCCCACGCGAAACGCCCGGATAATTCTTTTACGTTGACGGAAGAGGGCATGCGCCAGACGCAGGAACTTTTGTTCTTCGCCTATCGTGATTTCACCGGCGAGGCAGATGCGCTGTTGGCTGATTTCGGCTTTGGGCGCGCCCATCACCGGGTTATCTATTTCGTCGGACGTCACCCTGGCATGGCGGTTTCGGAACTGTTAGGCATTCTCAAAATCACCAAACAGAGTCTATCGCGCGTGTTGAGCCAATTGATCAATGACGGGTTTATTCTTCAGCGCAGCGATGCCGCCGACCGCCGCCGCCGTCACTTGTATTTAACCGCCAAGGGCGTCGACCTGGAACGCCGCCTGACCGAACGGCAAAGCCAACTGATTGCCGGCGCCTATCAGGATGCCGGGGCCGAGGCGGCGCAAGGGTTCCGCGCCGTCCTGCGGGCCATCATCAATGAACAGGATCGTGCCCGGGTTGCCCCACGCGAGGCCGTGGAATGATGGCGACAGGGGCAAGCAAAAAGCCAGTGGACCCGGACCTTCCCCATGTTCTTGTCGTTGATGACGACAACCGGCTCCGGGATCTTTTGGGTAAATTCCTGGGCGAGAACGGATTTCTGGTGGTGACCGCATCCGATGCCGTCGATGCCAGGGCCAAGATGAAAACCCTGGCCTTCGATATCCTCGTCCTTGATTTGATGATGCCGGGGGAAAGCGGCCTGGATTTTGCCGAAGATTTTCGCCGTACAAGCAAGGTGCCTATTTTGATGCTGACGGCGATGGGCGAGCCGGAAAACCGGATCGAAGGGCTAGAGCGCGGCGCCGACGATTATCTGGTCAAGCCGTTTGAGCCGAGGGAACTGGTGCTGCGCCTCCACAATATTTTGAGGCGGTTGCCGTCACCGACCGAGCCGCAGGCGAATGTCAGCATGGGCGACGTCGTGTTTTCGCCGAGCCGTGGTGAATTAAGCCGGGACGGCAGGCCGATACGCCTCACAGATGTGGAAACGACCCTGTTGGGCGCCTTGGCCAAGCAGCCGGGGGAGATTCTAGACCGCGAAGAATTGATCTCATTGACCGGCGCCGGCGGCGGCGGTCGCGCCATTGATGTTCAAGTGACGCGGCTTCGGCGAAAGATCGAGCAAGACCCAAAATTACCGCGTTATCTGCAAACCGTTCGCGGCAAGGGGTATGTTCTGCGCCCGGACTAGAAATAAATACGAACACCAAGGATCACCATGGCTACCATGTCCGCCACCGTAAAACGTTTTCTGCCCAAGAGTTTATTGGGCCGTTCGCTGCTGATTATCGTGACGCCGCTGGTGATTCTGCAATTGGTGTCGGCGGCGATTTTTTACGAAACCCATTGGGACAAGGTGACACTCAAGCTGGCGCGCGGCGTAGCCGGTGATATCGCGGCCGTCATCAGCCTGATGCGGCGGAGCCCTGGACCTGAAAACCATCCCTGGATCTTTGATGTGGCGGCCACCCACATGGATATGGAGCTATCGTTAAAAGAAAACGCGGTGCTTCCCAATGCGACCCCAATAGTCGGCGGCCTGTTGGAACGGATGTTGGATGAGGCCATGAGGTCCCATGTCGCCAAACCGTTTCTGATCGATGCCCAATCCAATCCCCGCCTGGTTGTTATTGATGTTCAACTGGCGTCCGGCGTTCTCCATGCCGTGACCACGCGCAAGCGCATGTTTAGCTCGACGGCCTATGTGTTCGTGATTTGGATGGTCGGCACCTCGTTGATCCTTTTCGCTGTTGCGACGATTTTCATGCGGAACCAAGTAAAACCTATCCGCCGCCTGGCAATCGCCGCCGACGATTTCGGCAAAGGTCGTGACGTTTCAGAATTCAAGCCGGAAGGCGCGGCGGAAGTACGCCAAGCCTCATCGGCGTTCCTGGCCATGCGGGAGCGGATAGTTCTTCAAATTTCTCAGCGCACCGATATGCTGGCCGGCGTATCCCATGATTTACGGACGCCCTTAACCAGAATGAAGCTGCAACTTGAAATGTTGAACGATGATGATGGTATCGCTGAATTGAAGGCTGATATTACCGAGATGGAACACATGCTGGACGGCTACCTCGCCTTCGCCCGCGGCGAGGGAACGGAGGAGCCGACGCCGGGGGATTTGACGGCGTTGTTGCACGAGGTGGCGGCCCAAGCTCGGCGCGGTGGCGGTGCGGTCGATCTGCACACGGAAGGGGTATTGACGGTGTCGCTCAGGCCGAACGCCTTCAGGCGTTGCCTAACCAATCTTATCGACAATGCCATCCAGTACGCCGCCCACGTTTCCGTGCGCGCCGGCCAACGCGGAGACGGCATCGAAATCACCATCGACGACGATGGCCCCGGAATTCCAGAGGACCAACGGGATGAAGTGTTCAGACCCTTTTATCGGATCGAAGGGTCGCGCAATCCTGGCACCGGCGGGGTTGGTCTCGGCCTGACCCTCGCCCGCGACGTCATTCGCGGGCATGGCGGTGATATCATTTTAGGCGATTCGCCCAATGGCGGCCTGCGCGTACGGCTGCGGCTGCCCCACTAGAGCAAATCGCGAGCGGATGGTTACATCCGCGACGACGAATTTGCGTCTAAAACAAAGGCGTAGAGCATTTTAGGTGAACGCAAGTGAACCGGAAATGCTCTAGCAGGTTGCTGAAAAAGTGGATTTGCGGCAACAATCCTTCGACTCGGCCGCTTGCGCGCCCGGCTCAGGATGAGGAATTACAATAGCTTAACCCTCGCGCTGAGGAGGATCGGAGGTCCGTCTCGAAGGCTCACTCAACCAAATCATGGGTTTTTCAGCAGCCTGCTAGGTGGAAAGCCGAGGGGCAGGGGTGTGTGACGGCCATCACAGGCGAAGGGACAATTCGAATACTATGATATGCTTTAACTAATTTATTGGGACCTGAAGCTGTTATTAAATATTAGGGGCTGTACCAGATAACCCATAAAAGGTGTTATCATGGGCAGTATGAGAAAAAGCCGCTTAAGCC
>JAQBYB010000093.1 GCA_027624235.1 Pseudomonadota bacterium | reverse complement strand
GTATACTTATTTTTATAAAAAACATAATCAAATTAGTAAGTTAAAGTTAAAATAAGTATACTGTCCCCCAATTATCTAAAATAAGTATACTGTCCCCCAATTATCAAAAACATAATCAAATTAGTAAGTTAAAGTTAAAATAAGTATACTGTCCCCCAATTATCCTGCCTGTCCCCCAATTATCCTGTCCCCCTATTACTCCAAGTCCAAAAATACCAAAATGGGAACAAAGAAGGAGTTGGGGCCGAAAGAATCCTAGAGAAGCACGCCGCCGTCGCCGAGCATCATGATTTCGACGCGCTCGCCGGCTTTGGCGGCAGGGGCCTGGGGCGGGCGCACGACCAGGCAATCGGCAGCGGCGAGGCGCGCCATCATGCCGCTGTCCTGGCGCTCGAACGGCGTCGCCACCAGATTGCCATCCTGATCACGGGACAGCTTGGCGCGCAGGTAGTCCTGGCGGCGGTCGTTCTTGTCCAGGGCGCGGCCCAACAGCGCCGTCGGCGCGGGCGCATTGTCTTTCGGAATGCCCAGCATCACGTCGATGGCCGGTTTGAGGAAAATCACCGAGGTCACCCCGGCGGAGACCGGATTGCCGGGCAGCCCCAACACCGGAATGTCGCCGAGGCGACCGAAGATCAACGGCTTGCCCGGGCGCATGGCGACCCGGTAAAAGCCCAAATCCATGCCGGCCTGGTCGAGCACCTTGCGGACGAAATCGTAATCGCCGACGGAGGCGCCGCCCATGGTGATCAGCAAGTCACAGCCTTTGGCGCCGGCGATGATCTGGCGCAGCGAGTCTTCGGTGTCGCGCGCGATACCCAGATTAATCGGCTGGCCGCCGAGCGCCTGAATGTAGGCGCCCATGGCGACACTGTTGGACGATATGATCTGATCGGGGCCTAAGGGATCGCCCGGCATCACCACCTCGTCGCCGGTGGCGGTATAGGCGATGCGGGGTCTGCGGCGCACCGTCAGCCACGGCACGTTCATGGCCGCGGCCAAGCCCAGGTCCCGGGACGTCAGCACCCGTCCGGCGATCAACAGCACCTCGCCGGCTTTAAAGTCCTGCCCCGCGGCCCGGACATAATCACCTTTCGGCGCGGACTCTTTTACAATGACAGAGCCTCCATCAGCTTCGGTGACTTCCTGAATGATGATGGTATCGGCGCCGCCCGGCAGTGGCGCGCCGGTAAAGATGCGCACCGTCTCGCCGGCGCTGATGGCGCCGTCAAACCCACCCCCAGCCGCCGACTCGCCGATTTGTGTCAAGGTCACCGGAACGCCGGCGACGTCTTCGGCGCGGACGGCGTAGCCATCCATGGCCGAAACATCGGCCGGCGGATGCGATAGCCGCGCCGCCACGTCCTCGGCCAACACCCGGCCAAGGGCGGCGGGCAGGGGCACCTGTTCGGTGGACACCAGCGCAACGCCCTTGGTAACGATGACCAAGGCCTCGGCGACGGAGAGCATGTCTTGTTTGGGTTTATTCATGGCGGCGCTTCATTCCGCCTCGAAGGCGCCGGACTTGCCGCCGGCCTTGTGGGTGAGGCGGATGTCGGCGATCCGCATATTTCTGTCGACCGCCTTGCACATGTCGTAGACCGTCAGCGCCGCCACCGCGACCGCCGTCAGCGCTTCCATCTCGACGCCGGTCCGCCCGGTCAACGTACAGGTCGCGGTAATATCAACGGCGTTGCGCGCCGGGTCGCTGACCAGGTCCACCTTGACCGAGGACAAAACCAGGGGATGGCACAGCGGGATCAGGTCTGGCGTTCTTTTCGCGGCCATGATCCCGGCCAGTTGGGCGACGGACAGCACATCGCCTTTCTTGACCCCGCCGCCGATGATCAGCGCCATGGTTTGCGCCGCCATGAAGACGGAACCCTTGGCCGTCGCCGTGCGCTCGGTGGAGGCCTTGTCCGAAACATCGACCATGACCGCGTTGCCGTCGTCGTCCAGATGGGTGAGTTTTGCCATGCTTACGCCTCCGCTGTTTTCGCCTGGACCGGCGACAGTAACGTCCGGGTCGCGATCTCGACATCATCATGGCGCATCAGCGCCTCGCCGATCAGAAAACAATGAACCCCCGACTTCGACAGCCGCGCCAGATCGGCGGGCCGGGACAGGCCGCTTTCGCTGACGACAAGACGATCTTCGGGAATCTCCGCCAACAGGTCTTCGGTGGTGGAAAGATCAACCTCGAAGGTCTTGAGGTCGCGGTTGTTGATGCCGATCAGCGGCGATTTCAGGGTCAGCGCGCGGGTCAGTTCGATGGCGTTATGGACCTCGATCAACACATCGAGGCTGAGGCCGATCGCCGTCGCTTCCAGTTCCGCCGCCTGGGCGTCTTCCAGCACCGCCATGATCAACAGCACGCAGTCCGCGCCCAGCGCCCTGGCTTCGACGATTTGATAGGGGTCAAGCATGAAGTCCTTGCGCAGCACCGGTACATCGGCGGCGGCGCGGGCATTGATTAAATCGGTGTCGCTGCCTTGAAAGTAAGGCACGTCGGTGAGCACCGAAAGACAGGTCGCGCCGCCGGCCTGATAGGCGCGCGCCAGTGCCGCCGCATCGAAGTCTTCGCGGATCAGCCCCTTCGACGGCGACGCCTTCTTGATCTCGGCGATCAGCCCATAGCCGCCTCGCTCAACCGCGCCCCGAAGCCGGGCGGCAAAACCACGCGGCGGCGAGGCTTGTTTAACGCCGGCCTCAAGATCGGCCAGGGAACGGTTATGCTTGCAGGCCGCGACATGGTCGCGTTTGTCGGCGCTGATCTGGGTGAGGATGTCGCTCATCATCCGGTTTCGTTGGTGATCGCCACCATCGCGTCAAGGGCGGCCTTGGCCCGGCCATCGTCGATGGCGGCGGCGGCCTGGGCGGCGCCGTCCTTCAAGCCGGTGGCTTTACCGGCGACGATCAAGGCGCCGGCGGCGTTGTAAATGGTGATGTCCCGATACGCCCCCGCCGCGCCGTCCATCACCGCGCGTAACGCCGTTGCATTATAGTCGCCGTCGCCGCCTTTGAGGTCTTCGGGCTTGGCGGTCGGCAGCCCGGCATCTTGCGGCGAGACCTCAAACGTCGAAACCTTGCCGTCCTTCAATTCGGCGACATAGGTCGGCCCGGTGGTGGTCATCTCATCCAGGCCGTCGGCGCCGTGCACGACCCAGGCGGCCTCGCAGCCCAGGTTGCCCAGCACCTTGGCCATCGGTTCGATCCAGTCCCTGGAAAAAACGCCGGTGAACTGGCGCGTGACCCCGGCCGGGTTCGACAGCGGCCCGAGCAGGTTAAAGATCGTCCGGATGCCCATTTGCACCCGGGGCGGGCCGACGTATTTCATGGCGCTGTGGTGGCGGGTCGCCATCAGGAACCCGATCCCGGCTTCGGCAATGGCGCGTTCGACCAGCGCCACATCGGCGTTGATGTTGACGCCCAAGGCGCTCAGCACATCCGCCGCCCCCGATTTCGACGACAGCGCCTTGTTGCCGTGCTTGGCCACCGGCACGCCGCAACCGGCGACGACAATCGCCGCCGCCGTGGAAATGTTATAGGTGCCCGATGCGTCGCCGCCGGTGCCGACCACATCTATGGCGCCTTTGGGCGCGGTGACGGCCAGCGCCTTGGCGCGCATGGTCCTGACCGCGCCGGTGATCTCATCGACGGTTTCGCCGCGCACCCGAAGCGCCATCAGGAAGGCGCCGATCTGGGCCTCGGTGGCGTCGCCGGACATGATGATATTAAAAGCCGCCTCGGACTCGTCGGCAGTTAGACTATTGCCGTCGGCGACCTTGGCGATCAGCGGTTTCAGCGCGTCGCTCATGCGGCCTCCCGGGTTCTGGCAATATCGAGGAAATTCTGGATCAGCTGATGACCGTGTTCCGACGCGATACTTTCGGGATGGAACTGGACACCATGAATGGGCAGCTCGCGGTGGGATACGCCTTGAATAACGCCGTCGCCGCTCGTCGCCGTGACCTCCAGGCAATCGGGCAGGCTATCGGGGTCAATGGTCAGGGAATGATAACGGGTCGCCTTGAAGGGCGACGGGATTCCGGTCAGCACGCCGCTGCCGATATGGGTAATCTCGCTGATTTTTCCGTGCATGGGCTTGGGGGCGCGAACCACGGTGCCGCCGAAAAACTGGCCGATACATTGATGACCCAGGCAGACACCCAGGACCGGCAACCGCCGGTTTATTTCCCGGGAGGCTTTTTCGATCACCTCCAGGCAGATACCGGCCTTATCCGGATCGCACGGCCCCGGCGAAATGACGATGCCCTCGGCGCCCAAGGCCAGGGCTTGATCGGCGCTGATGGCGTCGTTGCGCCGCACCTCGACCTCGACGCCCAACTCGCCCATGTAATGCAGCAGGTTGTAGGTAAAGCTGTCGTAGTTATCCAGGAGTAGAAACATTTCAAATACTTACCCTGAGGTTGAAGCGGCGTTGCGGCCACAATGCTACCACACCCCGCAAGGGTCAAGCCCGGCCGGGGCCGGCAATGGCGAGGCGGAAACCATAAGCGGTCGCATTTCGGCTAACTCCTCTGGGCATCATTGGGGCAAGCCAGCGGATCGGCGGAACTTAAAAATTTAATCCACTATTTTTCCACCCTTGGGAGGGGGCGAAAGCGCTCGCCGGCATCCTCGAAAGCTGACCGTGCTTCAATCCAGTTGCAAAATAAGTGACTTAAGATACGCGCTTTCTGGAAGCCACGGATGGACCGGGTGATCTGCTCCGGCCCCGCCAGCCCGTAAAATCCGTCCCGAACGCCCCGCCCCATTCAATCCCGCCGCGATCGCGTTGGTAAAATCGGTAACCGGCATATGATGGGAGCATGAGGCGCAGAATAAAAATCCGTTCGGTTCGACCAATTGGGCGGCCATACGGGCCATCTTTTGATAACCCTTGGTACCGGCTCTTAAATCCTTGCGCGATTTAACAAACGCCGGAGGGTCGACCACCACCATGCCAAAGCGTTCTTTGGCCTCAGCCAAGCGGGCCATTTCGGCGAAGGCCTCGGCGCGGCGAGGGGTAACGTGAACCCTATTGAGCTCGGCGGAACGAGAGACCATGGCCAAAGCAGCCTCGGAACGGTCGATGGCCGTCACCTCCGTCGCCCCGGCTACCGCGCCCTGAATAGCGAAACCGCCGGCGTAGGTATAAACATCCAGCATGCGCTTGCCGGCGGCCAATTGGGCAACAAAAGCGCGGTTATCCCGCTGGTCGAAGAACCAGCCGGTTTTTTGCCCCTCCAACAGGTCGGCCACAAATCGGCAGCCGTTTTCAACCAGTTCTACGGGACCATCCAGCTCACCCTGGGCGAGCCGGTGGTCAAGGGTAAGGCCTTCCAACTGCCGCACCGGGGAGTCGTTGCGCAGCACGATGGCGCGCGGCGAAAATATATCGACCAGCGCTTCAATCAGAAGAGGCGTCAAACGCTCGATTCCCGCCGTATTGACCTGAACCGTCAAAACGTCGCCGAAGCGATCTACGATAACCCCGGGCAAGCCATCCGCCTCAGCATGAACCAGGCGATAATGGGGCGCGGAAAATAAAGTCTCTCTAAGGGCCAAAGCCTGGTTTAGCCGAGAGGCCAAAAAGGCTTTATCGATCAGGTCTTTCCAATTGCGTGACAGCACCCTGCCGCAGATCAACGAATGGGGATTAAAGGTCGCGACGCCAAGGTATTCACTGTTTGCATCAATCAGGGTCACCAGCGTCCCGGACGGCAAAGCTTTGACCTCAGGGGTCATGCCTATTTCGTTTGAAAATACCCAGGGATGCCCGGACCGAAAACGGCGTGATCGTCCTTTGGCGAAAATAACCCTGGGACGGGACCAGCCGTCAGCGTCGATTGTTGCCAATTTCTTCCTATTTTAAGTTACTGTTGGCGACCGCCCAGGAAACCCCCGAGTCAGCCCCCGAGTCAGCCCCCGAGTTAGCCCCCGGGTCAGCCAATGAAGCGGCGATAAAATAATCTAGATCGCCGTCTGGAAACCCTTGTGCACCCAATGACAATGACATGCAGGGACGGCCCCGTGAAGTCTTAATAGAAAAAAATCGAAACCCGCCATGTCCGTTTTAGGTTGCCGCCTAAACCGGTCGATGCATCACCGACCCGCCCCGCAAGGGTCAAGGGCGGCTGAGCAACGCCGCCCGGACCACCTCGACAACGGCCGGCCAATCGCCCAATGTCTTTTGCCGGAACAGCCGCAGGCTCGGGTACCAGGGGCTATCGTTTCGATCCAGCAACCAGCGCCAATCGGCGATCGTGTGCAGCAGAACCCAGGCCGGCCGCCCCAAGGCCCCGGCCAGATGCGCAATCGCGGTATCCGAGGTAATCAGCAGGTCCAGCGACGCCAACACCGCCGCGGTCTCGGCGAAATCCGTCAGCCTGGGGCCTAAATCCGTGACCTTGTCCTGAAAGGCGGGGCTGGCGTCCGCCGCCGAGCGTTCCCCGACCTGAAGGCTGTAAAAAGCCGTCTCCGGCACGTCCAAAAGCGGCAGATAGGTTTCGGCGGGATAAGAACGAAGATGATCGACGGCGAAATTCGGGTTGCCGCCCCACACCAGCCCGATTTTGCGGACCCCCTGCGGCGCTTCCAGGAAAGCCGTTTCCGGCGCCTGCAGATATGGCCCCGGCCAGGATGGCTCAGGTTGTTCTAAAAGATGGGGCAGACTGCACAGCGGCGCATGAACATCGAAGACGGGCGGAACGTCGCCGACACCGAAGACCGCATCAACGCCGGCGCAGGTTTCGGCGAGGCGCTTCAAGGCGGGCTGGCAATAGACGCTGACCGATTGCGCCGGCTCGGCGACGGCGGCGGCGTAGCGCAGGAATTGGAGTGCGTCACCGGCGCCCTGTTCGGCCCACAGCAATACCCGCTTGCCGTCAAAATCCGAAGCGCCCAATACCGGGTTCGGCCAATCCGGCTTCGGCGCTTCGGCGCGCCTGAGCCGCCATTCATAGTCGGCGAAGCCCTCATCCCAGCGGCCTTGCAGCAGCAACAGGTTGGACCGGTTCCAGTGCGCCTCGACACAATCAGGGTCGAGGCTGAGGGCCTGTTGATACGCCGCCTCGGCATCCTTGAGGCGGCCCAGGGCCTTGCATGTCATGCCCAGATTGATCCAGCCGTCCAGGTGCTTGGGCGCGTGCCCGACCAGGCGTTCAAAAAGCATCGCCGCCTCGGCGAAGTCGTCGCCGCGAAAATTCAGGTTGGCCAGATTGTAGAGGCCGGCAAGATGGCCGGGGTTGAGCGCCAATAGGGTTGCATAGACCGCGCGCGCCTGCTCATCGCGGCCCAGCTCATTAAGCCCCTTGGCCATGTTGAAGCAGGCATCCTGGTGATCGGGGTCCAGCGCCGCCGCGCGCTGCCACGCTGCCACCGCCGCCCCGGTGTCGCCGCCGGCTTGCAGGGCGACGCCCAGGCCATAGGCGATATCGGCCCGGTCGGGCAGGGCGTCCGCCGCGCGCTCGAACAACGAAACCGCCGCGTCGAACAATTTCTGTTCGGTCTTGACCACCGCCAGCAGAAACAGAAATTCCGCGTCCCCGGTTTTTTCAAACCCGTCACGGCAATTTTTCCCGGCGCCGTCCAGGTCGCCCTGGGCAATCCCGTCAATCACCTGTTGGCGTTGTTTTTCGATGCTCATGGGGGTATCGCTTGGTTATAGGATGGGTGGCCATTCTATCCTTGCGCCGGTTGCCAGCGAAACCAATAGATTTAGGAACAAGGCTTCCTAAATAGTGTCGGGATTTTGCGAGTTTTTTTGCGTGGGCTAATAGCAGATGGGGTGGATGGCTCCCGCTCCCGGCATCGCAATGTGCCAAAGTGTGGTTGTCATTATGCAACCACGAGCAAAAGGAGCCATCCGCCATGAATGTTACCACTGTCGGCCTCGATCTGGCCAAGAACGTTTTTCAAGTCCACGGTATAGACAGCAAACGATGTCTCTGGTCTTCGCCGCATCCGCAGCGCCATTAGATGCTCCGATACCTTGTGAGTGATAGTCTTGGGGTCTTACCGCAAGCCGAGACAAAAAAGCGCGGAACTAAACCATTTTGAAGCGAGGCTTATTTGCCATGCGGGTTGCAAATCGAATTTCTTGATAATCGTTAAATTGGCATGTGTATTTTACCAGAGAGTGGGAATCGTTGTGGGGTTTGGGGTTGTGCTCATAGGACTGTTCGCCGCCTGGTGGTGGGAAGTGCTTCCAAATGGTAATATCCCATTGAAACGTGAGGCCAGCTTCCATCGCTGCCGTATTGTATTGCTCAATAGTGTGAACGCAAACCCCTACAGGGCGGGTTTTGCTAAACTTTGCGGCGTAATTCGCAGCTATTTGATTTGTTGTTTCAATTTCTAAGGAATTAACAGAGAGTCCATCTTTCGTCGCTTCAGGGTCTTCAATAAAGGCTGAGGCACTAGCTCGCTTGGTAGACTGCCGATATTCTTCTGGTATGTAGCGTGCTAATTTATTTTTGGCCCTGAATTGCGGTTTTTTTGCCACGTCTAGAAGTCCTACCATTTAAACGGATTTGGCGTTCTCGACAGAAACATATTGATAGTGTTTTTATACTGCGCGTCATTTTCTGCGAAGCCTTCACATGGGGCGTCAGCATCAAACAGGGCGTAAAAAACGGTACCCTTTCCATCAAACATCAGGGTCAGATTGTTGTTTGGATCATTATGCCACTCTGCAACAATGTAGCCTTTAGGTGAAACGCTAAAAAACGGGTGTGCGGCATCTGCTGCTACTTTCTCCCAGACATGAATAAATCTCGAAAGTGCAGTTGCACTCATGCCAGGCCGGGTAGCCGTGCTTCGTTTTTCCGCTGACATAGCAGCATGATAAACGGCGCTACATAACTCTTCTGATAGCTTTGATAGGGCGGACCAATTCGCCATAATGGCATAGGGAATGACGTTACTATCGTCATGCTCTAATTCTATTGAGCCCATTTCTAATGATGTTTCAGAAGAATATTGATCTGTGGCGTCCGCATTTGGGGGGGGGCGTGACGGATATCATCTGATAAGCTATCTTCAATATCAAATGTGAAAGGAAGCCCTCCCGTTTTCGTAAGTGGAGTCATTGTTAGATATTGTTGTTCTTGCGAAACATGCATATCTATCGTCCTATCTATCTTTTACTTATGTGGCTTCTTTGCAACTTTACTTGCCGCCTTTTTGGTGGCTGCCTTAGCCACTTTCTTAGGGGCTGTTTTAAGCTCTTTCTTGTTAAATTCTGTCATTAGCTCATCGTGAATAACACTTTTGAAAAATGGGCTCGTTATGGAATAAGCGTTATCAACCCATTCCATGATGTTTTTACGAATAGTTCTTTGATTTACTCCTAAGTTAATCTCAGGAAGCTTTTTTTCAACCTTACTAATCATGAGAATAGGGCTCATGAGAATAGGGCGTTCTTTTTCCCGAAGAAACCTTCCAGGGCCAATCTCCATCCTAAATTTTGTGTCGGGGTCTTTTTTCAATCGTCGTGTTGTTACGAAAACGGTGTCATCAAAATCATCAAACAATTCAGACTGGAAGAAGTCGAGACCTTCATATTTTATTTTTGTGCTCTCTTTGAGAAATCTATTAACGGAACGATGCTTTAGCAGAGCTTCGTCAAATATATCGAGGTATCTGAGTTCTAATCCAACGATTTTAGGAGTTTTGCCCAAAGTCCCAGGATGGCTTTTAAATGTCGTCTCCAGGCCGTCACTAATGATTTTGCGAAAAGCTTTCCATTCGTATTCTGAGGCAATGTTACAAGCAAAAATACCGTGGCCTATTTGATTGAGTGGGAATGGCTTCTTTGGGTCCTTTTTATAACGATAAACAATACCATATGGAACCGGTGCAGCGTTACTGGCATGATCTTCTTGAGTGCTGAAGGCTTGTTTAGCCATCTCTTCTGTAAATTTTTTTGAAAATTCCTCGAAGAAAGGATCAAAGCCAACGATATCCATACCTTTTACTTTTAAACTCTGAACGCTCCAATGGAGCTCAAAGATCACTTCAGCTAAAGGGGCATTCGGCAACTTCATGGTTGTGGTTCCATTGGAAATCTATGTGAGAATTAATTGAATTTAGACATTGTATTGAAGGCAATGTCTGTGTCCATTGCTCATTGCCATGTGACGATCCTAAGCAAAAAAAATGAATAAGCCATATTTATTTGGTTCTTCGAATTAAGGGGACAGTTTGAATTAAGGGGACAGTTTACTTAATTCCCGCGCCATGCCCCATCCAAAATACCCCCTCTTTGTTCTTGACA
>JAQBYB010000092.1 GCA_027624235.1 Pseudomonadota bacterium | reverse complement strand
CTGCGGCCTGTTCAAGCCCGACGAATGCCTCAACTTCTTCATTGCCGACGGTTATGCACCAGAATAAGCCGGAAATGCTCTAGCAATGAGAATACCCAACGAACGACTCCGCTATGCCAAAAGATATAGCATAAATTAGTAGTCAGCCAAATCCAATATTTGAATTCGCGCAATCCCCATTATTCACCGAAATTCGAACGCATGTAAGTTTCGGAATGTGTCCAGAATGGAAGCTTGGCACCGGCGCCATGCCTTTTAATTGCTCTATTAAGTTGTGCTAGGATAGTGCCCTTATGATCATTCGGGATATCATCAGCACCAAGAGTGGGGACGTCGCGGTCATTGGACCCGATGCCCTAGTCGCCGAGGCCGCCGGTCTTATGGACGAGCGCAAAATCGGCGTCGTCGTCTGTTTGGATGAGGGGGTGCTGATCGGCTTGATTTCGGAACGCGATATTGTTCGTGCCGTTGCCGAGGGCGGCAATGATTTTTCGATCTTGAGAGTTAATCAGCTTTTTACGGAAGAGCCTCAGGCCTGTTCGCCCGGCGACAAGATCGAAGCAGTATCAGAGGTGATGCGCGCAAGGCATTTCCGCCATATGCCCGTGGTCGAGCATGGCAAACTGGTGGGCATTGTCTCGCTGGGCGATATACTGGCCCACACCCTTGAGGAAAAAGGTTTTGATGAGAAGGCAAATATCTGGTCATGCCTGGAAATCCTTTGAAGGATGCTGCCTGGCTCCCGATTGAGCATTAATTTTGCTTTTTTAAGGTGTTTAAGGTATTTGTTGTGGGCCTACCCTCTTGGGGAGGGCAGAAGGGTTTCGGAAAAATGCCTCTATCCACCATTGATATCGTCGTCGCCGACAAATCGCCGCTGGTTCTGGCTGGGCTGGCCGAATTGTTCAGGGCCGATGACCGCTTCAACCTTGTGGCGACAGCCGCCGATGGTGAACGGTTCATGGAGGCAGTCGACCGCCTGGCTTTTGACGTCGGGGTGATCGGTTGGGTGATGCCCTTCATGAATGGCTCGGATGTCCTGGATGCCCTGGCCACGCGAAAAGATGCGCCCCGCATTGTCATTTACACGGGCGACGTTGGTGCCGCCGTGCCGCGCCGGGCGATGTTGAAGGGGGCGGCGGGTTTCTGCTCCAAACAAGAGCACCCGGATATCCTGGTCGAGACCATGATCACGGTTGCCGACGGGCGGATGGTGTTTCCCTTCATCGATATGAGCAAACCGCTGGCCGACCCCTTCGGGACGTTGACGGCGCGGGAACGCGAACTGCTTGCCGCCCTGGCCGACGGGTTGACCAACGCGTCGATTGCCGGCGTCCTTGAAATTTCGATCAACACGGTCAAGTTTCATCTCAAAAATCTTTATGAAAAACTCGGCGTCAGCAGTCGCTCCCAGGCCCTCGCCCTCTATCTCAAGGGGCCGGATTGATGCGCCCCGGACCCGGACCCGCCCGCCTTTGACCAACCTGTATAGGTTGTTTAAGAACTACCCTAATGAATATATAATGCTACCCTTGGGGGTGTTTGCCCGCCGTGTTGTCTTCGTTATCTTCTGCCCCATCACAGGGAAACCATAAAGTCTGAATGGACATGGTGAAAAAGCAAAAGTCCGGCAATCAACAATCCGGCGCCGCTGAGGCGGTGCCGCCGCTTTTCATCTTTGCCCTCCGTAACGTCACCGAAGCGGCGGCCCGCACCGTCTATCGTACCATCGGTCGGGGCCAAAGGGATGAGAGCAACGCCCTGGCGGCAGCGGCGATGCGCGGTGAACTGGCAAAGCTTCCGATTTCGGCGACGGTCGTCGTCGGCGACGCCCATAAAGACGTCAACAACATGTCGGCGTCGCTTTATAACGGCGAGAAAATCGGCGACGCCGCACGCCATACGGAATTCGATATT
Organism: Pseudomonadota bacterium; assembly: GCA_027624235.1. Taxonomy (GTDB): domain Bacteria; phylum Pseudomonadota; class Alphaproteobacteria; order Rhodospirillales; family Casp-alpha2; genus Casp-alpha2. The sequence continues at coordinate 8,412 of JAQBYB010000092.1, read as the reverse complement.
GCCGTCGATCCGGTCGAAGGCACCGGCTACCTGGCCAAGGGCATGACCAACGCCATGGCCGTGATCGCGATGGCGCCTAAAGGCACTTTGTTCGAGCCAGGACCGGCTTTCTACATGGAGAAGTTCGTGGCGCCGAAGGAGGCCGAGGGCAAGGTCGACCCCGAAGCCCCGGTGGCGGACAAATTATCGGACCTGGCCAAGGCGTTGGGAAAGCCGGTGTCGGAGCTAACGGTTTTTGTTTTGGAAAAACCACGCCATAACGGATTGGTGGAAAGCATCTACAAAGCAGGGGCGCGGGTCGCGCTCTATCCGGCCGGTGATGTCGCCGGCGCCTTGATGGCGGCGATTCCTGATTCCGGTATTGATGCCTTGATGGGCACCGGCGGGTTGCCGGAGGGTATTATTTCGGCCTGCGCCATCCGCGCCATGGGCGGTGTTTTCCTGGGCAGACTTGATCCGCAATTGATGTCCGAAAAAGCGGCGGTCAAGGCCGCCGGGCTGGATACTAAAAGCTGGCTCAAGGCCAAGGACTGGGTTCGTTCCGATCAGGTCTACTTTTCCGCAACCGGCATTACCACGGGTCTGTTGTTTTCGGGGGTCGAGAGGACCGCAGGCCTGGAAAGAACGGAAACACTCATTATTTCCGGCGCCACCGGCGATCGTCAAAATCTAATCACTTACCGAAAATTGATCAATGACGCGCCGGATGGAGCGATTGGTTCCGGGCAGGAGATTGAGAATGCCTAGGGTGAAAAAAGTCGACCACCCGATTATTCTTGGCATCGTCGGCGATTCCGCCGCCGGCAAGACGACCCTGACGTCCGGGATCGCCAAAATTCTGGGGCCTGACCGGGTGGTCACCATCTGCACCGACGATTACCACAAATATTCGCGCCGCCAACGTGACGAAAACGGCATTTCCGCGCTCAACCCGAGCGGCAACTACATCGATATTCTGGAACAACACATTGAGATGCTGCGACAGGGCCGACCCATCCTGAAGCCCATCTACAACCACCACACCGGCGATTTTGATGCGCCCGAATACATTGAGCCGAAGGATTACATCATCATGGAGGGGCTGCTGGGCTATACCAGCCGCGCCATGCGGTCTTGCTATGACGTCAAGGTCTACCTGGAACCGGTCGAGGACCTGCGCGTGCATTGGAAAATCCAGCGCGATACGTCAAAGCGCGGCTACACCGTCGACCAGGTCAAGGCATCGCTGGCCAAGCGTGTTGACGACAGCGCCAACTTCATCCGGCCGCAACGCACCTTTGCCGACATGGTGGTGCAATTCTATCCGCCCGATGGCCACCAGGATGAAACCGGCGCCCACCTCAATGCGCGCCATACGCTGCGCCCGACCTTGCCGCACCCGGATTTGTCTCCGATCCTGGACGCCGGCATGAAAAACGGCTTCCGGCTGGAACTGTCCCGCGATATCGACGGCAAGCCGGTTGACGTTCTCGATATTTCCGGCGGCATTGACGACAAGCGGGCCAAAAACATGGAAGACCTGCTGTGGAAACTCATTCCCGAAGCCCAGCATTTGCGTGAAAACGTCGGTGAATTTACCGATGACAATAACAAGCCCATTATCAGTCATCCGCTGGCGTTGTCGCAATTGATGATTACCTACCACATGGTCAAGGCCGCCCTTGGCCACCATGCCATTTGATTTAGGAAAATTATTGCTTTCACATTCGCGGTCGGCGGGCACAATGCAGGGGCTTCCGATCGCCTCATTCAGGAGACTTTATTAATGACCGCAGACCATGCAGCAATGGCCAATGCCATCCGGTTTCTGGCCGCTGATGCTGTTCAAAAGGCCAATTCAGGCCATCCCGGTATGCCCATGGGCATGGCTGACGTGGCGACGGTGCTGTTTTCCAAGTTCCTGAAATTCGACAGCCAAGCGTCCGATTGGCATGACCGCGACCGTTTTGTGCTGTCGGCGGGACATGGCTCCATGCTGCTTTATTCACTGTTGCACCTGACCGGCTATCCGGACATGACCATCGACGAGTTGAAGAACTTCCGTCAGCTCGGCGCCAAGACTGCCGGCCATCCCGAATACGGTCATGCTGAAGGAATCGAAATTACCACCGGCCCGTTGGGCCAGGGCATCGCCAGCGCCGTCGGCATGGCGCTGGGTGAACGCCACCTGAATGCGCGCTTCGGGGACGATCTGGTCGATCACTGGACCTATGTTATTGCCGGTGACGGCTGCCTGATGGAAGGCATCAGCCAGGAAGGCATATCGCTCGCCGGTAGCCTCAAACTGAATAAGTTGATCGTGCTGTGGGACGACAACAATATCTGCATCGACGGCCCGGTTGCCATGACCACCATCGAAGATCAGGCGGCTCGCTTCAAGGCATCTGGTTGGAACGGTATTGCTGTCGATGGCCACGACCCGGTCGCCATCGAAAAAGCCATTACGGCGGCCAAGGGTTCCGCCAAGCCGACGCTGATCGCGTGCAAGACGACCATCGGTCGTGGCGCCCCCAACAAGGAAGGCACGTCGGCCACGCACGGCGCCCCCTTGGGTGACGACGAAATCGCCCTGGCGCGGGACGCCATGGGTTGGCCCCATGCGCCGTTTGATATCCCCGAAGATGTTGCGTCGGCCTGGCGCCACGTTGGCGGCAAGGGGGCGGCGGACCGTGAAGCCTGGGAAGGGCGACTGGCCAAAAGCACCGCCAAGGATGATTTCCTGCGCGCCATGAACGGCGACCTGCCGAAAGGTTGGGAAGACGTCGTCGTTGCCCACAAAAAGGCGGTCTCCGAGGAAGCCCCCGGATGGGCGACTCGTGTTGCGTCCGGCAAGGCCCTGGAGGCGCTGACCGCAGCCATTCCGGAAATGATCGGTGGCTCGGCCGACCTGACCGGGTCCGTCAACACCAAGACGTCGTCGACCGAGGTTTTGTCGGCGGATAATTATGCCGGCCGCTATGTCCATTACGGTGTCCGCGAACACGGTATGGCGGCGGCCATGAACGGCCTGGCGCTGCATGGTGGGGTAATTCCTTACAGCGGTACATTTCTGGTGTTCGCCGATTACATGCGCGGCGCCATCCGGCTGTCGGCGCTGATGGGAAAGCGTGTCGTTTATGTGCTGACCCATGATTCCATCGGCCTTGGCGAAGACGGGCCGACACACCAGGCGGTGGAAACGGTGGCGTCGTTGCGCGCCATGCCCAACTTCAATGTTTTCCGGCCCTGCGATGGGGTTGAGGCGGCGGAATGCTGGGCCTTGGCGCTTACCCGCCAGGACGGGCCTTCCGGTATGGTGCTGACCCGTCAGGGCTTGCCGACACTGAGGACAGAACACACCGACGAAAACCTTTCGGCGCGGGGCGGCTATGTATTGGCCGAGGCCGACGGCGACCGCAAGGCGACGCTGTTTGCCACCGGCTCGGAAGTGTCCATCGCCATGCAGGCCCGCGATACGCTACAGGCCGCCGGCACCCCGACCGCCGTTGTCTCGATGCCGTGTTGGGAATTGTTCGACGAACAGGATGAGGCTTACCGCAAGAAGGTATTGGGCCCCGGCACCGTTCGCGTTGCCGTTGAGGCGGCCATTCGCATGGGCTGGGATCGCTATATTCGTTCCCACGGCGGATTTGTCGGCATGACCGGGTTCGGCGCGTCGGCCCCGGCGGGGGAGTTGTTTGAACACTTCGGTATTACCCCGGCCAAGGTGGTGGAAGCCGTCAACAGCCGCTTATAATGCTAACACCTTGTTTTCGTTCCGGGAGGGTCGATCTAGGAACAATAGGACTTTTTTGAGGAGGATTATCGATGGCTTTAGTTTCAATGCGACAGCTACTGGATCACGCGGCGGAAAATAATTACGGAATTCCCGCTTTCAACGTCAACAACATGGAACAGGTGAAGGCGATCATGATCGCCGCCGAGGCGACCGATAGCCCGGTCATCCTGCAAGGCTCGGCGGGCGCTCGCAAGTACGCCGGCGAGCCGTTCCTGCGCCATTTAATTCTTGCCGCCATTGAGGCCTATCCCGGCATCCCCATTTCCATGCACCAGGACCACGGCATGTCGCCGAGCATTTGCCAGCGTTCCATTCAGTCCGGGTTTTCATCGGTGATGATGGACGGCTCGTTGTTGGAAGACGGCAAGACGCCCGCGCCTTACGACTACAATGTCGCAACCACGGCGGCGGTGGTCGGCATGGCGCATGCCTGTGGGGTTTCGGTGGAAGGCGAACTCGGCTGCCTGGGCTCGTTGGAAACCGGTGAGGCCGGGGAGGAAGACGGCGTCGGCGCCGAAGGCACGTTAAGCCACGACCAACTGCTCACCGACCCGGAAGAAGCCGCCGATTTTGTCAAAAAGACCAAGGTCGATGCCTTGGCCATCGCCATCGGCACCAGCCACGGCGCTTACAAGTTCACCCGCCCGCCGACCGGCGATATCCTGGCCATCGACCGGATCAAGGAAATTCATGCCCGCATCCCGGACACCCACCTGGTCATGCACGGATCAAGCGCTGTGCCTCAGGATTGGTTGAAAATCATCAATGACAATGGCGGCGATATGGGCGAGACCTACGGCGTACCGGTGAAAGAGGTCGTCGAGGGCATCAAGCATGGGGTCCGCAAGGTCAACATCGACACCGACCTTCGGATGGCGTCAACCGGGTCGATCCGTAAGCATTTGGTCGATAATCCGTCCAACTTCGACCCCCGTAAATATCTGGCCGAAGCGACCAAGGGCATGTCCGAAATCTGCAAATCCCGCTATGAGGCCTTCGGGACGGCGGGCAATGCCAGCAAGATCAAAACCATCTCGTTGGAGGATATGACGAACCGGTACGCCGACGGAAGCCTCGACCCCAAGGTCAACTAGGGTTAGAAGGTCAACTGAGTTTAAAGGATCACCATGGCTGATACGCTGAAAATAGCCCCGTCCATCCTTTCCGCCGACTTCTCGCGTTTGGGCGCCGAGGTCGAGGCCATCGACAACGCCGGTTGCGATTACATCCACATTGACGTCATGGACGGCCATTTCGTGCCCAACCTGACGTTTGGACCGCCGGTGATCAAATGCATTCGCGCGTCCACGAAGAAAGTCTTCGATGTTCATTTGATGATCAATCCGGCGCAGCCTTTCCTTCAGGATTACGCCGACGCCGGTGCCGACATCATTACCGTTCACGCCGAAGCCGACCCACACCTGGATCGCAGCCTTCAATTCATCCAGTCGTTGGGAAAGAAGGCCGGCGTGTCGCTTAATCCGCACACCCATGAATCGGTCATCGAATACGTCATCGACAAGGTTGATTTGATCTTGGTGATGTCGGTCAATCCGGGCTTCGGCGGGCAAAGCTTCATCGAATCCCAACTCGAAAAAATTCGCCGGATCCGTTCCATGATCGGCGACCGCGCCATCGACCTGGAGGTCGACGGCGGCGTAAACACCGATACCATCAAGGCCGTTGTCGATGCCGGCGCCAACGTCATCGTCGCCGGAAGCGCGGTGTTCAAGGGCGATGATTATGTAAAAACCATCGGCGCGCTACGTACCGCCGCCGGGGCTTGAAAAATGTCAGGCCGCTGACAGTAAAAACTATTATAATCCTATAATATGCGAGGGTAAATTCGTATACATATTAGTGAATATGTCTTTTATTTGTCTCCCTGGGGCTAGCCAAGAGGCAGATTTTTTTTCTAGCCGAAAACTAACAATGAAAATCTAAATGGCTGATCACGCGGCTCGACTTCAGAGCCTTCAGAATCGAATTCGAACGGAAGGCATAACCAGCCTAAAAAGGGCGATGGCGCTGAGTTCGTGGCTGAACCTCTATTTCTTCTGGGAGAAGAAATGGTTCTTCATCGCCATGCTGGGCGGCGCCTTTATGCTGCAACTGCCAACACCGCAAGGTCTGTCCCGCGAAGGATTGATCGTCCTGACGATGTCGGTGGTGTCGGTCATTTTGTTCATCACCGAGCCGGTGCCGTTGCCGACGGTGGCGCTGTTGATCATCATTGGCCAGGTGGTGTTGATGGGCCACGATTCCACGGAGGTGGCGAAAAGCCTGATGACGGACTCGGTCCTGTTCATTATGGGCTCGCTGATGCTGGCCGTCGCCGTGGTCAAACAAAAGCTGGACAAAAGGCTCGCCTGGCTGATTGTCCGCATGACCGGAACCCAGACCTGGCGGGTATGTTTAGGCATCTCCGTAGTTTCCGGTATTTTGGCGTCGTTCGTCGGCGAACACACGGTGGCGGCGATGATGCTTCCCGTCGGCATTACCCTGATTACGCTGACCTCAGACGATCCCAGGAAAGTCCGTAATCTGGCCGCCGTGCTGTTGTTTTCCATTGCCTATGGGGCCTCGGTGGCGGGTATCGGCACGCCGTCCGGCGGCGCGCGTAACGCCATCATGATCGGCTACTGGAAGGAATTTTTCTTCGATCCCACCGACCCGGAAACGCGGAAGTTTCTGGTCAGCTATGTAGATTGGATGGTCCATGCCTACCCAATGTTTCTGGCTCAGGTGCCGGTCGTGACCACCATCCTGTTTTTGACTTTCCGCCCGGAATACCGGGATTTATCCCGAGCCGTCGTTAAGTTGCGCGCCGTGATCGAGGAAGAAGGATCGATGAAGGCCGCCGACTGGATGGCCATCGGAATCTTCTTTCTGGTGTTGATCGGCTGGATTGCGATTTCCGGCGATATCGGCATGGGCACCGTGGCCATTGCCGGCGCCGCCGCGTTTCTGGTCGCCGGTCTGGTAGGTTGGGAGGACATCAATTCAGGCGTCAACTGGGGGGTTGTGCTGCTGTACGCGGCGGCCATTTCGCTTGGTCTGCAAATGAAGGAAACCGGCGCCGCCCAATGGGTCGCCGAGGGCTTCCTGGCGTTTCTGTCGCCGGTCGGCGCGAGCGAAGGATTTGGTCTTTGGGTCGCGGTGTCGGCGCTGACCACGGGTGTTACCAATGTGATGTCCAACGGCGCCGCCGTCGCCGTATTAGGCCCGATCGTCCTGAAGATGTCCGTGGCCGCCAACGAAAGCCCGATTATTATCGGCTACATAACGGCGATTTCCTCGTCTTTCGCCTACCTTACCGTGGTCGGAACCCCGGCGTGCACCATTGTTTATGCGTCCGGTTATCTAAAAGCCACCGATTTTCTAAAGGTCGGGTGGAAAATGACCGTAGCATCTTCGGTTATCATGTTGGTGGTGGCTAAAATATACTGGCCTCTGTTAGGATTATGATGCGGGCTCTTTGGAGGGAACCCAGATCATGATCGATCATGACATTAAGGACGCGAGGAAAGATCGCTTCCGGATACTCGTTTGCATTGACGGGTCCGATGAATGCTATCAAAGCCTGCGGTATGCGGCGCGGCTTGGTGGCGGGGTTGATGCCGATATCGTGCTTCTATATGTGCGCCCGACCGATCAGGGGTTGCGGTCCGGCGGCCTGCAGGTCCGGGTTGCGCGCGAGAACATGTTGAAGTGGGGGATCGAACTTCCGGGAATCCAGTATCTCAAGAAGGGCCGGGACATGCTCAAGGAAATGGGGGTTATGTCAGGTGACGATTGGCAGGAAGAGGTTGTCCATACCGATGTCGACGGCGACCCCCTGGGCGACAACAAGATCAATTATACGAATGAAAAGGGCATCATGGTGGTGCTCAAGCTAAAGGTCGCCACCGATATTGCCACCGGCATTCTTGAGCAGTGGGAATTGGGGCCATACAACCTCATCATCCTTGGCGCCTCGAGCCGTTGGAAAGGCATGGCCCGGTCGTTTTGGGATCCGGCGGTTGCAGAGAAGGTTGCCATTCACGCACCGTGTTCGGTTCTGGTTGCCCGCGACCTGGACATCGGCCACGGTCATTTAATCTGCACCGACGGCTCGGAGGTATCCATGGAGATGGTGCGCCGGGACGCGGAACTGGCGACCCGTTGCGAATGTCCGGTGTCGTTAATGAGCGTCGCCCTGGATTTGGAGGAGGAACCCGAAGCCAGGGCCAATGTCGAAAAGGCCGAGAAGATGCTGAAAGATATGGGCGTCGAGGTCAAAGAGACGATCGTCCGCATTGGCAACCCGGTTGAGGAAATTATCGAAGCCGGGCCAGAATATTCCCTGATTGTGGTTTCCGAATCAAGCAAGACCGGCCTGCAACGCTTTTTCATGGGAAGCGTCGCTTTCAAAGTGATGGAAAATGCCCACAATTCGGTGATGATCGCGCGGTAATTAATACGAAAATCAAAAAGGCCTAAGTCGTTTTGACTTGAGAAGCCTGCGACCGCGGCGAGCCAAGAGCACGGAGCGCCCGCCCGGCGCCTGAGGGGCTATAAAAATCTAAGGGGCTGTACCAGATAACTAGTTCAAATTACCTTTAACCCACTGTCTTAATTGCGTTAATTGAGCT
>JAQBYB010000091.1 GCA_027624235.1 Pseudomonadota bacterium | reverse complement strand
TGAGGAGGACCGGAGGTCCGTCTCGAAGGCTCACTCAACCAAATCATGGGTTTTTCAGCAGCCTGCTAGGTGGGAAGCACGCCGCCGTCGTCGGGATCGAGGGGTTCGGACGTTTCTGAATCATCCTCTGCTTCATCCTCGCCCGGGTCTGGCTCATCATCCTCGATGCCATCGCCGTCATCGCCGTCATCGCCGTTATCAACCAATGCCAGCAGCACGCCCTGTTCTTCATCGGTGTCTTCGGTATCCTCGTCCTCCGCGTTGGGGTCGGCGGCGGTTGAATAGACGCTGATCGCCGGTCCTGCATCCAACAGACCCGCCGCCTTCAGTTCCTCCAGGCCAGGTAGGTCGCGGACGTCTTCGATTCCGAAATGGTCCAGGAAGCCATCGGTGGTGCCCCAGGTCATCGGCCGTCCCGGCGTCTGCCGTCGGCCCCTGGGCTTAATCCACTCGGCCTCCAACAACACATCCAGCGTCCCTTTGCTTAAGCCAACGCCGCGGACTTCTTCGATCTCGGCGCGGGAGATCGGCTGGTGATATGCGATGATGGCCAGCGTTTCGATTGCCGCCCGGCTCAGCTTCCGGGGCACGTCGATTTCCTTATTCAACTGCTGGGCCAGGTCCGGCGCGGTGCGAAAGGCCCAGGACTTGCCGGCGCGAACCAGATTGACGCCCCGGTCCGCGTAATGCGCCTCAAGCGCCGACAGCATTGCCTTAAGATCAATGTCCTCGGGCAACCGGTACGCGAGCGCGCGTTCCGAAAGCGGCGCACCGGAGGCAAACAGGATCGCTTCCATCAGCCTCATATGTTGGGGGTCGATTGAAACTTCAGGCGTTTCCTCTGAAGTTTCCTCCTGAGTTTCCTCCTGAGCTTCCTCCTGGGCTTCCTGGGGCGTGTCTTCTTCGGTTTCTTCGACGGGAATATCCTGTGGGGCTTCGGAGGTGCTCATCGCTCAAAGGGCTCCACCTGGTCCATATCACGATCGCGCGCATTCTGATCCGCCGCTTTCAGGTAAATCGGCCCAAACGGACCCGATTGACGCAGCTTGACCCTGCCTTCGCGGGCAAGTTCCAGGCTGGCGGTAAAGGTCGATGCAATGGCCGAACGCTGGACCAGCCCTTCCAACACGCCCTCGGGCAGGAACCGCCAGAGGCTCTCCCAATCGGGGGTCGAGCCAAGCAACGACTTCAAACGCTTCAGCGCCTCCTCGACCGTATAGATTTCGAAGGCCTGGATATGAAGAATGCCGCCCTCGACCCGCCGCTTCTGATCACCATAGGCCTTCAACAAATCGAATAGAGTCACTTGCAGGACCGGGTTGAGCAAGGCCTTGAAGCTTTCCGGCGCACCACGGCGGAAGAATTCCCGGCCCAGATGAGACCGCGCCATCAGCTTTTGACCGGCGTCTTGCATGACCTCCAACCGGCGCAACTGGAAGGCCAACGCGGCCGCCATCTCTTCGCCGGTGGGCTCATCCTCTTCGCCAAGGTCGGGAAGCAGCAGCCGCGATTTTAGGTACGCCAGCCACGCCGCCATAACCAGATAATCGGCGGCCAGTTCCAGGTTTGTGCGTCGCGCCTCGGCGACGAACTCCAGGTATTGATCGGCCAGCGCCAGGATTGAAATTTTGGTCAGGTCGAGCTTGTGTGCGCGGGCCAGCGTCAACAGAACGTCGATGGGGCCTTCGTAACCATCCAGATCAACAACGAAAATTCCGCCCGGGGAACTACGCTCAGGACCGCCCTCGGCGAAGTCGTCGGCCACCTTTGATGTCGGGTCGATTGTTTCGGTGTCTTCCATCAAATCTCCAAAGCCAGCACACAATGCGTCAAAAGTGCCCGGTCAAGGTGAACACGATCTTCATAAGATACTCTGTCGGAACACCGACAAGCCACCAGAACACGTTCAAGTCCACCCCCAATTTATCCCCAACCCAGGGCAGGATAAAGATGGCTGTTAAAATAATCAGGAATCCCGCCCGTTCCAGCCGAGCCAGGGGACGCGCCAAGGCCGGTGGCAAAATCCCTACTGCCACCCGGCCGCCGTCCAAAGGCGGCATCGGAAGCATATTAAAGACGCAAAGCAGCAGGTTGATTCGCACCGAATTAACCAAATTGTAGCCGACCCACTGATAAACATCGCCGGACAACATCGGCAAGGCGTGCATCAACAGCGCAGAGACAACCGCTATGATCAGGTTTGATCCCGGACCGGCGGCGGCGACCAGCACCATGTCGCGGCGCGGACGCCTGAGCGCACCGAAATTTACCGGCACCGGCTTGGCAAACCCGAACATCATTCGCCCGCCGGACCCAAACAACAAAAGTGCAGGCAACAACACGGTGCCGAAGAGATCGATATGGCGGAGTGGATTGAACGTCACCCGGCCCATGCGATAGGCGGTGTCGTCGCCCAGCCGCCAGGCGGCCCAGCCGTGGGCGGCCTCGTGCAAGGTGACGGCAATCAGTACCGGTAAAACCCAGACCGATACGGTCAGCGCCATCCCTTGCCAGTCCATTATCCCGCCCTCCCGGTGGCCAGAATTTCATCCAGGCGCGCCTGGGCCGCACCCTTGTCCCAATCTCCTCCCCCGCCGAGCATGGCGCCACCACGAGCAAGCCGCGCTGATGCCTCGCTGGTTATGGGCCGCAGCCCCTTGGCGACGTCCTCCATCTCGGCCATCTCGCCGGAACAGTGCAGAACCAGATCACATCCGGCGGCCAGGGACTGCGTGGCGCGTCCCGCGAACGGGCCGCCCAAGGCCTTCATGCCTATATCATCGGACACCAGCACTCCATCGAAACCGATGGTGCCGCGAATGATATCCTTGATCACCGTGGTCGACGTCGTCGCCGGGCGATCAGGGTCGAGCGCCGTATACACCACATGCGCCGTCATCGCCCACGGTGTGAAGAAGGGCATCCGGGACAGCGCCTGGAAGGGCCTGAAATCAATAGTCGAGAGATCACCGGCGGCGGCATCCACTATCGGCAGTTCCAGGTGACTGTCGGCCCCGGCGCGGCCATGGCCGGGAATATGCTTGATCACCGGCATGATGCCTCTGGAGAAAAACCCTTCGCAAACGGCCAGCCCCAACGCCGCCACGGTGTCCGGGTCATCGCCATAGGCGCGGTCGCCGATGATCTCATGTGCGCCCGCCGCCGGAACGTCGAGCACCGGGGCGCAATTGACATTGATACCCAAGGCGGCCAGATCGGCGGCGATCAGTTCCGCGTTGAGGCGCGCCGCTGCCGTGGCCGATGGCAAATCGTGCGCCGCCAAGTTCCTGAACACCGCCGCCGCCGGGCGATCCGGCCAATGCGGTCGGCCTAAACGCTGTACCCGACCGCCTTCCTGGTCGATCAAAATGGGGGTCTCGGCCTGGCCCGATATGTTCTTCAACTCCGTCACCAGGGCGACAACCTGATCGGGGTCCAGGCAGTTACGTCCAAACAGGATGAAACCGGCCGGTCGGACATCGGCAAAGAAAGCCTTTTCCGCATCTGTCAACACCGTCCCCGAACAACCGTAGATCACGGCAAAGGGCGGGTTGTTATCTTCTAAAATAGCCAATGCTTAGCGCGCAGGCTTGATGATCAGGCAACCGATCTGACGCTTGGTCAATTGCTGACAGAGGGTGCGCGCCGCCGCTTCGCTGGCGATGGGGCCGGCACGAAGCCGGTAAAAAATGCCCTTGCCAGGCCCTAAATCGGCCATGGTCACAGTCAGCCCCAGACTGCCCAACAGATCCTTATTCTTGGTCTTAAGTCGATCCCACTCGGTTCGCGCGCCTTGCGATGACCGGGCGGCGGCCAGCTGTATCAGATAGGCGTTGCTTCGGGGCACGGGCGCCGTCTGTTGTGCCGTCGCCGCAAGTTCCGTCTTATTGACCGCCTTCACCGGTGCCGCGGCCGGCGCCGGCGCGGACGCGGGCGCCGGCTTCCTTTCGCTTGCTTTCGGCGCAACAGAAGACGGGGTGATTGAAGACGGGGCGCTCGAAGACGGGGCGGCGGGCGGCGCGGGTGGCGGGCGCTTAGCGGCGTTAACGTCCTTCACCGTCGGCACCTCGGCCAAGGGATTTGTTATTGGTGTTGATTTCGGGGCAGCTGGCTTCACCATTTCGGTCAGGGATTTTTCAGGGATCTTCTTCACCGCCGGTTTTGGCAGCGGCTGCTCCGGCGACGGCAATAAGCGTTCAGGCCCCCTGCCCTCATCTCCACCCGCTTCGGAAGATTTGTTCATACGGTCGTACACCAGCTTGTCCCGGTTCGGAACCTTCAGGCCGCCTGGATTTTCAGGCCTGACCTTGACCGGCCCCGGAAGCGCCTTGATCAATGGAACCCCGCCTGCACGGCCACTGAAAACCTGCATCAGGGTATCGCCGTAAAGCCCCCAGGCGCCGGCGCCGCCGCCGACCACTACCAGAACCACGACCAGCTTGAACCCAAAGCGGCGTTTCGACGCCACCGGTGCCACCGGTTCGAATTCCAGCGCATCCGAGGCCGTGACTTTGAGATCGTTGTAGTCTGAAGGAGTCATGAGCGATGTCCTGGGGACTGGATTAAAAAGACGGCTGCGAATCGGCCCTATTATATTTGATCTCGGCAAAAAGCGTTATCGAGTAATTGCGCCCAATTTTATAAGCCGTTGGTGTTCTTCGAGCGCGTAGCGGTCGGTCATGCCGGCAACGTAGTCGGCCACCATCTGGGCGGCGATTGCCGGAGGGACGCCCCCCGCCTTTTGGCGCCACTCATCGGGCAGGTGCTGGTGGTCCGCTTGAAACGCCAGAAACAAGTCCCGGACCACCCGCTTGGCCTTTATCATCTTTTCTGCGACGCGGTCGTGGCGGTACATATTGTCGAACAAAAATGCCTTAACGCTGACCTCGAGGGCCGCCATATCCGGGGAAAAACCCACCACCGGATGGCCAAGGCCACGAATTTCATCGGCGGTTGCCACCTTGGCCTCAAGGATCAGGCGCCGGGACTGGTCCAATAAATCATCGACCATGGCGCCGATCAGACGGCGGACGGCCTCGTGAATTTGCCGCGATTCGTCAATGTCAGGAAAGTCTTTCCTAACCCCGGCGAAAATCGGCCCGACCAGGGGGATATCGGCAAGATCGCCGACGCTGAATAACCCGGCGCGAAGGCCGTCGTCGATATCGTGGTTGTTGTAGGCGATATCGTCCGCCAACGCAGCGGCTTGAGCCTCGGCGCTGGCATAGGTATCCAGTTCCAGGTCCTGAATCTCGGCATACTCGGCGATAACGCGGGGCAAGGGGCGGCTTTTCTCACCGCCAACCAGCGGCCCGTTGTGTTTGACCAACCCCTCCAGGGTTTCCCAGGTCAGGTTGAGCCCGTCGAACCCGGCGTAGCGTTCTTCCAGCTTGACCACCACGCTCAATGATTGAGCATTGTGATCGAAGCCACCAAAGGGGGCCATGACCTCTTTCAACGCATCCTCGCCGGTATGACCAAACGGCGGATGGCCGAGATCATGCGCCAGCGCCAGGGCCTCGCCCAAATCCTCATTTAGAGTAAGCGACCGGCAGATGGCGCGGGCGATTTGCGACACCTCCAACGTATGGGTCAGCCGGGTGCGGTAATTGTCGCCCTCATGATTAACAAACACCTGGGTCTTGTATTCGAGCCGACGGAAGGCGCCGCAATGGATAAGGCGGTCGCGGTCGCGCTGGTAACAACGCCGGGTCGCACTGACCGGCTCATCGTAAAGCCGCCCACGGCTGGCCGCTTCATGGCAGGCGTAAGGCGCCAGTCCCGGAGATGACGGGGGGGATGACGGGAGGGATGATAAGGGCGTGGATATCGGCGCGTCAGTCATCGCCAGACCCTACGCCAGGGCCGGTGCACGGGCAACGCTAGCGCATACCATTTTTGCGAAAAGGCTGATATATCAACCCGGACTTTAAGATTTCGGGAGGCAGCTACCGTGCTCAACATCAAACGACTCAGTCTGGGCGACGCCCACAAGCTGATAAAAGCGGCGACCGCACAGGCCAACAAGATCGGAGTCAACATGTGCTTCTCCGTCTGCGATGAATCGGGGAACCAGATCGCGTTCGAACGCATGGACGGGGCCAAGGTTCTCAGCGTTAATCTATCCGCCGACAAGGCCTTCACCGCCGCCATCTCGAAGCGCCCGACCCATGAATACAATGAGTTGTGCCAGCCCGGCAGCCTGGTGTTCGGCATCCATACATCATCCGGCGGGCGCTTTTCGACCGTCGGCGGTGGCTATCCGGTATCCGTCAGGGGTACCATCGTCGGCGCCATCGGGGTGTCCGGCGGTGCGGCGGAAGAAGACATGGTGTGCGCCGAGGCCGCCCTTAAAAGCTTCTTGAAATCCTGAACCCATTTGACAATCGCCGGAACCGCACTACATAAGGAACAGTCCAAACAAAGGTATTAGCCATGCCCGAAGGCACAACCACCGATAAGCTGACCCTCACCGTCGCCTGCGCCCAGCGCGTCAAGGCGCTGCGCGAAACCGAAGGCAACGCGAATTTGATGCTGCGCATCGCCGTTTCCGGTGGCGGCTGTTCGGGGTTTCAGTACGGTTTCAGCCTCGACGACGCCATCGCCGACGACGACCTGACTTTTGAGCGCGACGGCGTTAAAATCGTTGTCGATGAGACGTCTCTGGGGCTCCTGGAAGGCTCGGAAGTGGACTACAAGGAAGACCTGGGCGGCGCCTTTTTCCAGATCACCAACCCCAACGCGACGTCCAGTTGCGGCTGCGGCTCCTCGTTCGCGATTTAACGCCCCGTCAGTGGCTCTTGATCCACGCCGAGATGGCGTCGACCACCTTTTGCTCGATATCTAAGAACCCGTGGTGGGACTGCGACCCGCAAGTCCTGCCCTCGCCGCTGCCGCCGCTGCCGCTGCTGCCACCCTCGACGATGATGATTTCAGCGCCCTTGGAATTGATCAAGGCGTCCTTGATGTTCTTGGCCCCGGTAATCGGCGTCGTCATGCAGCCATCGTCGTTATGGTGGAAGACCAGAACCGGAATCGTTACTGCGGCAAGGTTGAAATCGAGGACATTACCGCCGAATTTTGTCGCCTGGCCGATTGTTGACGTCAGGACCACACCGTCCGGGGCGCCATCCTTGATGTTCGCCGCCGCATTGGCGGCCGAGGTGGAGCCCCGGCTGGTTCCCATCAACCACACCGAAAGTCCGGGAAACCTTTCCCGCACCTTGGCAATCGCCAGCTTGATATCGCCGGTGTGTTCCTCGGTCATGCGATAGGCGAAAGTCATCCCTTCGCCCTTGCGATGGTCGGACGGCGCGTCGAACAAAATCGTAACCAGGCCGTTGGCCGCGAACAATTTCCGGGTCCGGGTGAGGAAGTTCGACTTTGTGCCCTTGAAGGTGCCGTCCTTCTTGACCAGAACTCTGCCGTGGCCGCCGGGAAACAGGACGACAACGTCCTTGGCACCGTCTGGAACTTCATCAATCAGCATTCTCAGGAAAACACCGTCACGCGGTTTGATATTGAGGACCTCTCCGGCGGCGACCGGAAACGCGGTAAGTCCGGCGAGACTTAACGAAAGCATCAGAGATTTGAAAAAAGTCATCACTTAATCCCTTTCCCTGCTTGAATTTGAAGAGCCAGACCGCGAAGGTCAATGTCAGCGGCCCAAAGATTACGATATTTCAACCGAAGGAAACAACTGTGGTCAAGATTGCAACCTGGAACGTCAATTCCATCAAGGCGAGGCTGCCGGTGGCGGTGAAATGGCTCAAGCAATTCCAGCCCGATGTCGTGTTGTTGCAGGAGATCAAATGCGTCGATGAAGCCTTTCCGGCGCTCGAAATTGGCGACCTCGGCTATAACGTCGCGGTTTCCGGCCAGAAAACCTATAACGGCGTCGCCATCCTGTCGAAACTCCCGATCGAGGTCGAACTGACCGCCCTTCCCGGCGACGCATCGGACGACCATGCCCGCTATATCGAAGCCCTGGTGACGCCGAAAGGCGGCAAGGTGGTTCGTGTCGGCTCGATTTACCTGCCCAACGGCAACCCGACCCGAAACGACGACGGCAAGGATTCCGACAAGTACCTCTACAAGCTCAAGTGGATGGAACGCCTTCTCCACCACACCGAGGCGATGTTAAAGACGGAGGACGATTTTGTCCTCGGCGGCGATTACAACATCTGCCCCACCGATACGGACCTGTACGACCCGGCCGGGTTCAAAGACGACGCTTTGTGCCGGCCGGAAAGCCGGGCGCGGTTCCGGCAACTGATGTATCTGGGCCTGACCGACGCCTTTCGGGCCTTCAACACCGCCCCCCATCTCTATAGCTATTGGGATTATCAGCGCGGCGCCTGGGCCAAGGACAACGGATTGCTGATCGATCACTTGTTGCTGAGCCCCGGCGCCGCCGACCGGCTCAAGGCATCGGGAATCGATAAAACGCCACGGGGTATGGAAAAGGCGTCCGACCACACGCCGGTGTGGTGCGAACTGGATTAGAGCGCTAACCCTCTGCGCCCTCTTCCCACCGGCCAAGCTGTTCCTGTTTATCCAGAAAGATCAGCAGTTTCGGCCAGTCCTTATCCGGTGTCTCAAATTTAAGCGCGACGGCGCCATCATCCTGGACGCGGACAACGGTGCCGGTAATTTCAACGGATTCGACCCGGTCCGCCAACGGCGCACGGACGCTAAACATGCCGGTGGTGCCCTGAGGCGGCGGATTTTCCCATCCTTCGATGAGAATCCCGGTGGCCGAGACGTTCTGGATCGGATAAACGACACCGGCGACAACGGCGGCAACAGAGGTAAGGCCATAGCGACGATGGGCACGCTTAAATTCGCTCATAGCTTCTGATTTCTCCGATTCCGGTTAAAATTGATGGCCTGGGGACGATTTAGGCGCCACAAAGCGTATTAAACTTACTAAAATTGTTTCCCTGGAATATAAATACTGACATACAAAAACATGCTTCGGACATATTACAGTTAAATTTGTCCTATAGATTACGCGGTGACATATTGGGGCGGGAGCATGTTATACTCCCGCTAACCGTTATCTTGTCGAAGAAATGAGAGCACAGATCGGAAGTAAACATGGCTGTTGATAAGAATATGCAAATCCTGGTCGTCGATGACTACAATACGATGCTCCGGATTTTAAAGAACCTCCTCAAACAACTCGGCTTCAACAATGTCGATACGGCAATGGATGGCGGCGAAGCGTTGCAAAAACTTAACGCGAGCAAGTTCGATTTCGTCATTTCCGATTGGAACATGGAACCGATGACCGGGATCGAATTGCTGAGGGAGGTCCGCGCCAGTGAAAAACTGAAGCACATTCCCTTTATCATGATCACTGCTGAAAGTAAGACCGAAAACGTCATTGCCGCCCAAAAGGCAGGTGTTTCGAACTACATCGTCAAACCGTTCAACGCCGAAACCCTCAAAGGCAAGATGGCGTCCGTGCTCGGAGCCTTTTAACGGACAAACGGCCACTTACCCGTATTCGTCGCCCCACCCCTTTAGCGCCTGCAACACCGGCCCCAGGGCCTGGCCCTTGTCGGTGAGAAAATATTCGACCCTAGGCGGGTGGTCGCTGTAGAGACGCGCATCCACGACGCCGTTTTCTTCCAATCGTTTGATGCGCGCCGACAGCGTGTTCGAGGCAACGCCGGTGAGCGAGTCTTCTAAATCCTTAAACCGCCGGACCCCGAACAGAAACAGCTCGCGCAGAACCAAAAGCGTCCAGCGTTCGCCGACCACATCCAGCGTCTTGGCCACCGGGCAGTTCATGTTAAATGGCTTGGTCATGACGCCTATGTTTACCCCATAGACTTTAAAAAATAAAGTTTCTTTTTTTTGACAAGTCATACTTGGACTTCTATGTTGGTTGCCTTAGAAGCACCAATCCTGAACCGCCGCCCCAAGAGAGTTCCTGCCATGCCCGCAATTTCACTCAGCATCACCCCGGTCTACGCCGCCCTACTGGCGTTCCTCTATGTTTCCCTCACCTTTGCGGTAATCAAAGGCCGCTACCGTCTGCGCGTAAGCCTCGGCGACGGCGGCGATGATCGCTTCAACCGATTGATCCGAGGGCACGGAAATTTTTCCGAGTACGTTCCGAAATCGTTGTTGCTGATGGCCTTCGCCGAAATCGGCGGTGCGCCCATTATTGTCATCCACACCGCCGCCCTGTTGTTGCTCTTAGGGCGGCTTTTACATGCCTACGCCCTTGCCCTGACGTCAAAAAATTTAATGGCGCGGAAGGCCGGCATGATGATGACTATCGCCTCCATCATCGTCGGCGCTATCTCCTGCCTTTCAACCTACCTGAGCGCCTAAAAAGCCAGACTCGTTCGCCCTTGCACCGCCCTTCCCTTCGTCTTAAACCATAATG
>JAQBYB010000090.1 GCA_027624235.1 Pseudomonadota bacterium | reverse complement strand
CGCTGGATATCTCCGGGGCGGTTACGGATGCCTCTGAGACCTTGAGCGTCACCATCAGCGGCGTGCCTGTTGGCGCGACGTTGTCGGCTGGCGTTGAAGGTCCGGCAGGCACCTGGACACTCGATCCTTCGGCGGGTGCGCTTAATAACCTGACGATGACACCGCCTGCGAACTTTGCCGGCTCCATCGCGCTGGCTATTGTCGCGACGGCGCTGGACGGCACCTCTACGGCGGATGCGACGGGGACCATCGATGTGACCGTGAACCCGGTCGTTGTTGCCGACACCACGGCCGATGGCGCGACGCTGTCTGTTAATGATGCCACCGGTGCCGAGGATACGGCAATTGTCCTCGATATTTCGGCGGCGCTGGTTGACACCGATGGTTCGGAGACGCTTTCCCTGACCATTTCCAATGTGCCAAACGGCGCAATCTTGTCATCGGGAACTTTTGTGACCAATGACGATGGCACCACGACCTGGACCGTGGATGGTGCGGATGCGGGTACTTTGAAAATCACCCCGGCAGCCGATTCCAATGTCGATTTTGACCTCACCGTGACGGCGACCACGACCGAGGCCGATGGCGGCGCGACGACGACAAGCGCGCCGGCAACAATTACCGTTGATGTGGTCGGCGTTGCCGATGCACCGACGGTGTTTGCCTCCATTGGTAACGAAGTCAGTTACCAGGATGCCATCCTGGAGCATGACCCCGTTGCCTACTTCCGGATGAACGAGGGAAATGATGGGTCTTTGATCGACTCTGCCGGTAGCAACACCGCAACTTACCACAGTGGCGCCGAATCCGAGACCGATAGAGGCGGGATTGGCACCGGGACCGGCGACTTCGACGGCAGGAATGACCATATCGAAGTCGATCATTCCTCGGGTATGGAGTTGTCCAGCGGTTCGATCACCGTCTGGTTCAATTCCGACGATGTCAATGACAAGCAAGGATTGTTCTCCAAGGACTCATCGGGCTATGACGATGGCGGACATCTGACCGCCTTTGTCGACGATGGCGTTGTCAAAATTCGCTTGCAGAGCGGCGAAGACAGCTACTGGGTTGAAGGCGGGTCGCTTACCGACAACAGCTGGAGTCAGGTCACCTTCAACTGGGGCGAAAACGGCATGGAGCTTTATGTGGACGGTCAGCTTGTCGATAGTGATCCTTATACGGGCGGTATTGAAAACAACGACGAACCGTTGGTCATTGGCGCCAATTCCTGGTCCAGCGACGACGGAGAAGCGAACCATCTGAGGGATTATTTTGATGGTCAGATCGATGAATTTTCGATGATGAGCCAACCGTTGTCCGCCGCCGAAATACAGACCCTCTACAACTCCGGCGGTCAGGCGATTATCGATGACGGCGGCTCCGTCAATGGCACCGTTACCGCCGGGCAAACCTTCGAACTGCAAATCGCCGGTGCGCTGGCGGATACGGACAGTTCGGAAACGCTGTCCGTCGTTGTCAGCGGTGTGCCTTCGGGCGCCAGCCTGTCGGCGGGCATTGAAGGCCCGGCAGGCACCTGGACCTTGCTGGCCGGTGAACTCAGCGGCCTGACCCTGACCACCGACCAGACCGTAAACGAGGACTTCGATCTGTCGATAACCGCCGTGGCGACCGAGAATGACGGCGATATCGCGACGGCCCTGACGTCGGTTCACGTTGATGTTGGCGCCGTTGCGGATACTTCTGTATCGCTCGAGGGCGGCAGCGGCATGGACATTCTGGTCGGCGGCAGCGGCGACGATATCCTCAAGGGCCGGGGCGGTGACGATCAGCTTTTCGGCGGCGGCGGGAATGATGTCCTGTTCGGTTCCAGCGGCGATGACACCCTCGATGGTGGTTCCGGTGCCGATACCATGTTCGGTTCCAGCGGTCGCGACGTGCTCAAGGGCGGCGAAGGCGATGACTACCTTGATGGCGGCAGCGGCAACGACGTCATCGACGGCGGCGCCGGCAACGACTTCATCCTGGGCGGCGCGGGTAATGACGTCATCACCGGCGGTGCCGGCAACGACCGCATGGAAGGCGGCGAAGGCGCAGACACCTTCATGTTTGACGGCGCCAGCGGCCACGACATCGTCACCGATATCCTTCAGCAAGACGTGTTGGTCTTCGAAGGCGCGGAATTCCACATGGATGACCTTGTCCTCAGCGAAAACGCCGATGGCGATGTGGTTGTAACCTTCGGCGGTGTCGAGGAAACGTCCGTGACACTGGACGGTGTCAGCCTTACTGACCTGGATGCCAATCATGATGGAGATCCCAGCGATGGATATTCGATTTCCGATAATGGCAGCGGAGTCACCATCACCATCGACAACGCCGGTTAAGGATCAAACCAATCCTAACGAACGCGGCGGCTCCTTTGGGGGCCGCCGTTGTTTCATGTCGATGAATTTTGAATTTGGTCTATTCTTGGTGTTGCCATGATGAACCCGCCGCCCGAAAAAACCTCTACGCAAGGCGTTGCCCCAACCGTTGTCCGATCCTCAAAGGGCAGGGCGATGCTATCCATTGTCAGTCAGTTTGGGCTGACGGAATGGTGGACGCCCGAAAAAATTCTGGACAATCAATTCAACAAACTTGGCCTTTTGCTGGCGCATGCCTGTGATAACGTTCCTTATTATCGCAACACGTTGAAGGCTTGCGCGATTGCCGATCCCGCCCACGTTACGCCTGAGGAATGGGCGGGGCTGCCGATTTTACAGCGCGCTGATATTCAGGTAGCCGGAGAAAATCTTCACAGCGGCACCATTCCCCGTGGTCATGGCCGTGTCACCAGTATCTATACCTCAGGGACGACAGGCCGCCCGATCCGTGTTTTGAGGACGGAACGGAGCAACCTTATCTGGTGTGCATTCACCATCAGGGAGCACCTTTGGCACCGTCGCCAATTCAGGGGCAAGTTGGCGGTGGTCCGTAATTCCGGGAAAGGCCAGGATCCTTACCCCGATGGGACCCGTTCGTCGCGATGGGGCCTGAGCAGCCATATTTTCAAAACTGGGCCGACGGTCAGCCTGAACATCAACTGCACCGTTGCCGAGCAGGTTGATTGGCTTCGTCGCGAGGATCCGAACTACCTGTTGACCCACCCCACCAACGTTCACCGGTTGGCGATCTATTGTCTTGAAAAGGGTATTCCTCTGGATAACCTGCGTCAGGTGATAACGATTTCAGAAATGTTACGCCCCGATGTCCGCAATGTTTGTCGGGCGGCTTGGAACGTAGGGGTGGCGGATATGTATACGGGACGGGATGTTGGCTATATGGCCCTGCAGTGCCCGGAACACGAACACTACCACGTTCAATCCGAAGGAATTTTCATCGAAGTCCTGGACGATGATGGAAATGCTTGCGGCCCGGGAGAAACCGGCCGGGTGGTGGTGACACCGCTGAATAATTTTGCCATGCCCCTAATCAGATATGAAATCGGTGATTTCGCCGAGCTCGGCCCGCCATGCCCATGTGGCCGGGGACTGCCTGTCCTTTCCCGTATTATCGGCCGTCAACAAGACATGGTGACATTGCCCGGCGGCGAAAGCCGCTGGACCCTGCTCAGCGCTGGTAACATAGAAACATTTTTGCAGATTGCCCCTATTCGCCAATATCAATTTGTGCAAAACGACCTAAAGACCATTGAAGTCCGTTTGGTCGTGGACAGGGAACTCACCGAACAGGAACAAGATGGAATTCGGAAATGGGTCGTTGCCAAACTTGATCACCCGTTTACGGTGATTTTTTCCTTTGTTGATGACATTCCGAGAGCGGCGTCTGGAAAATACCAGGATTTCATTTCCCGAATAGAAGCCTGATCCGGCCTTATTCCGTGGGGCGGGGGGAAGCATCTTCGATTGTGTCTTGGGGGGCCTCGCTGAAGTTCGCCCAACGGCGGTTGCCGCCCCGGTTCTCAAGAAAATTGACCAGCGCCGTTACCGCCTTGCGGTCCAGTTTTACGCCGGTGTCCTCCATCAGAATATCAGCGGTTTTTTGAAACGGCATGGCGGCCCGATAGGCGCGGGGCGTGACCATGCCGACAAAGGTATTGGCGACGGCAAGGATACGTGCGGTGACAAGGATTTCTTCTTCCTTGAGGCCCAGTGGACCGCCGCCATTCCAGGTCTCGCCCAATTGGCGGATTGTTTCAACCACCGGCCCCTCGAAGGTGACGTTTTTAAGAAGATCTACAGTGACCATATAGGCGTTGCCGACGGTGGCTCTCTCTTCGGGGGTGAGGTCGCTGGTCTTGGTCAAAAGCTCGGTGGAAATGAATATTTTGCCCAGGTTCATCAGATTGCCGGCAATGTCTACGGTTTTGCAATCGCCATCGTCCAACCCCATTTCGACGGCTATGGCGCGAGCGACCTCTGCGACGCGTGACGAATGATTGGCCGAAAAAGGGTCGCGCCGATCGACGACGCTGACCAGAGTGTTGATCAACCCACGCAACATTTTTTCACTGCGCCGCCTTTCGTGAGTCAATTCGGTGATGTCGTTGATAACCATCAACACGGCGGGTGGGAAATCCCGATCACCCCTCAGCGGTATGAAATCAGCCTGGACCATCTGGAAGGCGTCAATGCCCTCGATGTCATCGGCATCTTCATCACCGAAGGCCAGGGTGTGGGTCTCGCGCTCGAAATTTTTCAATATGCTTTTGTTGATGGCGGCATATGCCTGCGCCTTGATTGGCCCCATGATGGAAGACATGGTTTTGCCCATCATATCCTCGGGTGGGATCCCCGCTTCCTTGGAGGCCGTCTCGTTGGCGAAGGTGTAGGTGGTTTCGCCGTCGACGGCGACGATAGCGCTGCGCTGGCTGTTGGTAACGACACGCATGAACTTGGACAGGTTCTCGAACCTCTCCATCGCCACCTTCATGGTGGCCGCCGCCTGGGTTGCGCGCATGGAGCTTCCATGGCGCCAGACCGCAATGATCGACACGGTGATGCCGACGATCATCAAAATGAACACCACCAGCATCGTCGTCAATCGCGTGTCGGTGGCGCTTAGTGCTTCTTCGCGCGATATCTTGCGGATCAATACCCAAGGCGCGCCGGAAACCTGGCGCGAAGCGGCTAAGACCTCAATGCCCGCATAGTCGAGTTTGATGGCGAAACCGCCCGGTTTTTTCAGGCCGTGGGCGCCGGCTAAATCCGGCGTATCGCCGGACATGGTCCGCGTTAGCGCCAAGGTGCCGTCGGCCAACGGGGTCAGATATTCCACCGAAGCGCCCTTATCCCGGACCAGATAGGTTTCAGTTGTTTTGGCGATTTCGCCCGGTTGTTTGAGTCGGTCGTAAAGGTCTTTTCCGACCGTCCGCAGCCCGATCACGGCGCCTAAGCCCTTGGCGCCGTCAGCATCATCCTGGATACCAAAGATGGGTAGAACGAACCCCATGGTTGCCTGTCCGCTGGCGTCCAGATACATGTCGATCACAGCGGGTTCACCGTCCAGCGCCTTGGCAACGGCGGTGCGAATCTTGGCAGTCAGGGGCGGCATATCAGGCGTGCTGACCAAAGACTTTCCTGCCTTATCGACAAGGCCGATCCCGGCGACGCCCACCCGTTCCACGTTGGCGGTAACCTCGCCGACCGGCGGCGGCGCCTTGAATCCGGTGCGTTCCGCCGTCGCCACAAGAAGATTTCTAAGGTAACTGGCCGACGCTGCTTCTTCCTCGGCTTCGGACTTGGCGTTGTTTTTCTTATCTTTCGGGTTGGCCCCCAGTTCCGGTTCTTCGCCACCTGCCGCCAATTCGGACACATATAGTTGTAGGGAGGCGTTTTCTGATAATTCCCGCATGTAGGCGAAATTCTGCGCGATCCATTCGTTGACGGCTTGAGTCCGGCTGTCGGCGACGATGCCTAAACGCACTTGCCATGCCTGGACCTCACGTTGACGCTCGCCTTCGATGAAATAGAAGCTGCCGAAGATGGCCAGTCCAACCGCCACGGCCATGCCTATACCGATTCCAAGGGCAGTCTTGTTAACCTGACGTTTGGCTTTTTTTACGGACTCTTCGGCACCGGCTCCGTCGGCTGATGAGCCATCGGTAGCCGCCGTTTTGGAATCCTGGTCGGCTGCGTCAGCCATCACCTACCCCCGCAAAAACTATAGGTTTTCCAGCATCCTAGAGTCTTCAGGAGGGGACGCAAGAGGGAATCGCATATGCCCAGTAGTGGTCAAAGCCCCCGAATCATGCTGGTTGCTTACAAGTGACTGGAAACATTATTATTGGGGCGAGTGGCATTCGCCGTGAGCTGTGACCGTTATCACATCGTCGGCTTGCTGGTTCGTTGTAATGTGGAGATACAATGCGGATAGTTATTTGCAGATTATTGAAGCGATTCGGGCTGGTGGTGATCATACTGGCGCCGTTTGCCGTTGCCATGGCATTACCCGCGGAAGCCGCGGAAAAACCCAAACAGAGTTTTTTTAATAGTGTGGAGGTGCGCTCATCCGACCTCAAGCCTTTCAAAAAATGGCGCGCTGCATTGATACGGTATTCCCTAGAGCAAAAGGAAAATAAAAAGGGGAGGGCGTGTTCATCGGAGCGTCTCGACATCTGTGATTACAATGATTGGAGTAAATTCCTTCAAACTCTGAAGGGAAAAGATAAGTTGACCCAAATCCGGGCCGTCAATTCCCGCATGAACAAAGCAAAATACATTACCGACAAGAACAATTGGGGCCGTAATGATTATTGGGCGACGCCGGCCGAGTTCATGAAGAATTTCGGTGATTGTGAGGATTACGCCATTATCAAATATCTGTCCTTGATACAGTTGGGGTTCAAGGAAGAGGAATTACGCGTCGTTGCGGTCAAGGACCTGAATTTAAAGGTGGGTCACGCCGTTCTGATCGCGTTTTGGAAGGATGATAAATCCGGCAAAACACGGTCGCTGCTTCTGGATAACCAGATTAAGAAAGTTGTCGATTCCCGATCCGTGCGCCATTATCAGCCAGTTTTTTCCATCAACAAAGATAATTGGTGGCGCCACCGCTCTTGACGTAACTAGCCTTCCGACATTTCGGCGCAGTCGAAACAGGTCGGTGTCGTCGGGTCGTTGTCCAGTCTTTTGGGCTCGATTTTGATACCGCAGCTCACGCAATAACCGAATTCACCTTCATCGATTCGCTGAAGCGCGGATTCAATTCGTATTTTCTCAACGGTGCGGCGGCGTTCGGTTTCAAGCTGCATGGCCTGGGACTGGAGCGCATCCATCCTGGAAAGCCGTCCGACCGCGGTTTGATCCAGTTCCACCGGTTGACGGGCTTCTGCGGTGGCCTCGGAAAGCGCTTTGACTTCGATGCGCATCGACATTAAACGTTTTTTAAAGCCCTTAACGTCAATCTTGTTTTTATTGCTCATCAGAATAAGAACCCGATAACTTGAACAGACCATTCACAGTGACAGGCCACGGCGCCTGGGGTCAAGTCCTGCCTGTGTTCATGGTTCCGCTGGCAAACGCGGGTTGATTGAGGCTAGGCTCTCAAGTATCAACGGCCCCTGGAAAACTAAAAATGACCCCTGCGATTGACTGATCGGTCCTTGAGTTTATGAATCTTTTCCAACACTTCCGCGATGAAATCATCCGCATTGTCGATGAATTGGCCGGCCAAGGTACAATTCCCGCCGGACTGGACACGGCGCGTATCGCCGTGGAGCCACCGCGCGAGGCGGCGCATGGTGACATCACCACCAATGCAGCGATGGTGTTATCTAAGCCTGCGGGTATGAAGCCGCGTGACCTGGCGGAGGTGTTGAGCCAACGGTTGGCTGGCATCCAGTGGATCACCGAGACGGATATCGCCGGGCCTGGGTTTATCAATATGCGTCTGGATTCTGCGTTTTGGCATCAGCGGCTTGAGGAAGTCCTGCTGGCCGGAACGTCATACGGGGATTCCACTTTTGGTCAAGGGGAGGCGGTCAATGTCGAATATGTATCAGCCAACCCCACTGGTCCGTTGCACGTGGCCCATGCTCGCGGCGCCGTGGTCGGCGATGTTCTGGCCTCATTGTTGGAAAAGGCCGGTTATGCCGTCACCCGCGAATATTATGTCAACGACGCCGGCACCCAAGTTGATGTGCTGGCACGCTCGGCCTATCTGCGTTACCGCGAGGCGCTGGGGGAAAAAATCAAGGCAATACCGGAAGGGTTATACCCTGGCGATTATCTGATTTCTGTCGGAGAAGCCTTGGCCAAAAAATTTGGCGACCAATGGCTCGACGCCGATGAAAGGGTCTGGTTAGCAGACATTCGTTCCTTCGCCGTAACCATGATGATGGATGCCATACGTGAAGACCTTAAATCTCTAGGTATAGATTTCGATGTGTTCTCGTCGGAAAAAGCCCTGGTCGAAAAAGGTTCGGTTGAGGGTGTGCTTGAGAAATTGGAAAAGATGGATCTCGTCTACACCGGCATCCTTGAGCCGCCCAAGGGAAAGACCCCCGATGATTGGGAGCCCAGACCGCAAACGCTGTTTAAGGCCAGCCAATTCGGAGATGAAGTTGACCGGGCATTAAAGAAGTCGGACGGTACCTGGACCTACTTTGCCACTGACATGGCCTATCATCTGGACAAGTTCCAGCGGGGGTTCAAATCCATGATCGATGTCTGGGGCGCCGATCATGGGGGGTATGTTAAACGGATGAACGCGGCGGTCGGCGCGGTGTCCGGCGGTGAAGCCAATCTGGATGTGAAAATCTGCCAGATGGTTAATCTAAAAAAGGGCGGCGAGGCGTTGCGGATGTCAAAGCGGGCAGGCACCTTCGTGACTCTTAGCGATCTGATCGGCGAAGTCGGTCGCGATGTCGTCCGGTTTATGATGCTAACCCGCAAAAATGACTCTCAGATGGAATTCGACCTTGAAAAGGCATTGGAGCAGTCCCGGGATAACCCGGTCTTCTATGTTCACTACGCCCATGCCCGTTGCCGTTCGGTATTGCGCAATGCCACCACCGAGTGGGGCGATGATAAAATTTCCGCTTCGGCTTTGGCCGCCGCCGACTTGAATCTTTTATCGGACCCTTCGGAGTTGGAGATCATCAAAGTAATGGCGGCCTGGCCGCGGCTGGTGGAAAACGCCGCCGAAGCCCATGAGCCTCACCGTGTCGCCTATTACTTGAATGATCTGGCGACCCTTTTTCATGCGCTTTGGAACAAAGGCAATGATGATGCCACGTTGAGGTTCATCGTCAGCGAAGACCTGCCGTTGTCTCTGGCGCGCTTAGGGCTTGTTCAGGGGGTGGCTACGGTGATCGCCTCGGGCTTTAAGGTCATTGGTGTTTTGCCGCTCGAAGAACTCTAAATGCAGGAGCCGTAAGGCTAGCCGGGGCTTTTTTTACGTTAGCCTCTGGTCTTTTCTCTCCAAAATCGCCTATAAAATGTGCTAAACTACGCGGTTTCAAAAATAAAGTTCTGCCCTGGAGGTTTTCCGATGCTCAGTTTTGCCGTTAAAGGTCCCTGTGGCCGTTTTCTTTTGTTGACTGGTTTAGGGATTTTCCTTATCGCCCCAGCCGTGGCAGGCGAGCACCCTCCGGTGCCGCCTAGTGAGGCCAAGGCTACGGGTGATAGCCTTACACCCAGCGATCCCTTTGAAAGCATCAACCGGGTTACGTCCGGCTTCAACACGGTTGTTCGCGGCGCGATCATCGATCCGCTGATTGATGGATATCAAGCGGTCACGCCCAAACCGGTTCAGGACGCTGTATCCAATGCGGTTTCCAACATCAGTGAGCCGGTAACAGCGGTCAGCAGTCTTCTTCAGGGCGATACAGACAATGCTGCCACGGCAACGAAGCGGTTTTTCATTAACTCGACGGTTGGTTTTGGCGGGACCTCTGACCCGGCGACCGGAATGGGTTTGGAACAACGCGAGGAAGACCTGGGCCAGGCTTTTGGCGCCAGCGGTATGGCTCCGGGGCCTCATATCGTGCTGCCGATCATTGGCCCAACCAACATGCGTGATGGCCTCGGGGACGCTTTTACGGCGCTGGTCAACCCGTTGCCCTTGGTGGCCAAGGCAGCTAGTAGCGGTGTCAACTATTCGAACAACCAGGATGAAATTAAATCTGTAACCGAAGGCGCACTTGATCCATATATCGTGGAACGCGACAGCTTTGAGCAGAACCGCCGATATAAAGTTAAGAATGGTGTTACGCCCCTGTCGGATTTTCCTGATTTAACTGAGGACAATAAAACTAAAGGGGCTGTACCAGATAACTAGTTCAAATTACCTTTAACCCACTGTCTTAATTGCGTTAATTGAGCTGACGGGTCACTGTTGTTAAAACGCCACTCACATTCCTTCAAAAATAGCCCAAAATGCGGTTTGGGAACACCGTTAAATTTACGCATATGACGCTTCGCTTGGTTCCAGAAATTCTCA
>JAQBYB010000013.1 GCA_027624235.1 Pseudomonadota bacterium | reverse complement strand
GCCAGAAGAATGCAGAAACTTCTTTGCTGCAGACGGTTATGCGTCAAAATAAATCGGAAATGCTCTAGAGCATTTCCGGTTCACTTGCGTTCACCTAAAATGCTCTACGCCTTTGTTTTAGACGCAAATTCGTCGTCGCGGATAATTCCATCCGCTCGGGATTTGCGCTAGTTCAATCCTGCGGCAGGATAACTGTTGCCAACAGGCCGCCTTCGGCGCGGTTGGCCAGCGTGACCTCACCGCCGTGGGCGCGCACGATGGAGCGAACCACAGAAAGCCCCAGCCCGACCCCGCCGGTTTCCCGGCTGCGGGATTGGTCGACCCGATGGAATGGCGCGAACACCTGTTCAAGTTGGTCGTCGGGAATGCCGGGGCCATCGTCCGTAACCGTCACGGTGACCTGCCCCGCGTCGGCGACTAAATTGACCCGGACATTGCCGCCGTAACTGACGCCATTGTCGATCAGGTTTGAAAACACACGGGTCAGCGCGATGGGACGACCACTATAGGCCAGGCGACCGGGTCCGTCATACGCCGCAGCCTGTCCGGCGTCGGTGGCGTCATCGCAAAGCCCCCGCAGCAGCACCGCCAGATCGAACGGTTTTCGCGGCTCGTCCGCGGCGTCGTCCCTGGCGAACGCCAGGGTTGACGCGATCATGGCTTCCATCTGCCCGAGATCATCGAGCATCTTTTTTTGCAGGTCGGCATCGTCGATAAATTCGGCGCGCAACCGGAGCCGTGTAATCGGCGTCCTCAGGTCATGGGAGATCGCCGCCAGCATCTGCGTGCGGTCGCGGACGAAGGTTCTAATCCGGTTTTGCATGGTATTGAAGGCGCGCGCCACATGCTGAACCTCGCGCGGGCCGGTCTCATCCAGGGCGGTCGCCTCAATATCCAGGCCCAACCGGTCGGCGGCGGCGGCAATGACGCCCAAAGGCCGGGTGGCGGTTCGGATCGCCCACACGGAAAGCCCGAGCACCGCCACCGTCATCAGGATGATCGACAAAAACACCGGCGACGACCAGAACGACTGCCACCGTTCGGCGGGCGAGGCGAAGTTGAGCCAGCTGGTGTCGGTCAATTGCACCGAAACCTCCAGAATCTCGCCGCCGCGCCAAATATCCCTCATGCGATTCCGGTGCCGGGCGGTGAGGGACGAAGGGGCGCCCGTCATTCCGCGCATATGCCTTTCCATCTCCATCCACGGATGCCCGGAGCGTCCTTGGCTGCGTTCTGCATTCGTCGCGGCTTCCGCTTCGGGGGACGCCGCAGGCGGCATGGCATAGCGGACGCGCATTCGCTGCGGCGAGACATCGTCCAGATAAAACCCTAGCGCCGAGCGCACCAGCCGGGCGCGCCAGTCATCGTTGTCCTTGGCGATCATGCTTTCCGGTGTCCAGGTGACGCTAAAGCCTGGACCCCAGAAGGATTTGAGCGCTCCGGCCCGGGCCGCCGGTTCCAGACCCTCGACGAATTGTGTTGCCGCCGCAATCCTTTCGGCGACCTGCTTGCCGCCGACAGTGGCCAGGGCGGTCTGTCGGTCGCCGGAATAGATACCGATACTGATCAGGTGGGACACGCTTAGGCCCACCAGCAATACCAACACCGTTCGGCCAACAAGGGTTTTCGGCAGGAATTTCATGATTTGGTCTGGCCTTGGGTTTCGACGGTCGGGGTGAACATATAGCCGCCGCTGCGGACCGTCTTGATCAGCACCGGTATCTTTGGGTCGTCTTCGATTTTGTGGCGCAGGCGGCTGACCTGGATGTCGATGCTGCGGTCGAAAGGCTGGGCTTCGCGGCCACGCGCCAGGTCCAACAATTGATCGCGGCTGAGCACCCGACCGGGATGGGTGACGAAGGCCGTCAGCAAGTCGAATTCCCCGCCGCTCAACGGCACCAGGACGCCGTCCGGCGATTGCAGTTCCCGTTTGTCGAGGTCGAGACTCCAGCCTTCGAAGCGGACGACTGCATTCTCGGTGGCGTTGCGGCGGTCGGGCAGGGTCCTGGCGCGGCGCAGCACGGATTTGATGCGGGCCAGCAACTCTCGCGGACTAAACGGCTTGGCGATATAGTCATCCGCACCCATTTCCAGGCCGACGATGCGGTCGACCTCTTCGCCCATGGCCGTCAGCATGATAACGGGAATGTCGGATTCGGCGCGCAGGGTGCGGCACAAAGACAAACCGTCCTCGCCCGGCAGCATCAGGTCGAGAACGATCAAGTCGATGTTCCAGTCTTCCAGGGCCTTGCGCATTTCCACGCCGTCGGCTGCCGTGGTGACACGGTGGCCGTGCCGGTCGAGAAATTTCCCCAGTAGGTCACGGATTTCCCTGTCGTCATCAACAACCAGAATGTGCGGTGTCGCGTTCATGGTGAAATTATAACTTTGTTTGCGCCCGTGCGGCGGAAATTTGGTAACGGATTGTAACAAACCGGGGGCGTGAAACAGTCTGTTACAAAACCCACGGTGCGCGGAAATCATCCTGTTACAGAGCGGTGTTCAAATGGCTCCAGTTAAAACGATAAACCGAAAAGGAGAATACCATGAAGTACAAAGCTCTCAAAACAACGGCCCTTGTTGCCGCGTTGGCGCTTGGCGCGGCGTATGTCGCGGCTCCGGCCATGGCCCATGGTCCCGAAGGACAGGGAACCACCGGCGGATATACGGGTGGATACGGCATGATGGGTCACATGGGTGGCGGCATGATGGGCGGCCAGGGCATGGGCGCCGGCATGATGGGCGGCCAAGGCATGGGCGCCGGCATGATGGGGCAAGGTTTCGCTGCCAATGGGGATTGCCCTTTCGCCCAGAAAGCCTCCCTCGGCCAGGACGTGACGGTCGATAGCGTGACCAAGTTTCTGGAACAACGCCTCAGCCATATGGGCAACGACCGTCTGAAAGTCGGTGAGGTTAAGGTCACGGACGACAAGACCATCACCGCCGAGATCGTCACCAAGGACAATTCCCTGGTGCAGAAGATGCAATTCGACCGCACCACCGGACGGCACACCCCGATCCGGTAACTCCCTCCCGGGATCACCGCCCCCCGGTGATCCCACCCAAGGCGACCGGCTTCCTTTCCCGGGGCCGGTCGCCGCCTCCCTCAAAAGGAGATTGGCTCATGTTGAACAACGAAGGATTGGGTTACGGAATGACCGATATCGATATCGGCCCGTGGTACTCGGGGATGCTTTTCCACGGCGGGTTATCCCTGATTTTTCTGGCGTTGGTTGTCATCGCGCTTGTTATGCTGATCCGCGATTACCAACGCGACGACGGGGTGGATGCTGGGGACGAAACCAGCCAGCGAAGGTAAGAGCCCTCGAATAAGGACGATTGAAGGAAGAACAAATGGAATCCGTTTTGTCAGTGTTGGTATGGGGAGGATTGTTTTTCCTCATGATGCGGTTCGGTTGCGGGTCGCACATGTCGGGTCATGGCGCCAAACACAAAACAGAATCCGGCGCCGGTGGCCAAGGGGACTGTTGTGGAACGGGCGAAGCCAAGCGTGCCCTGGACACCCCGCCTCATCAACAACTCAGATGGGAAGCGCCGGAGAAGGACAGCGACCCTGTCTGCGGTGAAGTCGTTTCGCCGGCGAAAGCCAAATCCAGTGTCTATGCCGGACAGGTCTATTACTTCTGCTCCCGCGAATGCCGCGAAGCCTTCGAGGCCCTGCCAGAGAATTACGTCGGTCTGGGAGAGTCGCACAATGTCCATCGCCACGAACACACCCCGGATCAAGGAGGAAACCATGGCTGAACTGGCCCGGTTTCGTTAGCCGATCACCAACCAATTGATTTGAAAGGATAAGACAATGAACAAGCGTTTCTCACGAATTCTTACCGCGTCGGTGGTTGCCCTGGCCTCGGTCCCGGTTCTTGCCCAACGGGCCTACGCCGATAGCTTTGGTATGTCCCATTATGGTTGGGGTTGGGGGCACATGATGTTCGGCTCCTTGATGATGGTCGTCTTTTGGGGGCTGGTCATTCTCCTCGTGGTGCTTGTGGTGCGCAGGATCGGCGGTGATTCGAGTGAGGGAACGCCAGCCGCATCCAAAAACCCGGCTCTCGAGATTCTTCAGGAGCGCTTCGCCCGCGGGGATATCGAAAAGGACGAGTTCGAGAACCGGAAGCGGTTGCTGGCTAACTGAACGCGCGCCTAAGGGTCCGGGGATTTGACCGTAATGTTGAACATTGCACCCCTTAATTACGAACTATGGGCGGTTCTGGTCAGTCCCCTACAGGGGCAGGATGCCGGGCAGGTCGAAGCCAGGCCGACGCCAAGGCAGACGAAACAGACCGAACCCGTAAGCGCGGCTCTTAGCGGCACCAGTTCCGGCGCGGGTGAAACCTTGAGGAAATCCGATTCCCGGGGAATGGAAGCGCGGCGGAATTCGTTTGAACGCGATTCGGAGCACCCCTTGAACGGACCGTATCCGACCGACTTGAATTGGTTGTTTCAGCTTTCGGGCGGAGTCCGGGATTCGATGCAAGACCGGCCCATCCCCGACGCCCTGAAGGCATTACACCCTGTCGTCCGTTTCGGTGATCGGCAACGCGCTGCGATTGCGATCTGTCCGGATTTAAATGAGGGTCTGATATGGCGCGGCGGTCAAAGCATACCGAGGTTTTTGAAGGAACCGTGAAGTGAAGAATGTGTTGCAAATCGCCTATCTCATTGCCGCACTTGGTGGCGGTGTATCCCAGGCCCTGGCCGGAAGTCACGGCGAGCGCCCGGTGGGCGCCGCCGTTTTTGCACGCAGTTGCATCGCGTGCCACGGCATCGACGGCGCCGGCGCCATGCCGGGGATACCGGACCTGACGGATCAAAAGGGGGCTCTTTCCAAATCCGACAAGGTCCTGCTCAAGAGCATCGTCAACGGCATCGACAGCGGATCATCACCGACCCCCATGCCCGCCAAGGGCGGGGACGAGACCCTGACCGAGGCCGAGGCGCGCCTGGTCCTGGACTACATCCGTCGTGAATTCGGCAATTGAATTTCAACGAGCCGGCGTCCTTGCCGGCGCAACAAAGTGAGGGATGACAATGATTAAAAAACCGCTCTTGGTATTCGGCATGGCGATCGCCATGATGTCGACGACGGCATCGGCCAAGCCTTTGGTCTACGTAGCCGCGGGCTCGGCCAATCAGATCATTGTCATCGACGCTGCCACGGACAAGGTTGTCGGCAAATACGACGGCATCGACAACCCCCATTCCATCGTCTCCACGCCGGACGGCGAATATATCATTTCCGGCAGCCTGAAGGAGAAGCCGCTCGCCAAGGACGCCAAAGGTGCGCCGCACAGCACCATCTATCTGGTGCATCCGGAACACGGGCACGTCATGCTGACGATAACGGCGGAGGGGATGATCCACCATCAGACCATCACCCCCGACGGCCGGTACGTCATTTCGACGCACCCGACGCGCGGCAACATCAGCCTCGCCGACCTCCGGAAGAATCAGGTCGTCAAGACGGTGGCGACCGGACCGTCGCCCAACTACGCCGCCGTCACGCCCGACGGCAAGACGGTTTACGTCAGCAACAGCGGCAACGGCACGATCAGTGAAATCGACACCGCGACGTGGACGGTAAAACGCGCCCTCAAGGCGGGACCAGGCCCCGAGCATATCGTTCTTTCGAAAGACGGGACGACCATTTACGTGGTCAACCCCGCCGCCGGCGTTGTGTCGGCCGTGGACGTGTCCGCCGGGGAGGTCGCGAAAACCTTCGCAATCGGCAAACGTCTTCATGGGCTCGACATCTCGGACGACGGCACAACCCTGTTCATCACCAGCAAGACGGATGAAAAGTTCATCGCGCTGGATCCAAAAACGGACACGCGCCGTGTTTTGGCGCTGTCGCCGTCGCCCTATCATCTGGAAACCATCGAGGGTACGGGAAAGGTTTACGTGTCGAGCAGCAAGACCGGGAAAATCTGGGTCATCGATCAGAAATCGGCGAAGCTTCTGGGCGAGATCGAAATCAATGGCGAGGGCCACCAGATGACGACGGTGCGATAGGCCGGGTCGGTCTGGAGAGCCAGATTCGAGAAATTCCCGTCCGTGGGAAAGGCCACCGGATGGTCGTAGTGGACAAGTAGGGAAACTTGGTGATGATGTGAGGTCATTATTCGTGAATGTGGCCAAAGGCCTTGAAGGGGAATAACAATGAACATCAAAGAAAAACTTCCCGGCTTGGTCGTCGCCGGTTTCATGATTCTTGGCGTTGGCATCTTGGCCTCCAAGTTCATCGGCGGGCCAGAAAATTCTTCCCTGGTTTCGGTGAAGGTGCCGACCCTGTCGGCGGCGGCGCAAAAAGGGAAGTTGGCGTTCGATGCCAATTGCGCGGCCTGCCATGGCGCCAACGGTTCCGGCGGCGATAAGGGACCGCCCCTAGTTCACGATATCTATAATCCGGGTCATCACGGCGACGAATCCTTCATCGTTGCCGTGCGTACAGGCGTCCGCGGCCATCACTGGAAGTTCGGCAACATGCCCAAACAGCCCCAGGTCGGCCCGGAAGACGCCACCGCCATCATCCGCTATGTCCGCGAGCTTCAACTGGCCAACGGGATCGTTTTCAAGGCCCACCGGATGTAGCCCCCCGGTTTTCCAGCTATTCGGGCCATTGTATTGCGCGCATTGCCCCATCCTGGGCTTTCTGCCATTATCCGCCACCAAATCCTTATTTAAACTGGGTGAGTGAGCATTTATGGGTACGTTTAGCATTTGGCACTGGTTGATCGTTCTGGCCGTCGTTTTGGTGTTGTTCGGCGGTGGCGGTAAAATTTCCAGTCTTATGGGAGATTTCGGCAAAGGCTTGAAATCCTTCAAAAAAGGCATGAAGGAGGAAGACGGGGGTGACTCGGCGGCGGAAGTTGATGTCAAAACCCTGAAGTCTGAGAAGGCGGAAACCGCCGCACCGGAAGAAAAGAAAGAAAAAGCGGCAAAAAACTGACCGTTTTTGAGGGGGGCTCTCTAACTTTTGTCATACCCTTTTCGCCGCGCCAACCAATCCATCCCCCGGGAGCTTTGATCCGCCATGTTCGACATCGGCTGGCAAGAACTGTTTATCATTGCCGTAATCGCCATCATCGTCATCGGCCCTAAGGACCTGCCGCTCGCCATTCGGGCCATCAGCAAAGGGATCCGCAAGGCGCGCTCCATGGCGCGTGACCTTCAGGACGGCATGGACGATGTTATCCGCGAGGCCGAACTGGATGATTTGAAGGAGACAATCAGCGGTGACGGAATGGACATCGCCAAGCACATCCAGGACGCCGCCGATTTGGATATGGAGGAATTGGACCTGGACGGCGATTTACGCAACGAGATGATCGCCGCCGAAGAGGATTTCAAATCCATCACCAGTCCTGATAAGGCCGCGCCTAAAAAGGCCGAGACGTCCAAGGTGTCCAAGGGCAAAGCGACTAAGGCCCCGGCGAAAAAAGCGAAAGCAAAACCGACAAAATCCGGGAAAACAAAAGCCGCCGCCAAAACCAAGGCAAAAGGGTAACGCGCCGTGAGCAAAACAGACGCCGGTACCGATGAAAGAGCGATGCCGCTGTTCGATCACCTGATTGAGCTACGCACCCGCTTGATGCATTCGGCGATCGCGATCTTGGTGTTGTTTTTCATCAGTTATTATTTTTCGCCGCAACTCTACGACTTTCTGGTCGCGCCCTTGGCAGATGTTCTGCATAAAATGGGCGGTAATCGGCGTCTGATCTTTACCGCCCTGCACGAAGCGTTCTTCACTTACATCAAGGTTGCCTTTTTCGCCGCCCTTTTCCTGTCGTTCCCGTTTGTCGCCATTCAAATCTGGATGTTTATCGCACCAGGCCTTTACAAGAATGAGAAACGGGCCTTCGCGCCGTTCCTGATCGCAACGCCGATCCTGTTCTTCATGGGTGGCGCGCTGGTCTATTACTTCATCTTTCCAATGGCCTGGAAATTTTTCCTCAGTTTCGAATCCTTGGGCGGGGCGGATGCGCTGCCGATCCAACTGGAAGCCAAGGTCGATCAATACCTGTCGTTGGTGATGCAGCTGATTTTCGCCTTCGGGCTGTGTTTCGAGCTGCCGGTGGTGATGACCCTGCTGGGCCGGGTCGGCATAGTCACCTCAAAGGGGATGAAGGAAAAACGCAAGTACGCCATCGTGCTGGCTTTTGTCGCCGCCGCCGTCCTGACGCCGCCCGACATCATCAGCCAGATCGGTCTAGCGCTGCCGACGATATTGCTCTATGAAATTTCGATCATCACGGTGAGAATGGTTGAGAAAAAACGCGGCGATGTTGACGCAGACAAGGAAGACGACGACGAGACCGACGACGAGACCGACGAGGCAGATGATCCGGACTCGACGTAAGGACTGAGGCGATGTTCGATATCAAATGGATTCGTGAAAATCAGGACGCTTTCGACCGCGCCATGACGCGCCGGGGGCTAGCGCCTCAAGCGGCGGGGCTGATTGCGCTCGACACCACTCGCCGCGATGCGCAAACAAAGGCCCAGGACATTCAGGCCGAACGCAACCGGTTGTCCAAGGATATCGGCGCCGCCAAGGCCAAAGGCGAAGACGCGCAAGCGATCATGGACGAGGTCTCCAAGACCAAGGCCGCCGAAGCCGAAGCCGAGAAAGCCGCCGAGGCGGCGTCGGTGGTGCTCAACAAGGCGTTGTCCGAACTTCCCAACCTGCCCGCCGACGATGTTCCCGACGGACCCGATGAAGCGTCGAACGTGGAAATCCGCAGCTGGGGCGACAAACCGAATTTTGACTTCCCGCCTAAGGAACACTTCGACATCGGCGAGGCCCTGGGCCTGATGGATTTCGACACCGCGGCCAAGATGTCCGGCGCGCGGTTCGTGTTGCTGTCCGGCGCGCTGGCCCGCATGGAACGTGCGCTGGCCAATTTCATGCTTGATCTGCACACCTCCGAACACGCCCTCACCGAGGTCAATCCGCCGGCGCTGGTCAATGACGCCGCCATGTTCGGCACCGGGCAATTGCCGAAATTTGGCGAAGATTTATTCAAGACCGAAGATGGCCTGTGGCTGATCCCGACCGCCGAAGTGCCGCTGACCAATATCGTCGCCGGCGCCATCATCGAGGCCGAGTATCTGCCCCGGCGCTATACGGCGATGACCTGGTGCTTTCGTTCCGAAGCCGGTGCTTCGGGCAAGGATACCCGCGGCATGATCCGCCAGCACCAGTTCACCAAGGTCGAAATGGTCACCGTGTGCGCGCCCGAGACCTCCGCCGACGAGCTTGAGCGCATGACCGGCTGTGCCGAAGAGGTGTTGAAGCGCTTAAAGCTTCCATTCCGCACCGTCGTTCTGTGCACCGGCGACATGGGCTTCGGCGCGCAAAAGACTTACGACATCGAAGTCTGGCTACCCGGCCAGGACCGCTACCGCGAGATTTCCAGCTGCTCCAACTGCGGCGATTTCCAGGCTCGGCGGATGAAGGCCCGGTTCAAGGCGAAAGGCGAAAAAGGCACCCAATTCGTCCACACGCTCAACGGTTCCGGGCTGGCGGTGGGCCGTACGCTGGTCGCGGTGCTGGAAAATTATCAGCAGGCCGATGGCTCTGTCGTCGTGCCCGACGCGCTGCGCCCCTACATGGGTGGACTCGAGGTAATCCCGGCGAATGGCGCCTAGGAAATTCAGTCTCGCCCTTAATCTTTCCAGGGCACGGGTTCTCGTCTCCAACGACGACGGCATCAACGCGCCGGGGCTGAAGCTGTTGGAAAAAGTCCTCGCCCCCCTGGTCCGCGAAATCTGGGTGGTGGCGCCGGAAACCGAACAATCTGCGACCAGCCATTCCCTGACGCTGCGCCGCCCGTTGCGGGTCCGCAACGTGTCCGAACATCGCTACGCCATCGACGGCACGCCGACTGATTGCGTGCTCATGGGGATCAACGAAATCATGAAGGACACGCCGCCCGATCTGGTTCTTTCCGGGATCAACCGGGGCGGTAATCTGGGTGAGGACGTGACCTATTCCGGCACCGTGGCGGCGGCCATGGAAGGCACCTTGTTGGGCGTCCCTTCGATTGCCTTCAGCCAGGTTTGTGCCGACG
The DNA here is from genome assembly GCA_027624235.1 of Pseudomonadota bacterium. GTDB lineage: Bacteria > Pseudomonadota > Alphaproteobacteria > Rhodospirillales > Casp-alpha2 > Casp-alpha2. The sequence goes on along the minus strand of JAQBYB010000013.1, from coordinate 42,310 downwards.
GCCATCCGGTCAAATGGGCGACGGCGGAAAAATGGGCAGGGACGGTATTAAAGAAACTAACCGCCGAGATGTGGCCGGCCGGCGTCCTGATCAACGTCAACTTCCCGAACGTGACGGCGGCTAAGGTGACCGGGATCGAGATCACCCGCCAGGGTCGTCGTAAAATCGGCAGCGATCTGGTTAGCGGCACCGATCCCCGCGGCGAGCCTTATTACTGGATCGGGGCGCAGCGGCGCGATGAGCACTATCGTCCGGGCAACGACCTTGAGGCCATCAACCGGGCCTCGGTTTCGGTGACGCCGCTGACCATGGACCTGACCCACACCCCGACCCTTAATAAATTGAAGGCGCGGTTCCCGTGACGTCGGCGGCCAAGGCTAAAATGATGCAGGACCTGCGCCAGGCGGGGATTGCGGACGGGGTCGTGCTGGCGGCGATGGAGGCGACCCCGCGCGAGATGTTCCTGACCGGTCACTTCAAGGCCCAGGCTTATGAGGACGCGACTCTTCCAATCGGTCACCACCAAACACTCAGCGCCCCCGCCGTCGTGGCAAAGATGACCGAGGCGCTTGAGATCACCGACCGCATGAAGGTGCTGGAAATCGGTACCGGGTCGGGCTATCAGGCGGCGGTGCTGGCGCGATTGTGCCGGCGGCTGTACAGCATTGAGCGTCATCCGGCGTTGTTGAAGGCGGCCGAAGACCGGTTTCGGCAATTGGGACTGGTCAACATCACCACGATGGCCAGCGACGGCAGCCTCGGCTGGCCCGAACAGGCGCCGTTTGAGAGGATCATGGTCACGGCGGCCGCCGCCGATGTGCCGGAAGCCTTGTTAGGCCAACTGGCCGAGGGCGGTATTATGATCGTTCCCGTCGGTCTGGATGAAAACGATCAGCACTTGCTTAAGGTCTGCAAGGGTAAAACCGACATCGAAACAGAAGATTTAGGCCCGACCCGATTCGTGCCCCTTGTCGCCGGTCTTAGCAGTCCATGAGGGCCGGGGGCCGCTTCGGTATGGGCTTTGCAGCGCGGCGTTGATGGCAAAGGCGGGCTTGGGCGATAATCCGGGTATGAGGCTATATCTTCTTTTTGCCGGATTACTGATCGTCAGCAGTTGCGGCACCGTTGAATGGCCGCCGACGGGCGGTCCTTTCAGTCGTGGCCCCCAGGATACCAACACCCCAAGGCCGCAGGCGCCCCCGGCGACGGCACCAGCGATGGTATCAGCGGCGGGTACCGCTTTTACCGCCGCCACGGCGGTGGTCGCCGGGCGCGGCGATACGGTCTATGCATTATCGCGCCGCCATCGGGTGCCGGTTCGCGCCATTATCCAGGCCAACCACCTCAGCCCTCCTTACCATCTGAAAACCGGCCAACGGGTGGCGCTGCCCCGGGGGCGGCAACATACCGTGACGCGCGGTGAGACCTTTTTCGGTGTAGCTAATCAATATGGCGCTAACCCCTATGCGATGGCGCGGGCCAATGGCCTCGAGCCTCCATATGACATCCCGGTTGGGCAGGTCCTGGTGCTGCCGGGAAGTACGGCGGCCAAACCATTACCCCAAAAAGACGCCAAGGTGGCGGTGATCAAACGCTTGCCCAGACAGCCACCTCCGCCGGCGGTGCCACAACCGCCGGCGGTTAGCGGCAACGGTTTCGCCTGGCCGGTGCAGGGAAAGGTGGTGTCCGGTTTCGGCTTCAAGGCCAAGGGCTTGCGCAACGACGGGATCAACATTTCCGCCGCCCGAGGCACCCCGGTCAAGGCGACGGAAAACGGCGTTGTTGTCTATGCCGGTAATGAACTTCGCGGCTTCGGTAATCTTTTATTGATTAAACATGCCAACGGCTGGGTCAGCGCCTATGCCCACAACGATACCTTGTCGGCGAAGCGCGGCGATAAGGTGGCCAAGGGTCAACAGGTCGCCACCGTCGGTTCCACCGGCAGCGTCAATAACCCGCAGTTGCACTTCGAGATGCGCCGTGGCCGTACCGCCCAGGACCCGATAAAATACCTGCGCGGGGTTTGAAAAATCCCCTGATCGACTCTTGAATCTACTTCCGGTAGTCTTTTCCGCTTGAGAAAATAATAAAATAACTAGCCCTTTAGTCTGGGGTATACAGGGAGAAAAAAAATGGCAGAGTCTGAAAGCACCGTTGATAATGGCGTCAACGTCGAAGCATTGCTCGGCGCCCGTGCCGCCCTAACCGATGCTCCCGAGGCGGCTAAGTTTAAATGGCGGGCGACGTGCGAGTGGAAGAACGGTACCCATAGCAACTCGACAGTTGAGGGCTATTTCGGCCTCGGCGAAGAACATAAACACAGGACCACGTTCAGCTTCGATGCCGATCACCCGGAGACTTTTGCATCCGAGGATAACGGCGCGACACCTGTTGAATACGTGTTGGTCGGCCTGGCCAGCTGTTTAACGGCTGGCGTTGCGGCGATTGCCCAGCACCGCAACATTCAACTGCGCTCGGTCACGGCGACGATAGAGGGCGGCATGGACCTTCAAGGCATCCTGGGAATTGACAGCGACGTCCGCAACGGGTTCGACGGTATCAAGGTCAGCTACAAAATCGACGCCGACGCAAGTGACGACGACATCAAGGCGTTGGTCGCGCAGTCGCAGAAACGTTCCGCTGTGTACGACATCGTTACCAATCCGACCAACGTCACCGTCGAAGTCAACTGATCTAACAATCAGCGCCCTAAAAGAACGTTGTCCGTGCCTACGATAACCACCGTCGTCATCGGCGCCGGCCACGCCGGGTTGGCAATGAGCAAATGCCTCGCCGATCGTTCAATCGACCATGTTGTGATCGAGCGCGGTGAGGTCGCGAACTCATGGCGGACCGAGCGCTGGGATTCACTGCGGCTGCTGACGCCCAACTGGCAAAGCCGGCTGCCCGGCTACGGTTATGAGGGCGATGATCCTGACGGCTACAGGACCATGCCCGAGACCTTCGCCTTTATCGACCGTTACGCCAGCGTGATCTCGGCCCCCGTGCAGACCAATACGAAAGTCATATCGGTGCGCAACACCGATGCCGGATATCTGGTGGCCACCGATCAAGGTGACTGGCAATGCCGCACCGTCGTGTTGGCGACCGGGGCGTGCAACATCCCAAACATCCCGGCAGTGGCCGACGCGGTGCCATCCAAGATCGCCATGTTAACACCGGTGCAATATCGCAACCCCGACCAACTCGATGACGGCGGCGTACTGGTTGTCGGCGCATCGGCGACCGGAACCCAGCTTGCCGAAGAGATTCACCGCTCCGGCCGCCCGGTGACCCTGGCGGCGGGCGAGCATATCCGTGTGCCCCGCGTGTATCGGGGCCGGGATATCCTATGGTGGATGGATGTTGCCGGCGTGCACGATGAACGCTACGACGAAATCGAAGACATCGTCAGGGCGCGCAAGGTGCCCTCATTTCAGCTTGTCGGTTCCCCGCAACGGGAAACCTTGGATTTTAATGCACTCACCGATATCGGGGTGAACCTGATCGGCCGCTTTGCCGGCATACGGGACGGCAAAGGCCAGTTTTCAGGCTCGTTGTGCAACCAATGTGCAATGTCCGATCTCAAGATGAACAGGCTGCTGGGCGCCTTCGATGAGTGGGCAACGGAAAACGGCCTCGATGATGAGGTCGAGGCCCCACACCGGTTGCCGCCCACCGAGGTCGCTACCTTGCCGCCGCTGAGCATGGATCTTAGCGACGGCGGGATCCGCACAATCCTCTGGGCGACCGGGTACCGTCCCGATTATTCGTGGCTTGAGGTCCCCGTCTTTGACCGCAAGGGCAGGGTTCGCCACGACGGCGGCGTCGTCGTCGATCATCCCGGCATGTACCTGATGGGCATGCAGTTCCTTCGCCGCCGTAAGTCCGCCCTCATCGACGGCGCCGGCGATGACGCGCGCGATTTGAGCGATCATCTGGTATCATACCTCGGTGGCCAAGCCGTGTCGGCGGATCGTCCAAACGCAGGGAAATAACATGCTGAAGGTTCAGAAAGTCCCTATCAACGAAATCTACGTGCCGGTCAAACGGCGCAAAACCCTGGACCCGGCAAAGGTCGAGGCGCTGGCCGAGGACATTTTAGAAAATGGCCAGAAAGTGCCGATCCAGGTTCGCCAAGGCAAAGGCCGTTTCGTGTTGGTCGAAGGCCTGCATCGCCTGGAAGCCTGTATGTCGCTCGGCGATGATAAAATCCAATCCTATTTGGTACAGGCGCAGAAGTTTTAACGGGGTAAGCCGATATGATGAACCGGTTTGGCATCGTTTTAATATTGGTTCTATCCTCTCCCTTATTCTTTTCCTGGCCGTTGGCGGCCCAAATCAAGGTCGATCTGGAGCTGATCCTAATGGCTGATGGGTCGGGCAGCATTGATCACGCGGAATTTCTGTTGCAACGCCGCGGCTATGCCAGGGCCTTGCGTGACCAGCGCGTCATCGATTCCATTCGCTTCGGGCCGAAGGGCCGAATTGCGCTCGCCTACGTGGAATGGAGCGGCCCCGATTTTCATGAGCCGATCGTGCCGTGGTCCGTGATCCGCACCAATCAAGACATCGATGCCTTCGCCCGGCGGCTGGAGGAACACCCGCGCGAGATTTTTTCCGGCGGCACGGCGCTCGGCGACGCCATCCTTTATGGGGTCAGTTCGCTTGAGACCAATGCCTTCATTGGCGACCGCCGCGTCATCGACCTGTCGGCGGACGGCAGCGATAAGGACGGGCTCGATGCCGCCGTCGGCCGCGCCCAGGCGGTGGCCCGGGGGATCACCGTCAACGGCCTGCCGATCATCGGCGATTGGCCGGAACTGGAAGCCTTTTTCAAGGCCAACGTAATCGGTGGGCCGGGCGCCTTTTATGTCCCCGCATACGACTTCAGGGACTTCGAAGTCGCGGTGCGCAAAAAACTGATCCGCGAGATTGTCGATAACGGCAACGTCGCCACCGCTGGGCGGTGAGGGCAAGTGCCGGCTTTTCTTATTCGGCGGCTTGCTTGGCCGCCATCTTCTCGACGTTGATTTTGACCGGTGTCTTGTTTGAGACTATGTCCAAAACCGGGCAATGCGCATCAACGGCTGCTTTTAGGCGCGCGATGTCTTCGTCGCTGGCCGTACTTTCAATTCTGACATTGGCGGTAATGTCCATATAACCGGGACGAACATCATCATCGACGGCAAAGAAACCACGCAAATCAACATTGCCGAGCACTTCGACTTCAATGCCGGTCATCGGAATTTCCATCTTATCGGCAAACAGGCGATAGGTGATTTCCTGGCAGGCCCCCAACGCCGATAACACAAGCTCAACCGGGTTCGGCCCTTGGTCCGAGCCGCCAAGCGCTTCCGGCTCATCGATGATCATCGAAAATTCGCGCGACTGCGCCTCACACGTAAGGCCTTCGACCAAGCGAGATGTCGATTGAAACTGAGCCTTCGCCGCTTTCGGTTCCTGGCTGAACGCGGACTGAAACCCTTCAAAACCTTCTTTGTAAGACATCGTAAACTCCCCCCTCCGGTGGTTATTTCATTCGATCATACAAAATTGTTGTGGAAAAAGTAAAATCGGGGGACGCCGAAGGCCGGGACGGCCCGGAAAACCTAGCAGGCTGCTGAAAAACCCATGATTTGGTTGAGTGAGCCTTCGAGACGGACCTCCGGCCCTCCTCAGCGCGAGGGATAAGCTATTGTAATTCCTCATCCTGGACCGCGCGCGCAAGCCGGCGAGTCGAAGGATTGTTGCCGCAAATCCACTTTTTCAGCAGCCTGCTAGACCAGCTGCTTGCCCAGGCGACCGGCGAGGTCCTGGATGAACTGCCAGGCGACACGGCCGGACCGTGAGCCGCGCGTTACCGACCATTCGTTGGCTTCTGCTTCCAGGTCGATTTTGGGATCATCCAATTTGAAGTGCTTGGCGTAGCCCTTGATGATGGCGAAATAGGTATTCTGGTCGTGGTTGTGGAAGCCCAGCCACAGGCCGAACCGGTCTGACAGCGATACCTTTTCCTCGACCGCTTCGGACGGATTGATGGCGGTCGACCGTTCGTTCTCGATCATGTCGCGGGCCATCAGGTGGCGGCGGTTCGATGTCGCGTAAAAAATCACGTTTTTTGGGCGACCTTCGATGCCGCCTTCGAGCACCGCCTTTAAGGATTTGTATGACGCGTCGGAGCTCTCGAAGCTGAGGTCGTCGCAGAACAACAGGCAGAGGCGGTCCGAGCGGCGCAACAGAGACAGCAATTTCGGCAAGGTCGACAGGTCTTCGCGGTGGATTTCCACCAAAACCAGTTTCGGGAATTTTTTCAGGACTTTGGCGTGGACGGCCTTGACCAGCGAGCTTTTGCCGGTGCCGCGCGCCCCCCACAACAGGGCGTTGTTGGCGGGCAGCCCATTGGCGAAGCGCTGGGTGTTGGCGAGAAGACGGTCGGCCTGCTCATCAATCCCCTTCAACAGGACGATATCGACCCGGCTGACATTTTTTACAGCTTCCAAGCGCATGCCGTCGGCATGCCAGACGAAGGCATCGGCATCGCCAAGATCGTCGCCGGCTTGTACTTGGGGCGCGAGCCGTTCCAACGCACCGGCGATACGCTCCAACACCTCGGGCGAAGCGGGGAGGCTATTCGCAGCGCCGCCGGGGCTCGCGTTGGCCTGGATGTAGGCCCTGATCTTTTCGACGGTGCTGGTGGTGATGCCTTTGCCGCCACGCAGCCTGGCAATCAGCTTGCCGTCATTGGCGACCTGCAACCCGAAGGTGGTTTCGGCCATGCCGTTGGCAAGGATGAAGGCGTCGATTTCCTGTAACAATTCTGAAGGTATGCTCATGGGGCGCACCCTAGTGGGAATTTTCCCCCCTTGTCAACGCCGCATTTAAAGCATTTATTTCATAATGATATACGTTTATTTATTTTTATTTTCTACGAAAAATGGTATTTTTCCCATAATTGTTTCCGGGTCCGGACGCCAGTGCCGCGTCGCCGCCCGGGTTTTGCGGTGTCGGCCCGCGGCTTTCAGTTTGCAACTCGGGCAGGGGCGGTTATAGTCCGGCTTCGTTTTTTCGATGTTGCGCCCCGCCCGACTTTTAGGAGTATTTTATGTTCGTGTCGCCAGCATATGCCCAAGCCGCCGCAGGTGGTCAAGGTAGTGGCTTTGAAGCCTTTTTGCCGCTGATCCTGATCTTTGCCGTGTTCTATTTCCTGCTCATTCGCCCCCAGCAGAAAAAGATGAAGGAACATAAGGCAATGCTTGGCGCCGTCCGGCGCGGTGACAAGGTGGTCACCGGTGGCGGTATTATCGGGACCATCACCAAGGTCATCGACGAACAGGAAGTCACGGTTGAAATCGCCGACGGCGTCAAGGTCCGGGTGCAGCGTGCGTTGATCTCCGCAGTGTTGTCGAAGACTCAACCGGTCAACGATGATAAGGACACCAAGGACTCCAAGGACTCCAAGGACTCCAAAGCCCCCAAAGCCACCAAGGACGAGACCAAACAGATTGAAGACAAGAAGTCCGGCACAAAAAACAACAAGAATAAGGATTAGCGGCAAAGCGGCCCGGATCCTTACAAATGGTTTACTTCGCCAAATGGAAAATAGTGCTGGTTTGGATCGTCTGTTTGCTGGGTTTCGCCTTCGCGACGCCTAACTTCATCCCCCTCAAGCAGGCCGAAGCGCTGCCTGGGTGGCTGCCTCGCCAACAGGTCAGTTTGGGGCTGGACCTGCAGGGAGGCTCGCACCTTTTGCTGGAGGTCGATTCCAAGACGGTGATCCGGGAATTTCTAGAGTCCATGGTCGATGCCGCGCGTGTCGAGCTTCGCAAGGCCAAGGTCCGTTATCAGGGATTGGGTATTTCCGAAAACGGCATTCAAGTCACTATCATGGATGAGGCCAAAGTAACCGAGGCGAAAGAGTTGATGAGGGGGGTCGAGCGCGACGCCGTGCTGGAAGAAAATGACGGGCGGATCGTGATGACCCTGAGCGAGCGCATGATCCGCGACCGCAAGACGTCGGCGGTTCAACAATCCATTGAAATCGTGCGGCGTCGGGTCGATGAAACGGGAACCCGCGAGCCGACCATTCAGCAACAGGGCGTTGATCGCATTCTGGTGCAGCTTCCCGGCGTTGATGATCCGGAACGGATCAAACGGTTGTTGGGGAAGACGGCGAAGATGAGCTTCCATTTAGTCGACCAGCGCAATTCGGTCGAATCGGCCATGGCCGGGCGCATCCCGCCGGGATCATGGCTGCTGCCGTCCGACGACAAGGGGGACGCCGGGCGCATGTACCTGATCAGCAAACGGGTCATGGTTTCCGGCGATACCTTGATTGATTCACAGCCTTCCTTCGATTCCCGGACCAATGAACCCGTCGTCACCTTCCGTTTTGATTCTGCCGGGGCGAAGCGATTTGGGGCGGCGACGTCGAAGAACGTCGGCAAGCTGTTCGCCATCGTTCTTGATCGCAAAGTCATCAGCGCGCCGGTCATCCGCGAGCCGATCCTTGGCGGGTCCGGCCAAATTTCGGGTTCCTTCTCCATCCAGGGCGCGCAGGATTTGGCGCTGCTGCTGCGGGCCGGCGCGCTGCCGGCGCCACTGACGATCCTTGAAGAACGCAGCGTCGGGCCGGGGCTGGGCGCCGATTCCATTGCCGCCGGCAAGATCGCATCGATCATCGGCATCATCGCAGTGGTGGTATTCATGGCCGTCGCCTATGGCTTGTTCGGCTTCTTCGCCGACATCGCCCTGGTATTCAATATCGTGTTGATCCTGGGCGCGCTCAGCCTCCTGCAGGCGACATTGACGCTTCCCGGCATCGCCGGCATCGTGCTTACCATCGGCATGGCGGTGGATGCCAACGTCTTGGTGTTTGAGCGCATCCGCGAAGAGGTTCGTTCCGGGCGGACGCCCATATCATCTGTTGATGCCGGGTATTCGAGGGCGTTTACGACCATCATTGATGCCAACCTGACGACCCTGATCGCAGCCTTGCTGCTGTATGCCTTTGGCTCCGGGCCGGTGCGCGGGTTCGCGGTGACGTTATCCATCGGCATCGTTACCTCAATGTTCACGGCGATCATGCTGACCAGACTTTTGGTCGTAATCTGGCTGCGGCGGACCAAGCCCCAGACACTGCCGTTATAGGGAATGATGGATCATGATCGGCTTTAACCTAATTCCGGCGAACGTCAATATTAAGTTCATTCCCAGACGGGCTGTCTTTTTCGTCTTTTCGGCCCTTCTTGTCGCCGCATCGGTGGGGTTGTTCACCATCCATGGTTTGAACTACGGCATCGATTTTCAGGGCGGCATCATGATCGATGTGCGCACCACCGATGGCCCGGCTGACATCAGCAAGATGCGGCGTAAGCTGAGCGGCTTAGGGCTAGGCGAAGTCTCATTGCAGGAGTTCGGCCAACCCAACGACGTGCTGATCCGTATCCAGCGCCAGGACGGCGGCGAGGCGGCCCAGCAGGCGGCGGTGGACAATGTCAAGAAGGCGCTCGGCGCCGGCATCGAATACCGGCGTACAGAATTCGTCGGCCCCAAGGTGTCGGACGAATTATTCTGGGACGGGTTGATGGCGGTGGGCTATGCCATTCTCGCGATCATGATTTACATCTGGTTCCGGTTCGAATGGCAGTTCGGCCTCGGCGCCGTGGTGGCGCTGCTGCACGACGTGTTGACCACGATCGGAATCTTTTCGTTACTGGGCCTGGAATTTAACCTGTCGACGGTGGCCGCGATCCTGACCATCGCCGGGTATTCCATCAACGATACCGTGGTCGTCTTTGATCGGGTTCGGGAAAACATGCGCAAGTTCAAGAAAATGGCATTTCCCGAACTTCTCAACAATTCCATCAACCAGACCCTGTCGAGGACCGTCATCACCAGTCTGACGACGTTGCTGGCGTTGTTGTCGCTGTATTTACTCGGCGGCGAAGTGATCCGCGATTTTAGCTTCGCCATGATCTGGGGCGTCATCATCGGCACTTATTCCTCGATCTGTCTGGCGGTTCCGCTGCTGCTGTATATGAACATCCGGCGCGGCGGCAAGGTTGCACCGGAGGAGGCGGCGGCCCCGGTGTCGCCTTAAGGCCATCCCCGGACTGGACATCACACCTGTTCTTCCGCCCGGTCGGCAACTGATCGAAAGTTACGGCGCCGGAAAGTTTAGGGTCGCCGGGCGCGACCATCACGGCTCGGTCCTGATCTTCCCCGATTACACAAAGCCTTGGCCGGTTACGGAGCTCTTTAACATTACATTGGATACGCTCACGGACCTTCGCTCCGGGCCGCAAGTGGACATTCTGGTCGTCGGCTGCGGCCCGACGTTTCAGGCGCCGCCAACGCTACTGAGAGACGGTCTCCGATCGCTAGGCGTGGTGTTGGAATGGATGGACACCGGCGCCGCATGTCGCACCTTCAACGTGCTGTTGGGCGAAGACCGCGCCTGCGCGGCGGCCTTGATCGCGGTGGAATAGGGTTCATCTCAGGAAAATCCCCAAAAGGAAACGAGGCCCAAAGGCCCCGTTTCCCCCAGGGTCCGCTTCCCCATTAGAAAATGTTCTGCGCCGATACCATGGCGTAGAGCATGGGGAACGAAAGCATCGTATTGGTGCGTGAGAACAACATCGCGGTACGTGCCGATGCCGCCTTAGTGGCGGCGTCGGCATCGACGATGCCGAGGGCCTTTTTCTGGTTCGGCCAAATAATGAACCAGACGTTGAACCACATGATGATCCCCAACCACATGCCGATCCCGATCGCCGTGTGCTTGGCGACGCCGTCCATGAGGCCGAGCGTCATTGCTTGCATCAGATAGCCGTTGCCGAGCGCCAGCAGCAGGCCGGTGACGATGGTCGCCATCGCCCCCCAGCGGAACCAGAACAGCGCCGCTGGCGCGATGACCTTGCTGATGGCCGGTTTCTGTTCGTCTGGAATTTTCGCCATATTCGGAATCTGGACGAAGTTGAAGTACCACAGAAGGCCTATCCACATGACGGCGCTAAGCACGTGCAGCCAGCGCCACATGAAGGCGATCCAGGTGGACCCACCCGGCATGCCCTGACCGGTGAGAGTGATAACGCCGACGACCATGAGAACGGTCAGTACTAACCCGGCGATGACCGTCGATTTTAAATTACTAAGGATGCCACCCATTGTTCATCCATCTCCTTTTGTCTGAGCCTATTAAGATTGAAATTAGAGAGTTTCTAATACAGTTGACTTTTGTATATACGAACGAACGCCTTGGGCTTCAATGGTGTTCCTTAAACTCTTTCTGACTATGGCTTTCAGCCCTTGTAAGTTGGATGGACGGGGGCTGGAATGAGCATTTTACTGGGTTGGATTCGCGTCATTCGCTAACGGTTTAAGGGGTCGGGCGGTAAGTCGAATGCGTCTGCGTTCGGTTGCGCTGGTGCCGCCCGGGATTTTTTGGTTCTGTTTTTTCTCCGTTCGGCTTGGATTTCTTCCGCGGTCATTTCCTTGAGCGATTTCTTGACCGGGGCTTCCTTGGGTGCGGCTTCCTTAAGGGTGTCGTCTATGTTCGCCGGGGTGTTGGAGGGCGGCAGGGCGCTCGGGTTTACTCCGGCGGCGACCGGCGGAATCTGGTTCAAGCGGGTGCGGCTGATCCGCATCAATTCATGAGACGACACCTGCGGAAAGATCGGCGGCGAATTGGCCAGATAGAGCATCACCGCGCCGCGGTTGGTGTCGGGGAAACCGCCACGGGTGTCGTCGAATTTGCGGATTTCGAGGACAGTAATTACCTGGCTTTTGGGGTCGATACTACGCCATGTCAGAATCGGATTATCCTGGCGGGGCTGGGCGAAGGGGGCGATGGAACGATTCCAGGCGTCCGTCGGCTCGCCGTAACGCTCCGTCAGGTATTGGGCGATACGTTTGAAGGATGGCGACGGAAACAGGGCGTGAAACCGGCTGGCGATTCCCTGGTCATACCGGGCAATGGCCTTTTGCCCGGTATACAGGATCGTCGGCACCAGGAAGTCCGGCTGCATCTTCTCCGGCCAATCGACGGTTTCCAGGCAGAACAAGGTGGTGCCCCGGTTCTTCTTGACGCATTGGTTGCTCGGGTCGATGCCGACACCGGTGGCGTTGTTGCCCATCGGCGGGTAACTGTTTTCCAGGGACACGGACTGTCCAAGGGTCAACGTCACCCCGCTTAAGGACGTTTTTAGCAGTTGTGGAGACTTTCTTCGGGATACCGGCGGCTTTTCTGCGGTTTCCACTTCGGTGATCGGCCAGTACCTGGGCGCCGCTTCACCGTCCCCGGCCTTTCCATCCTCGCCCACCATTTTTTCGGCCTTATTTTTTTCGGCCATATTGATATCAGCCTGGGCTAATTTTTCTTCCGGTTCCAGGATCAGGCGTTCGGGCCTCTCGCGGCTTCCGAAGTCGGGGGTCAGGACATCGACAAGCTTGTTGAAGACGCCCTTGATCATGCCGGGTTTCTCGGCCGGCGCTTCGGTACCGGCTTCCTTGCCCGGCGTTCCGGCTTCCTTAGTGGTGGGGGCGGGCGCGCGGGGTTGTTTGTCCGCCGTCGACCACGGTTTCTGAGAGTCCACCAGCGGGCTTTGAAGCACCGGCGGCTTCGGTGCTTTGTCAGGCGCCGGCGCCGCAGCAAATTCCTGGGCGGCGGCTTTCGCCGGGGGCGGCCCCACTTTTTTAGCGTTGAGTGCCTCCGGGTTCAGGATCTGGGTTTCAGGAAGCCAGGCCTGAAATGCCTCTTCGTCTCCGGTTTTCAGGAAATCAGCCAGATTATCCAGGAAGCGGGGCGACATCTTCCTCGCCGGCAACGGCTTTGACGGCGGCAAGGGCAGGTCGTATTCCCTGACTGCGTCGACGTTGGATTCTGCTTTCCCCTTTTTATCGGTTTTTTTCGTGTCCCCCTTCTTGGCGTCCCCAGGCTTGGCTTCCGAGGTGAACAGGCTGGCCATTCGGTCGAGGAAGCTACCTTCCTGCCCGACCTTGCCCGAATCCTTTGCTTTTTCACCGTTGTCGGGAACCGCCGTCAGCGTTTCAATATCCCCCTCGACCAGCGTGAGGGGGGTGTCCGGGCTCACTTCCTCAATGGATTCATCAACCAGCCCGTCTTTGACGTCGCCAGTGACTTCAACGACGATCTCGTCGGGGGCGTTGGCCACCGTTTCAACGATGGCTTCATCGAAAGGCGATTTCTTGGTGGTTTCGACCGGCAAAGGGGTGTTGTCCGTCGACGGCACAGCATCGGCAACATCGGTTTTAGGTTCCGGCGGGGCAGGTTCCTCCTTCTTGGCCATTTTCGGCGGCTCTTCACCGCCGGGGGTTATCAGATCGACCAGGCTTTTGAAGAAATTGCCGAAGCCTTGTTTGGCTAGCGGTTCGTCTGTCGCTTCGTTGACCTCAACCACCTTGTCGGTCGCCTCGGCGATATTGGAAGCCGGGATTTCGGCGATCAGCTCAACGGCTTCCGGGGTATCGGACGGACCCTTGGCTGGTGCCAGGGCTGGAGCGGGGGCTGGAGCGGGGCCGACCTCGATCCGCATCGGTTCCTGTGGTTTCGGGGCCGCCGCGATCTCGGTTTCCGTTGAGGGTGCCGCCGGTGCCATGGGGGGCTTGGGGCGGGGCGAGGCGAACTTCGGTTTTGCCTTCGCCTTCGCCTTCGCCGCTATGGCCGTTTCCTTCGTCTTTCCGGGAACCAAGGCGATCGGGGGCGACTGGCCGAGCATGCGCCGCGACAGCAGGTAATGGGCGACGATGAAATAGCCCTGGTCGACGGCGACGTCGGCGGCGGTCATACCGGCTTCGTTTTCGGCGAACAGGTCGGCCCCGGCCTCAATGCTGGACTTAATCGCCTTTAAATCGTTGAGCTCGACCGCCTTGAACAGCGCCAGCGTTGGTTGGCTTCTTGGTTTGATCGTGCCAGACGTCTGCGATGACGTCTGCGATGACTGCGGCAGTGGCTTCGTCGCAGACTTCTTGGTGGGTGCCTTGGCGGGCGCCTTCGGCGGCGGCGCGGGCACGGGCTGTGCAGTGGCGGTGGCGGCGAATACGGAAACCGAGCCCATAACGGCAACCCGGAAGATCCATGCGCCCACTCCCGCCCTCGCCCTCAAGCCTACCTTAGGGCCGGTGGCGTGCCGGCAAACGGAAATCAAGGAGGAAAATGGTTTCAATATTCCCTCCTAAATGTCCTGTCCGGTCTCATGCGCGCACTGATCAGCAAGCGATTCAATCCCCTTTGGATCATGACCGCCAATAAGAATCGATTCGGCCTCCATCATGCCATTTTTTGGCCCGACCCGACAGGGGCGGGGGCCGTTGCCACCTCCTCACAGGTCCGCCATCCTGGGGTTGTGACTCCATATCGTTAAGTTGCTATACCAATGTCAGGTGCTCACATAAAATACCAATGAGAGGAAAATTCGTTATGGAATACAGACATTTAGGCGCAAGCGGCCTGATGGTTTCGCCAATCTGTTTGGGCACCATGATGTTCGGTGGACGGACCTCGGAAAAGGCATCCAAGGCCATCATCGCCTCGGCTCAGGGCGCCGGTGTCAACTTCATCGACATCGCCGATGCCTACGCTAAAGGCGAATCGGAAAAGATCGTCGGCCGCGCCATCAAGCGCCATCGCCACGATTGGGTTGTCGCCACTAAGGGCGGCAACCCTATGGGCAAAGGATCCGGCGGGGGGCCGAACGATTGCGGGCTGGGCGCGAAGCACCTCCACAAGGCCATCGACGACAGCCTCAAGCGCCTGGGCATGGAGTTCGTCGATATCTACTACTTTCACCTCGATGACCTGGACACGCCGATGGAAGAAAGCATTGCCGCCGTCGCCGATATCATCCGCCAGGGCAAGGCGCGGTATTGGGGCATCAGCAATTATACCGGTTGGCGGGCGGCGGCGTTGTGCAGTTTGGCCGGGGCCATGGGGGTGCCGTTGCCGGTGGTTTGTCAGCCTTATTATCATGCCGCGAATCGGATGCCAGAAATCGACTTGCTGCCGGCCTGCGATCACTTCGGGCTCGGCGTTGTCCCTTATAGCCCGCTGGCCAGGGGCGTGCTGACCGGTAAATACAAGGGTATGAAGGCCGACAAGGGAACCCGCGCCGGGGCCAAGGACCGCCGCATGATGGAAACAGAATTTCGCCCCGAATCCATCAAGATGGCCGCGACCATTAAAAAGCACGCTGAGGCACGCGGCATGACGGCGGGCCAGTTCGCCTTTAACTGGGTGCTCAACAACAAGATCGTAACCTCGGTGGTGGCCGGACCACGGACCCTGGCGCAATGGAAAGATTACCTGGGCGCGTTGCGCTTTGAGTTCACCGCCGAGGATGAAGCCCTGATTGATAGCCTGGTACCGTCGGGGCATCCGTCGACGCCGGGATATTCTGATCCTAAATACCCCTACCAAGGCCGCCAGCCGTGGACCGGCGATGCCCCGAAAACATCGCGTTTCGGAGATTAAACCGCCGCGGAGCCAAACCAGGAGGGCTTTCCCGTTTCCGACATATCGAACCTCATTCACGAAGGATTAAAGGCGCATCAGGCGGGCCAATTGCAGGAAGCCGAAGCGGTTTACCGCCGGATTTTGGAAGCCCAGCCCGACCATGCCGACGCCAATCATTTGCTGGGCATGCTGCACCATCAAATCGGCGACAATGACGGCGCCGCCCGGTTGATCTCAAAAGCGATTGAGGCAAACCCCGGTGTTGTCGATTATCACTCGAACTTGGGCTTTGTGCTGCGCCGGATGGGCCGCCTGCAAGACGCCAGGGCCAGCCTGGAGAAAGCAACCCAGGTTGACCCGCAATTTGCCGAGGCCCACAACAATCTAGGCGCTGTCTATCTGGACCTGGGACAGTTTGAAGGCGCCATCGCCAGTCACCAAAAAGCCATCGACCTCAATCCGAAGTATCCGGAAGCCCTCAACAATCTGGGCAACGCGCTCTATAAAGTCGGCCGGTCGAACGACGCCGTCGACCAATTCAACAAGGCGATCTCGCTCAACCCCAATTTTGTCGAAGCGCTGAGCAACCTGGGCAACACGCTTCAGGACCTGGGCCGTCTGGACGACGCCGTCGCCAGTTACCAAAAGGCCCTGGCGCTTAATCCCGAATACCATGAGGCACTCTACAACTTAGGGCTCGCCTTAAGCGGGCTTGGAAGGATGGATGAATCCCTGGCCCACTACCAAAAGGCTTTGGCGATCAAGCCTGATTACCATGAGTCGATGAGCAGCATCCTGGTGACGATGCCGTTGATATCGACCTTCAGCGCCGACGATGTATTCGCAGAAGCGAAACGCACCGGCACCGCCTTCGAGGCGCCGTTCAAGGCTCAACTGTCCCGCCGTCACGGCAACGACCCCGACCCGGACCGCATCCTCAGGGTCGGCTATCTGTCGCCGAATTTTTCCGGGCATGTGTTGGCGCCTTATATTGAACCGATCCTGAAAGGGCATCGGCGTGATCGGGTTTCCGTCCACGTCTATGCGCATGTGCCCCGGCCCGATGAGACCACGTTACGGCTCAAGGACCTGGCCGATACCTGGACCTTCGTTGACAGCCTCAGCGACGATCAGGTCGCCGAGCAAATCATCGAAGACGGCATCGATATACTGGTCGATCCCATGGGCCACTGGGCCGCCAACCGATTGCGGGTGTTCGCCCGCAAGCCCGCACCGATCCAGGTGTCTTATTTGTGCCAGGGCATGACCACCGGTCTCACGGCCATGGATTATGCGATCGGCGATCGTTGGCTCAATGAAGGCGGCGCGATGCAGGCGTTTGCCACGGAGCAGGTGGTTGAACTCGACGGCGGCCTGCAAGTGACCACCTATGAGCGGGAAACGCCGATCGGCCCGGTGCCTTCCGAAGCCAACGGCTTTATTACGTTTTGCAGTTTCAACAATCCGGCAAAGATTTCCGATTTGAGTTTGCGGCTGTGGGCCGGCGTACTAAACGGTGTGCCTGAATCACGATTGCTGATTAAGGGAAAATGGCTATCCCATCCAGGGAAACGCGAATTGTTGATCCGGCGTTTGGAAGACTACGGCATTCCGGCGGGGCGGGTCGATCTCAGGGATTATGTCCCCGGACCGGACCACCTGGCCGTGCACAACGACACCGATATCGCCCTCGACACGGCCCCCTTCACCGGCGGGGCGACCACCATCGATGCCCTGTGGATGGGGGTGCCGGTGGTGACGCTGATCGGCGAAGCGGTGTATGGACGCTACAGTTACGGTCACCTCAGCCGCGTCGGCGCCCCGGAGCTGGCGGCCCGCGGCGAAGACGAGTTCCGCGACATTGCCGTGACCCTGGCCGGTGACGCCGAGCGCCTGCGCCATTACCGCCAATCGTTGCGCCCGGCCTTGCAAGCGTCATCGTTGTTCGACGCCGATGGCCACGTCGCGGAATTGGAAGACGCTTACCGGATAATGTGGCGGCGCTGGTGTGAGGGGCTAAAACCGGAAGGCTTTGGCGGCGCTTAGAGCCAGGCGTCGAAATCCTTGAGCGCCCGCGCGCTCATCGCCTGTTTGCGCTCGCGGCCCTTCAGTCGCTTCGGTTTTCGTTGTCCCTGTCCGGGCTGACGCCCGTCCTCGCCGGCTTTTTTGACCCGGTCAGGCCTCCGGCCTTCCTCGCCGGCTTTTTCGTCCCGGTCAGGCCTCCGGCCTTCCTCGCCTCTTGGTTCATCCGTCCCCTCAATCGGCGGGAACAGCCCGAAGTTGACGTTCATGGGCTGGAAGGTCTCGGCGTTGGCGCCGCCGGTGATGTGGCCAAGGATTGCCCCCATTGCCGTCGTCGGTGGCGGCGGGATAAGAGGCCGGCCCTGGCGTTCGGCGGCGGCGAAGCGCCCGGCCATCAGACCCACGGCGGCGCTTTCGACATAGCCCTCGCAGCCGGTGATCTGGCCGGCGAAGCGTAAGCTGGGGCGGGCTTTCAGCCGCAGCGTTTCGTCGAGCAGCTTCGGTGCGTTGAGGAAGGTGTTGCGGTGCATCCCGCCCAAACGCGCGAATTCCGCACCTTCCAACCCCGGGATGGTGGTGAAGATGCGCTTTTGGTCGCCGTAGGTCATCTTGGTCTGGAAGCCGACCATGTTGTAAAGCGTGCCCAAGGCGTTGTCCTGGCGCAGTTGAATGATGGCGTGGGGTTTCTTGTCGGGCGCGTGCGGGTTGGTCAGCCCGACCGGCTTCATCGGCCCGAAGGTCAAGGTCTTGCGACCGCGTTCCGCCATGACTTCGATCGGCAGGCAGCCTTCGAAATACGGGGTGTTTTTCTCCCAGTCACGGAACACGGTCTTTTCGGCGGCCAAAATGGCGTCGATAAAGTCGTTGTACTGGGCCTCATCGAGGGGGAGATTGATGTAATCGGCGCCGTCGCCCTTATCGTAGCGCGATTGAAACCAGGCTTTGTCGAAATTGATGCTTTCCTTGTAGATAATGGGCGCGATGGCGTCGAAAAAGGCCAGACCCGCATCACCGGTCAGTTCCGCCACCGCGTCGGCCAGCGCTTTTGAGGTCAGCGGCCCGGTGGCGATGATTACGGAATCCCATTCTTCGGGCGGCAGGCCTTCAATTTCCTCGCGCCGAATTTCGACCAGCGGTTCTGCCTCCAGGGCCTTCTCGACGGCGTCGGAGAACCCGTCCCGATCAACGGCGAGGGCGGAGCCGGCCGGCACCTTGTGGGCGTCGGCGCAGGCGATAATCAGGGAATCGGCGCGGCGCATTTCCTCGTGCAGGAGGCCGACGGCGTTGAATTCACAATCGTCGGACCGGAACGAATTGGAACACACCAGTTCCGCCAGGCCGCTGGTCTGGTGGGCGTCGGTGGTCCGCACCGGGCGCATTTCGTGCAGCACCACGCTATTGCCGGCGCGCGCCAGTTGCCAGGCGGCCTCGGAACCGGCCAGGCCACCGCCGATAATGTGTACGGGTTTTTGGTTTGCGGTTGTCATGGCGCGAGAAGACATAGCCACCAACGAGCCTTTTCACAACATCGAAAAATGCTTGTGGGGGTTTGCCTTTCGACGTTGGCGGTGGGAATTTGCCTCCGGTTGCGTCATTATATGTTGCCACCGAACGGAATGCGGAAGCCATGACCCTACAGGACGACCTCGAAGATAAAGTTAAGCTGACCAAGCTGACCCAGCAGGAACTGGACCTGATCCTTGATCGCCATGAGGCCTTCGTTAATAGCGAGCGGAACGGGGAACGGATGCAGCTGGGCATGCATGACCTGTCGTATATGGACATGGCGGGCAGGGACCTGTCCCGTGCCGAGATGACCGGGGCGGTGTTGAGCAATTGCAATATGGAAGGAACGAAGCTGAACGACGCCATCCTGTTCGCCACCGATTTGCGCTTCTCCAAAATGGCGAATGCGGAACTCAACCGCGCCGACCTGCGCGGCGCATGTCTGGCCGGGGCCGACCTGTCCGGCGCCATGATGAACGATGTCGATATGCGCGACGGGGTGTTGCTTCGTTCCGCCGCCGAGGGTGGCGACCTTACCCCCCTGGTGCACGCCGAGGCCAATGTCGGCATGGAGAAGACCAACCTCAAGGGCGCCGATATGTCCCGCGCCAAGGTTTCCGCCAACCTGATCGTGCAGACGGATATGACCGACTGCATCCTCAAAAATGCCTCGTTCAAGGGCGCTAATCTGTCGATGTCAAACCTGACCGGGTGTGACCTGGAAGGTGCGGATTTCACCGACGCCAACCTTTCCGGCGCGATTTTCCACGGCGCCGTGTTTTCGGCGACGACCCTGGATAACGCCGACCTGTCCGGCGCGGATATGATCGGCGCGATGTTCGAGAACATGGATTTTTCCAAGGTCAACCTGGATGCCGCCCACATCGCCAAGACGTTGGCCGACCTGGATATGAAGATCAAGGAGATCGTCATCAAACACGGCGAATGGGTCAAAAGTAACGGCAAGGAAGGGCAACGCGCCGATCTGTCGAAAATGGACCTGTCCGGCGAGTCCCTGCAAAGCGTCAACCTGTCCGCCGCCGACCTGTCGTTTACCGTTCTCAAGGGCGCCAACCTGTCGAAGTCAGAATTCCTGATGACCGATTTTTCGTTCGCCGATCTGCGCGGCGCGGTGATGGCGCGGGCCGATATGCGCGGGGTCAAGATGACGCGGGCCAACCTGACCGGCGCCAACATGGTCGGCGTGATGTTGAGCGAGGTCTCGATTTCGCTTCGCGCCGGCGCCAGCAAATGGCGCGCCAGCCTGGAAAATGCTACCCTCCGGGGCGCCATGTTGAACGGGGCGGTGATGAAAAACATGGATATGGAAGGCGCCGATTTCAGAGAGGCCGACCTGCGCGACGCCGACCTGTCCGGGTCGTTATTGACGGACGCCGATTTCACCGACGCCGATCTGCGCGGCGCCAACTTTGATAAAACCGATCAGCGCGGCGCCAAGGGCCTGCCCAAGAAATTCGAAGAGGATGAGGATTAGGAAGCTGATATGCACCGTTTTTTAAACATCATTTCCCTGGCCGCCGTGGCCTGTCTCGGCGGTATTTCCGACGCCTTCGCCGCGCCGCAAATTCTGGCGTTGTTGGAGACGTCGGAACCGACGCCCCTAGTCTGTACCGAGGGCGTGTGCCGGGCCGAGTTCAGCACGCTGTGCCTTCAGAAGGAACGCCATAGCCCGCAAATCAATGCCGTCTACCTGCCCGCCGACGCGGCCAAGATCGTTCTCGTGCTGCGCCGGACCGACGGCG
The DNA here is from genome assembly GCA_027624235.1 of Pseudomonadota bacterium. GTDB lineage: Bacteria > Pseudomonadota > Alphaproteobacteria > Rhodospirillales > Casp-alpha2 > Casp-alpha2. Next base: position 21,547 of record JAQBYB010000013.1, on the reverse strand, counting down.
GCACGATGCGGATACAGGATCCGCCGGGTCTTCGGTTCGTGGTGCCGCGTATCTATGTATCGGCGACGGCCGAGATTCCCGAGGCCGAGATTTTCCGATTGGGCGCTGTCGGCGCCGCCCTTGAGATCGGCCCCCTGGCGTCGCTGATCCCGGCGCCCGAGCCCGGCGATACCATCCCGCTGACGCCCGATGAAATCGCCAAGGCGACGGGACCACTGAGGATGGCGGCGCGGCGGACCGTCACCCGCCAGCAGACGATGATCCAGGCCGCCCGCGCCACCAACCGGCTGGTCAACGCGATGTGGGCTGAGCCGGCGGCGACCCACGCGGCGCAGAACGCGCTCTGGACCCGGATTGCCGGCTCTTTGCCTGAGGGCCGGGCAAGCGCAGGCGCCGAACAGGCGGCGGAGATTGTCCGCGTCTGCCAGTCCTATGAGGAAAAGCAGGGGGTCGAGGGGTTCCGGGGCTGCCTACAGTTCCGGCACGACCAGTTCATGTTCGGGATAAATCATATCTATTGGCACGGCAACGGCATCGGCAGTTAGGGCGGCGTTCCAGCATATGACCACGTTTGAAGACCTAAAAAGCCTGGCCGCCGGCGTTGCCGATGGGGCGTTGGTGGCGCTGGCGCCGGACTACAGCTGGGTGCCGATGGCCCTGGTGCGCGCCTTGATACGGCGCGGGGTTAAGGACCTTCAAATGCTGGCGGTGCCGATTGGCGGCATGGCCGCGGACCTGTTGATCGGCGCCGGCGCGGTCAGCACTCTGGAAGCCGCCGCCGTCAGCCTGGGCGAGGCCGGCCCGGCGCCGCGCTTCACGGTGGCGGTGCAATCCGGCGCCCTGACCATGCGCGATACCACCTGCCCGGCCATCCACACCGCCCTGCAGGCGTCGGAAAAGGGCGTGCCGTTCATGCCCCTGGGTGGATTGATCGGGTCGGACCTGGTCGCGCACCGCGCCGATTGGAAAGTGGTGGATGATCCCTTTGCCGAAGGCGGGGACAAAGGAGAGGGGGAAGGCGGCGGACCGATTGTGCTGCTGCCCGCCATCAAGCCCGACGTGGCGCTGTTTCACAGCCCCAAGGCCGATAAATACGGCAACGTCTGGATCGGGCGGCGGCGCGAACTGATGACCATGGCGCATGCGTCCGCCCGGACCCTGGTCACGGTCGAGGCCATCGAGGACCGGGATTTTCTCGCCGACGAGGACACCGCGGCAGGCACCCTGGCGGCGCTTTACGTGACGGCGATCGCCGAGGCCAAAAACGGCGCCTGGCCGCTGGGACTGACCGGCCACTACGACCGCGACGCCGACCATATCCGCGCCTATGCCGCCGAGGCCAAGACCGAAGACGGGTTCCGTGCGTATCTGGACCGCGAAGTGCTGGGGCCGTCATGAACGAAGCGGCGTATTCGCAGGAAGAACTGCTGATCGCGGTCCTCGCCCGCCGGCTCCGGGGCATGGGCCACATCGCCGTCGGCGCGCTGTCGCCGATCCCCGGCTCGGCGGCGTTATTGGCGCAGGCGCAAGAGGTAGCGGGTGAAATGCGCGTTTCCATCATCCACGGCGACGCCAACAACCCGTTTACCGACGGCGGCCGTGAATTGTTCGATTGCGCCGGGCAGGGCCGCATCGATGCGTTCTTTTTGGGCGGCGCCCAGATCGACGGCGGCGCCAACATCAACCTGCTCGGCGTCGGCGACTACCCGGACCTGAAAAAACGCTTCCCCGGCTCGTTCGGTTCGGCCTATGTCTATTTCGTCATTCCAAACATTATCCTGTTCGCGCCCGAACACAGCAAACGGGTATTGGTGAATAAGGTCGATTTCATCAGTGCCCCCGGCACCAGCGATGCCGGTGTGCACCGCCCCGGCGGCCCCAAGGCGCTGGTCACCGGCAAATGCGTGATGGCGTTTGATGCCGATAAAAAACGCTTCACCCTGGAATCCGTGCACCCCGGCGTCAGCGTCGACGAGGTGAAGGGCGCCACCGGCTTCGATTTTGATGTGGATGATGATGTTCCCGAAACGCCGGCGCCGACCGCCGACGAACTAAACCGACTGCGCGCCGAGATCGCACCCAACATCGCCAAGACCTATCCCGATTTCGCCAAACGAGTGTTCGGCTAGGTCCTGATTTCGCCAAACGAGTGTTTGGCTAGGTCCTGATTTCGCCGCGAGGGTGTTCGGTTAGGCCGCCGCCTTGAAATAAAAGGTAGTCATTGGTGGGCATTGGTCGGCATTCGGTGGACATTCGGTAGTCATCGGGTGGACATCAGGTAGTCATCAAGTGGACATTTGGTGGACATCGGGTAGGCATTTCAAGGACTTGAGCGGGCAAAAAACTTGATCGCAGCCAAATGGAAGCCTTTACGGCTCCCCCGTGGGCAATAACGGCAAATAAGGGGGGCGGCAAGGGATTTTTCACGCCTTCCAACCAGCGTCGGGCGGCATGATCTCCGCGTATTCACCATGTCAAAGAGCAGATTTTCGCATATTCTAAAATCAGAACATATATAGAACATAATTAGTTTTGAGTCAACAAAATTCGCCCGGCATATCCGTATTTATAGAATGCCCCGGACGGGTCTTGTCTGCCCAGGATGCGGACAATATCAACCCGGTCCCCTTCAAGGTGGTAATAAACCGAATTGGCGTAGTACCGGGCGCGGCGATTTCATCAACGGCGGGATGGGAGAGGGGGCTATCGGCGATTTGCTGAAAAAGGCAGACAAGCCCATCAAAATATCGATCGGCCTGTTCCAGGCCAAAGGTCAGGATTCCATATTCATAAATCCTGTCGAGGTCGGCAAGGGCCGCGTCACCCAGGCGGTAACTTGCCATTATCCCTTAATCTTTTTTGAACCGACTCCCGGATATCTTCCGGCGTCCGGCCGCTAAAACCGCTTTTCTCGCCCTCGATGAGCGCGGCGCGGATCGCTTCCAGTTCGGCGGTGCGGTTTTTCTTTTCGCGCAAGGCTTCGCGGATAAGTTCGCTGTCGGTGCCATAGTTTCCCGCGGCGATTTCCATCTGTATCCAGGCTTCCTGCTGGTCGGTTACGGTAATGCTCTTTTTCACCATCGCCATTTTCAGCCCTCCTTTCAACTCTCCAAGGGGTAGGAAATTATACTACTTAATCCTACTATCAGCCTACGCATCCTGCCAAGCCTCTTTCTCCCCTCATTCTCTTAACTTCCCCCCAGCCCAACAAATCCCCGCTGGCGGTCAGCGGTTGAGGTTTCGATAGAAGTTCTCGTGGCTTCCGAGGGCCAACAGTTTGACGGCATCGTCCGCTTCAAGAAATTCATAGGCGAGCAATGACAATTGGCGGTTCATTTTGAATTTGTGAACGCGCACGCCGGCCAAATCGCCAACTTTGTCCTCACCGATGGCCGGGTCTTTGGCAACGGCGCGGACTGCTTCGTCAAGTTCCTGCTTTTGTTGCTTGCGAAGCCGCTTAACCGCACGTTTGAAGGTCGGCGTTTGAAGGATACGCACCATCAATCAAAGACGTACTCTTCTTTCGCGTCTTCGGCGCGAGAGATCAGAATGTCCTTGATCATGGAAAATGGCAGGTCCGGATTATCTTCGGCAATCTTGCCCATGTGGGACCAGTGCTCGATCTGCTTGGGGAGCGAACGATGATGGATGCCGCCGTAACGCTTCGCTTCGGCGACAAGTTTTTCGGACAGTTTGACATTCACGGCCATGATTGAATCTCCTTTTTTCCTGGGGTTCAAAATAGACCGTTATGGTCCATAAGGGAACATATTTTTTAACAAAAGGAATTAAGGGAAATTGAGTAAACTGTCCCCTTATTCGTCCAACAATGTGGGACCACCTCATTCGGACATGGAGTGAGGATGAGCCTGAGTAGGAGGAAATTAAATAAACTGTCCCCTTATTTCGAAACTGTCCCCTAATTTGTGGTTTCGCTAGTTGATCAGTAGATGGCAAATATGAACGCTACGATAGAAGCTGCTACAAGGCCGTAAAATATGTCGATTTTGTTTGTTGAGTGAATTTTGCAACTAAAAATTTTGATGGGACTCCACTCTCCGATCGTAGTAGAGAGATCGATTTCTGGCAGCTTGGATTTTAAGGCATTTTCCACTTTGATCCCATGCCGAACAGCCCCATAAAGCAATCGGTGATACCATAGGCGATCCATCAGATAGAATGCGACCCAAACGATTAAAGCAACGGCTAGCAAGAAAACGGCTATTCGGATTTCCTGATCCCATAACTTAAAATTGAGATCTTCCTTCAGTGAAAACCCAACGGCACCTAGCAAGGCGCCAAGCACCGTGATTGCCAAGCCACGAATTTTTATTTCCAACTCATTGAAGTGTTTTTGCACAGAAATTGTTTCGCGCCAAATTTCAAGAGTAAGTTCAGTTTTCTTGTCCATGAAGCCCCCTTGTTTTGAATTTACTAAATTCAAAAAATTCCAACAGTTCGCCAAAAGAATTTTCCAGTGAGTAGCGGGGCTTTACATGCTCTGGCGATAATTTTTTCTCTTGTTGCACGTGTTTATCAGGCCAATGTGTAACGTCGCGCAACAACTGATATTCATCTCTATGATGCGCTTCCCCATATGCGGCATGAATATCAGTCACTCCAGCTTCCTGGGCCATAACAACATCTTTCATAAGATTGTCGCCAACATAGATACATTCATCCGGCCTCGCACCAAGATCAGAAATTATATCTAGCAACATTTTTGGATTTGGCTTTAGTTCACCAGGAGGAGTATTTCGGTGTTCGCAGTGCGACAACTCATACTGTTCAGCAGGATATTTCCGAATTTGTTCGGGAGTTAATCCTTTAGGCAAATCATGATCGGCTGGTGAATAAAGATAGTCGAGGCGTTCGTCTAGACCCAGATTCCTTACTCGGTGGTTCGAATAAAACGCCATGGACTCTGTATACCCAACTACCAGAGTCCCCTTTTTTCTGATATCCATAAGAGTTTCCTCAACCCTAGGAAATAGGCGGAGATATTTTTTTCTTTGGCTTCTGAATCGGTGTATAGCCTCGTCATATATAGAGATTATATCTTCCTTTTGATGGAGTTCTTGTAACGATGGGAGTTCCTCAATCAGAAACGCATATTCTGATGTGCCATATTTTTCATGAATTTTTTTTATCTCATTAATAAGTTTTTTACGAGGGACGCCGCTATCTCGAACGAGTTGATCGAGCATTGCAGAAAAGGACTCGTACCAAATCTCAACCCAGTCAAATAAAGTGTTATCTAAGTCCGTTATAAGGACCTTGATTTTTTCAGGCACTGTTTAGTTCCCTAGGCTTAGTTAAATGGGCGTAGAAACTTAGTGTTCCTTTTTTGTTCTAAAGTCAAGAATATTTAATTTCTCTTTTGAAAAGTGTACCCAAGGATAACGGGTTTTCTGGATACACCGAATCTTTGTATTTCTTGATCGATTTTTTTCTGGGGCCTTAATCAAGCTCGCAGCCTATGTTTCCCTTTGGCTATGGTTTTTTTCTTCTTCGGCCCAGGCTTCTTCTTCGCCGCCTTCACCTTGACCGCCGTCCGCTTGACTTTTTTAGTCCCTGTCACGGCTGACGCCGCTCCGCGCCTCTTGCTCAAATACGGCTTCAAATACTGCCCGGTATAACTGTCCTTCACCGCCGCGACGTCTTCCGGCGTGCCTTGGGCGACCAGTTTGCCGCCTTTGTTGCCGCCTTCGGGGCCGAGGTCGATGATCCAGTCGGCGGTCTTGATGACCTCCAGGTTATGCTCAATCACGATCACGGTGTTGCCGGTCTCGACCAGGGTGTGCAGGACTTCCAAGAGTTTGCGGACGTCTTCGAAGTGCAGGCCGGTCGTCGGCTCGTCCAGAATATACAGCGTCTTGCCGGTGGCGCGGCGGCTGAGTTCCTTGGCCAGCTTGACCCGTTGCGCCTCGCCGCCGCTGAGCGTCGTCGCCTGTTGGCCGAGGTGAATGTAGTCGAGGCCGACCTGTTGCAGGGTCACCATCTTGTCGCGGATCGACGGCACGGCTTTAAAAAACCCGGCGGCTTCCTCGACGGTCATGTCGAGGACGTCGGCGATTGACTTGCCGCGAAAATGAATCTCAAGCGTTTCGCGGTTATAGCGCTGGCCGTGGCAGGTGTCGCAGGTGACGTAGACGTCGGGCAGGAAATGCATCTCGATCTTGATGACGCCGTCGCCCTGGCAGGACTCGCAGCGGCCGCCCTTGACGTTGAAGGAAAACCGCCCCGGCTTGTAGCCGCGCGTCTTCGATTCCGGCATCCCGGAAAACCAGTCGCGGATCGGGGTAAAGGCGCCGGTGTAGGTTGCCGGGTTGGAGCGCGGCGTGCGGCCGATCGGGGACTGGTCGATATCGACGACCTTGTCGATGCGCTCCAGCCCCTCGATGGCGTCGTGCTCGCCGGGGTGCAATCTGGCCCCGTGCAGGCGCCGCGCGATGGCCTTATAGAGCGTCTCGACCACCAGCGTCGATTTGCCGCCGCCGGAAACGCCGGTGATGCAGGTGAAGGTGCCCAACGGGAAATCGACGTCGAGGTTTTCCAGGTTGTTGGCCTTGGCGCCCTTGACGCTTAGCTTGTGGCCCGGTTTGGCGGTGCGCCGCAGGCTTGGCAGCGGCACTTGTTCGATGCCGGTCAGGTATTTGCCGGTTAGGCTATCGGGCGATTTCATAATGTCCTTGGCGGTGCCGCAGGCGACCACCCGACCGCCGTGGATGCCGGCGCCGGGGCCCATGTCGATCAGGTAATCGGCGCTGGTGATGGCTTCTTCGTCGTGCTCGACGACGATCACGGTGTTGCCGAGATCGCGCAGCCGCACCAGGGTTTTGAGCAAGCGCGCGTTGTCGCGCTGATGCAGACCGATGGAGGGCTCATCCAACACGTACAGCACGCCGGTCAGGCCGGAGCCGATCTGGCTGGCCAGGCGGATGCGCTGGCTTTCGCCGCCCGACAACGTGCCGGACGAGCGCGACAGGGTCAGGTATTCGAGCCCGACGTTCTTGAGGAAGCCCAGCCGTTCGTTGATTTCGCGCAGGATGCGCCGGGCGATCTGGCGCTGCTGTTGACTCAGGTGTTTTTCGAGGCCGGCAAACCAGTCGTGGGCGTGGTCGATGGACATCTCGGCGACTTCCGAGACATGCAGCCCGGCGATCTTGACCGCCAGCGCCTGCGGTTTCAGCCGATGGCCCTTGCAGGTGTCGCAGGACGTGATGGTCTGATAACGGCCGAGTTCGTCGCGGACCCAATTGGAATCGGTCTCGCGCCAGCGCCGTTCCATGTTGGGGATAACGCCTTCGAAGGGCTTGGTGATGTCATAGGCCTTGTGGCCGTCGTGATAGCGCATGGTGACGTCTTCGGCGTCGGAGCCGAACAGGATCATCTCGCGGGTCTTTTTCGGCAGATCCTGGAAACGTGCATCCAGCTTGAAGCCGAAATGTTCGGCCAGGCTGGTCAGGGTCTGGTCGTAATACCGCGATGACGAGTTGGCCCACGGCGTAATGGCGCCATCGTTCAGCGACAATCGGTCATCGCCGACGACCAGTTCGGGGTCGAAATACATCTCAGTGCCCAACCCGTCGCACGATGGGCACGCCCCGAACGGATTGTTGAAGGAAAACAGCCGCGGTTCGATCTCGTCGATGGTGAAGCCGGACACCGGGCAGGCGAACTTGGCCGAAAACACGGTGCGGCCTTCGGGGATGTTGTCCTTGATTCCGGTGGCCTTCGTTTTGGTATCCGGCTTGGCGTCGGCGTCGGCGTCATCGACGAAGGCGATGCCGTCGGCGAGGTTGAGCGCGGTCTCGAAGCTGTCGGCGAGGCGCGATTCCAGGCCTTCGCGGACGACCAGCCGGTCGACGACGACCTCGATATCGTGCTTGAATTTTTTGTCCAGGGTCGGCGCGCCTTCGATATCGTACAGCGTCCCGTCGATGCGGACGCGCTGGAACCCGCGCTTGGCCAGGTCCTGCAGTTCCTTTTTGTATTCGCCCTTACGGCCGCGGATGATCGGCGCCAGCAGGTACAGCCGGGTATCTTCGGGCATGGCCATGACCCGGTCGACCATTTCGCTGACGGACTGGCTTTCGATGGGCAGGCCGGTGGCCGGCGAATGGGGAACGCCGACGCGGGCGAACATCAGGCGCATGTAGTCGTAAATTTCGGTGACCGTGCCGACGGTCGAACGCGGATTGCGCGACGTCGTCTTCTGCTCGATGGAAATTGCCGGCGACAGTCCTTCGATGGTATCGACGTCGGGTTTCTGCATCAGTTCCAGGAACTGGCGCGCATAGGACGACAGGCTTTCAACATAGCGTCGCTGGCCCTCGGCATAGATGGTATCGAACGCCAGCGACGATTTGCCGGAACCGGAAAGACCGGTGATCACGGTCAACTTGTCACGGGGGATGTCGACATCGACGTTTTGCAGATTGTGTTCACGCGCACCGCGTACCTGGATGTTCTTGTGCATTGTTTAGGTCTGGGGCCTCTACCGATGGGTTTCGGGGCGGAAAAAAAGCCCCGACAAACCCCCAGACTTAAAGGGCTTGGGGCTTGAGGTAAAGGGGGCAAGAGGCGAGGAAGGGCGTCGCCCTGACAGGGACTAAACAAACAAGAGGCGAGGAAGGGCGTCGCCCTGACAGGGACTAAACAAACAAGAGGCGAGGAAGGGCGTCGCCCTGACAGGGACTAAACAAACAAGAGGCGAGGAAGGGCGTCGCCCTGACAGGGACTAAACGGCGCGCCTTAAGCGACGGCGCGGACGGTTTCCGAAATGGATTGGGCCACCCCAATTTCACCCTCATTCGCCTGAAACGCGCGGTCGATGGCCTTGCCCAGGTTCTGCAACAGTTCAATATCCTTGGAGGCAGGGTTCATGGGGTCTCTAAGGACCTTGGAAACGACCGTGCTCAGGGTGTCACTCAGCTCGGCGACATGACCGAATTTTGACCGCTTTAGGCGCTGATTCATATCCTTGCCGATGAAATTGAGCTTCTCAAGGTTCTGAACAAATATGTGGTCCAGTTCGTTCAGCATGTAGCGCGACGCCATTTCCTCGATGATCTCGCTGGCTTTCTCGCCGTTGGCTTTTACGCGCTGTTCGTTGAGTTGGCTGATGGCCTCCTGAATGCTCTGGTTCATCAACGCAACAGAAACTTTGCCCGACCCCATGATCGCCAGCGGATTGGGAACGGTAATCAGTTTATCACTTCCCTGTTTGGCCTTGTTCCGCTCTTTGGTGCGCCGGTCAGGGCCGATATAATCCGCGTTAACGGAGAAGGGGGAACGATGGTACATCAGGTGATGAACACGGGCCATGAACGTCGTCATGGAGAACGGTTTCAACAGAAGCACATCGAAGCCTGAATTTACGGCTTTGCGAATATGCTTGAAATCGGAGTGGTTGCTGAGCGCGACAGACACAGGGAAGGGGTTGTCGCCGATTTGGTGATGACGGATTTTCCGCATCAAGGTACAGAGGTCGTCCTTTTCGTTATCGATATCGACAACGAACATATCCGCTTCATTGTTGAAAATTGCCGACTGCGCCGTTTTAAACGACGATGTGGCAAGGGTCTGCGAAAAGGTTCCCCGGATCAGGGTCGACTTAATGGTCTGGCGAACATCGGCGTCGTTCTCGTAAAGAACGATCCGGGTTTTGTCATAACAGTGACTCGTCTGCTTCGTGGCCATGGTTTGATCCTGGGTTTATTCATTTCCTCTGAACGTGGTGCATACAATTTAATGAAAATGGCTGCCGGGACGCAGTGACAGCCGTCACTATAGGGAAAATAGGGAAAATACTAGGAAGCGATGGCTACGGGGGCGGCGTCTACCAAGATCCGGGTCCAGCGGTATTCTTCGAACTTGGCGGCGAAATAAGCGTCGCGTTCAGTGTCGAAGAATTTAAGAATGTAACCATCGTACAGGGTATCGACGACCGTCCATTTATCGACCGATTCCACGTATAGAGAAGAAAACCGCATGGGCCATCCATTTGCTGCCTGGGGAGCGCTAGGGAGCATTCTAACCAAGGATGGTCAACAAAACGTAAAGGCCAACACCGGCGCAGCGAATGCCACCGCGAGCCACGTTTATTCTTTAAATGTTCTTGAAATGTTCTTGACATTCGCGGCCATTCAGGCTTTCATAAACCGTCTATATGATCGGTTGTCCGGTTATCCCCGGTTTCCACAGGGTGTGGCCATTGGCGGTGTGCCGTTCATCCGTCTAAGGTGCGGATCACGAGGCCCGGACGGGGGCAGTAAATTAAAGGAGCACCCATGGCAGGGTCAGTCAACAAAGTCATTTTGGTCGGCAATTTGGGACGCGACCCGGAAGTACGGCAATCCCAGGCCGGAAAAAAGATCGTTTCTTTCTCCGTCGCCACGTCTGATTCCTGGAAAGACAAAAACACCGGTGAGCGGCGGGAAAAGACCGAGTGGCACCGGGTGGTGATCTTCAGCGAGGGCCTGGCCAATATCGCCGAGCAATATCTCCGCAAGGGCTCCAAGGTCTATATTGAAGGGGCGTTGCAGACTAGCGAATATGAAAAAGACGGCATCAAGCGTTATTCCACCGAGGTCGTCCTGCAGGGCTTCAACAGCACCATGACCATGCTTGATACCAAGGCCGGCGGGGGCGATTACGCCTCTGGTGGCAACAGCGGCGAACCGGAGTATGCTGGTTCCGACAACGGCGGCGGGAGGGCGCCAAGCGCGCCTCCTCCGGGCGGCGATCTGGACGACGAAATTCCGTTCTAAATTATCCAATTTTTGGCGCTTATCGCCGCGGTCGGAAAAATTAATCCCGAGGGCAGGGGGATTCGTGCTAGCTTTCGGCATGGCCTGGGAACAAAAAAAACGGCAATTTCGAATGACCGCTGGGGTTGCGGTTGCCTTGGCGGGAGTACTTTCGATGGTGTTTCCCGAGCTGGCAAACGCCGCCGAAGCCGCCGAAGCCGTTGTTGCCGGGGATACGGCGTTGTTGTGGGCAGCCCTTGGCGTTGGCGTTGGCGTGACCATGGGCGCCGCCCTAACCTTGATTATCCTTTCACGCCGTCGGCTTCGTGATCAGGGCAGGATGCTCAAGGGCGGCGAACAATTCCGCCAAATCGCGGAGTTCGCCGGCGATTGGGTCTGGGAAATGGACCAGGATTTGCGATTTACCTATATTTCCGAGCGTTTTTTCGAATTGTACTCGCTAACGCCGGATACAATTCTCGGCAAAACCCGGGGTGAATTCAAGGGGATGGGGACCGATGACCCAGCCTGGAAGGCTCATTTAAAGGTCCTGGAGGCCCGAAAGCCGTTCCGGGATTTTTCCTTTCCCCTGATCGATCCCAACAATAAATCCCGCCACATTCGGGTCAGCGGCCGGCCGCTTTTTGACGCCGACGGTGTTTTCAGGGGCTATCAGGGCGCCGGCACCGACCTGACGAACGAGATCGAGGCGACGGCGCAGGCGGCCAGGGCCGAAGCCACCCTGATCGACGCCATCGAGAGCATTTCCGCCGGGTTCGCGCTGTTTGATTCCAATGATCGGCTGGTTATTTGCAACAACCTGTATCGGGTTTCAAATCCTGGAATGTCCGAAATCGCGGTGGCGGGAGCCACGTTTGAGGAGATCGTACGCAACATCGCCGCCGCCGGGCTCTACGACGGTGAAATTGCCAAAGACGAGGCGTACATCGAAAAAAGACTCGCGCTTCACCGCAATACGCCTTCCGACCATGAGCAATTGCTGACCGACGGAAGATGGTTGCGGATTCGTGAATCCGCCACCCATGACGGCGGTACGGTGCTTTTGTTGACGGACATTACCGAGCGCAAAAACGCCGAGGTGGCGTTGGAGGAAAGCGAGGAACGGTTCCGCAATCTTATCGAAGGGTCGGTTCAGGGCGTGTTGGTTCACATCAATCACAAGTCGCTGTTTGCCAATCAGGCCTATGCCGATATTTTCGGCTATCAATCGCCCGACGAGATCATTGCCCAGGAAAGCGCCCTGGATCACATCGCCCCACATGAGCGGGCCCGCATGAAGTCCTATAGTGTCGCCCGTCTTCAGGGGCTGGAGGCGCCCGTCAATTATGTCTTTGAAGGGCTGCGCAAGGATGGATCAAGAATTTACCTGGAAAACAGGGGCCGGGCGGTGATCTGGAAAGGCCAGCCCGCCGTGCAGCGCACCGTTGTTGATATCACTGAACGCAAGCAGGCGGAGGAGGGCCTGCGCCAGGCCAAGGAAGCGGCTGAAATCGCCAACCGCGCCAAGTCCGAATTCCTGGCCAATATGAGCCATGAGTTGAGGACGCCGCTGAATTCGGTGATCGGGTTTTCGCAGGTCATCAAGGATCAGATTATAGGTCCTGGCAATACGTCTCGGTATCGGGAGTACGCCGCCGATATTTTTTATTCGGGAACCCATCTCCTCGACCTGATCAGCGATATCCTGGATGTGTCGAAGATCGAAGTCGGGGAATTGGATATCATCGAAGAAAACATCGATATCGATAAGGCCATTCAATCTTGCGCCAGGATGGTTCAAGAACGCGCCGATAAGGCCAAAATTACCCTGACCATTGTTGGCGTTGACGAATGTCCGGGGCTATTGGCGGACGAACGGCGAATCAAACAGATTTTGCTGAATTTATTGTCGAATGCGGTCAAGTTCACGCTGCCCGGGGGGAAGGTATCCATCGGCGCCGATGTGACCGAGGGCGGCGGCATCAAACTTTGGGTCGCCGACACCGGCATCGGCATCGCGCCGGAAGACATCCCGACGGTTCTCAAGCCCTTCGGACAAGTGGAATCACCCTTTCACAAAAGTTATGAGGGTACCGGCCTGGGCTTGTCCTTGGTGAAATCCTTGAGTGAAATTCATGGCGCCGAGCTTGATATCGACAGCCTACCGGGTCGGGGAACCACGGTCAGCATCCTTTTTCCGGCGCAAAGAACCGTCGTCGCGAAAGACGCCAAATTGGCATGACGCCGACGCCCTGGGATGGCCACGGTGCGGTCCGTAAATATCCTCAAAAATTGCTAAAATTTAAGCCTCAATCGGCCCGAATTTAAGCGGTCCTTCGGTTGTTTGAAGGGGCGCAAAATGGTAGAGTTCGTCGTCCCGGCACGAGCCTGGGGCCGGCCTCGGCGTAGGTCACATAAGCGCTTGAAAATACTGGATAACTCGTTTGACGACACCCTCTGACACCCCTTCTCCCGCGGCCCCTGATTCTGACATTTTAACGGTTTCCATCGAGGACGAAATGAAGTCGTCCTATCTCGCTTACGCCATGAGCGTCATCGTGTCGCGCGCGCTACCCGATGTTCGTGATGGATTAAAGCCGGTGCACCGCCGAATCCTCTATGCGATGAAGGAAGGCGGCTACGAAGCCGGAAAGCCGTACCGCAAATCAGCGCGCATCGTCGGTGACGTCATGGGCAAATACCACCCCCATGGCGATCAGGCCATTTACGACGCCATGGTGCGGATGGCGCAGACGTTTTCCCTGCGCCTGCCGTTGGTCGACGGTCAGGGTAACTTCGGCTCCATGGACGGCGACCGGGCGGCGGCGATGCGCTACACCGAAGCCCGCCTGGACCGATCCGCCCACGCCCTGTTGGAAGATATCAACAAGGATACGGTGGATTTCCGGCCCAACTATGATGAAACCGTTTTCGAGCCGTCCGTGCTGCCGGCGGAGTTCCCCAATCTGTTGGTCAATGGCGCCGGCGGCATTGCCGTCGGCATGGCCACCAACATTCCGCCGCATAACCTGGGCGAGGTCATCGACGCCTGTTGCGCGTATATCGAAAATCCCGACATTTCCATCGAACAGATTATTGGAAACCATGTGCATGGCCCGGATTTCCCGACCGGCGGCCTGATCATGGGGCGTTCCGGGATCGTGCAGGCCTATCTGACCGGTCGCGGCTCGGTGATCATGCGCGGCAAGACCTCGTTTGAAGAAGTCCGCAAAGGCCGCCAGGCGATCATCGTCCACGAGGTCCCCTATCAGGTGAATAAGGCCCGCATGGTCGAAATCATGGCCGAGACCGTGCGCGACAAAAAAATCGACGGCATTTCCGACCTGCGTGACGAATCTGACCGCAACGGCGTGCGTGTCGTCGTCGAGTTAAAGCGCGACGCCGAACCCGAGGTGGTGCTGGCGCAGTTGTTCCGGTTCACGCCCCTGCAAACCAGTTTCGGCGTCAACATGCTGGCCCTGGACAAGGGCCAGCCGAAGATGATGAACCTCAAGGAGATCATCGTCGCCTTTGTCGAATTTCGTGAAGAGGTCATCCGCCGGCGTACTATCTTCGAACTCGGCAAGGCCCGTGAAAAGGCGCACGTGCTGGCTGGATTGGCCGTTGCCGTCGCCAACATCGACGCCATCATCGCCATGATCCGGTCGGCCAAGGATCCCGGTGACGCACGCGAAAAACTGATGGCCAAGGCGTGGCCGGCGACCGATATCGAGGCGATGATCAAGCTGTTGGATGAACCGGGGCAAGGCGTCGTCAAGGGCACCTACAAACTTTCCGAGATCCAGGCCAAGGCCATTCTTGATTTGCGCCTGCATCGGTTAACCGGGCTGGAACGCGACAAGATCGGCGACGACCTTAAGGTCCTGGGGGATGATATTGCCGGCCACCTGGCGCTTTTGGGGTCCAGGGAAATGCTGTATGCGCTGCTTCGCAGTGAGCTCCTGGACCGGAAGGAAAAATTCGCCGATGCGCGCCGCACCGTCATCGAGGAAGGCGAGTTCGAGCACGATATCGAAGACCTGATCCAGCGCGAAGACATGGTGGTCACGGTCACCAACACCGGCTACGTCAAACGGGTGCCGCTGTCGACCTATCGGGCGCAGCGCCGCGGCGGCAAGGGCCGCGCCGGGATGAGCACCCACGAAGAAGACTTCGTCAACCAGGTGTTCGTCGCCAACACCCACACGCCGATGTTGTTCTTCTCGTCCGAAGGCATCGTCTACAAGCTCAAGGTCTATAAGCTGCCGTTGGGGTCGCCCCAGTCTCGGGGCAAGGCGTTGATCAACATGCTGCCCCTCAACGAAGGTGAAACCATCACCACCATGATGCCGCTGCCCGAGGACGAGAATACCTGGAGTGACCTGTTCGTGATGTTCTCGACCGCGTCCGGCGGTGTCCGGCGCAACCGGCTCAGCGATTTCACCAATGTTTTCGCCAACGGCAAGATCGCCATGAAACTGGAAGATGGCGACAAGCTGGTCCGGGTCCGCACCTGTAGCGAGGACGATGACATCCTGCTGTCGGCGCAAGGCGGCAAATGCATTCGTTTCCCGGTCACCGCCGTCCGGGTCTTCTCCAGTCGCGCCTCCAAGGGGGTGCGTGGAATCAGGCTGGCCAAGGGCGACAAGGTCATCGCCATGTCGGCGCTTAGGCACGTCAAGGTCGGGGTCGATGACAGGGATCAGTATCTTCAGGCCGTCAACGCGTCCCGGCGCTTGAGGGGCGGCGATTATACCGATCGGGCCGAAGACAAGGCCCGTGATGAGGAATTGGCGGCGAAGTTGGCCGAGGAAAAGTTCGCCCAGATGGCCGAGGATGAAGAATTCCTCTTGACCATTGTGGCGGACGGTTACGGCAAGCGCACATCGGCCTATGAATATCGGATCGCCGGTCGCGGCGGCCAGGGCATCGCCAATATCGATGTCTCGCGCGGTAAGGATAAAACCTACGTCACCGCCGCGTTCACGGTGGTCGATACCGACCAGATCGTCATGGTGTCGAATAGCGGCCAGATTATCCGCTGCCCCATCGATAAGGTCAGCACCGTCGGCCGGTCGAGCCGTGGCGTCACCATCTTCAAGACCGCCGAAGGCGAAGAGGTGGTCTCGGTATCCCGGCTCCGCGATGTCGATGATGACGGTGACGGAGACGGCAAAAATGGGATTGGAGAAGACGGCGATGCCCCCGAAACCGAAGGCGGGGAAGGGGACGCCGCCGAACCGGATGCAGACCCCGAGGATCAGGCGAAAGGAGAACAGGAATGAGCGAGCCCCTCATCGGCGTTTACCCCGGCACCTTTGATCCGGTCACCAATGGTCATATGGATATCGTCGCCAGGGCGGCAAAGGTGGTTGATCGGCTGATTGTCGGCGTTGCCTCCAATGCCGGAAAAGACCCGTTGTTTTCCGTGGAAGAGCGGATCGCGATGATGGAAACCGAAATATCGGCGCTGCCCAAGGACCAGACCTCACATATCAGCGTGAAGCCGTTTGATCATTTGCTGGTTGATTTCGCCGAATCCGAGAACGCCTCGGTGATCATCCGGGGGCTGCGCGCGGTGTCCGACTTCGAATACGAATTTCAGATGGCGGCAATGAATTCGCGCCTCAATCGCAACGTCGAGACCATCTTCCTGATGGCGTCCGACAAACACCAGTTTATATCGTCCCGCTTTGTTAAGGAGATCGGACGGCTCGGCGGCGATGTCGGCCACTTTGTTTCCGGCGCGGTGAAGAAAAATTTGGATGGGCGTTTCAAGAACGGCCAGAAAGGTACTTGAAAAGGCATTGACCGGCCCGACACCGCTACTTATGTTCCCGCTTCCATTCGGCGTTCGCCGATGGCCCATTGAGGGCGCTTAGCTCAGTTGGTAGAGCACCTGACTTTTAATCAGGTTGTCGTGGGTTCGATCCCCGCAGCGCCTACCATTCCAAACCTCCGGTGACGTTCAGTTGCCGGGGGTTTTTCTTTGTTATTTGAAGAGAGAACGTCAGCGCCGAATATAGAAATCGTAGAGGGGGATTGCCGGTAAGCGGACTTGTCCCTGCATACGGTGTCGAAGGGCTTGTAATGGGGGCAGTCGTCGTGGCTGCAGTTGGTCGCCGCATACTCGTTTCCCTGGCGACCGGGCGCCGGCTTAATCCTCTGTCACCGTGATCGGAGCGGGGGCCTCGCCGGCTAGGTATCGGTCCCACATCAGCCGATAGGCTGTCTCGAGGTTGCGGGTGAAGCGCGGCGTGTCGAACAGCGGTTCGCTCAAACGGTTCATGCCAAGTTTTTCCGCCGTTGCTGTCAGCTTGTCGTTGTCTTTCGCCAGCCCGCGCGCCAGCGCTTCGTAGGCTTCGAGGCTGTGGCTGACAAGTTCCGGCATGGCCACCGCCTGGAGCAGGCTCGACGCCACCCGCGAGACGAAGTGGTTGCCCGCAAGCGTCACCACCGGAAGGCCTGCCCATAGGGCGTCGGTGGTCGTCGTGTGGCCGCCGCAAATGCGGGTATCGAGCGCCAGATCGGCGAGCCGGTGGCGGGCGAGGTGGCGGTCCTTGGGTATTTTGTCGGCGAATATCAGCCGGCCCGCGTCGATGCCTCTGGCTTCGGCCTCGGCCTTGAGGTTTTTCTCGGCCAGGTCGTTGCTTTTCAGCAGCCACAGCACGCTGCCCGGGACGTTGTCCAGCAATCGCATCCAGACGTCGAACATCTTGGGTTCGATCTTGTAGGTGGCGTTGAACGAACAGAACACGAAGCCGTCGTCCGGCAGCCCGAAATCAGAACGGCGGAGGGGGGCGTCGGAAATCTTCTGGGTGTTGTCGGTGGCCTGATAGCAGTGGGGCAAGGTGACGAAGGCCTCGGTGTAATAAGGCGCATCCGCGGCGGGGGTGACGACGGCGTCGGTGAGGATGTAATCCAGGAAGTCCGCCCCGGAGGTGCCGGGAAAGCCGAGATAGCTCGCCTGTATCGGCGCCGGTCGCAACGCACAGATTTGCAGCCGGTTTTGGTCGGTGTGGCCCTTGAGGTCGATCAGGATATCGACGCCGGCCGCAACAATGCGTTTCGCGGCGTCCCCGTGGCTGTCTCCGGCAATGTCAACAAAGCCGTCGCAGTTGGCTTCGATGGCGCGCCGGTAATCGCTGCCGTCGTCGGGGCCGTGGGAAAACGCCAGGATGCGGAACGCTTCCCGGTCATGGCATTCAAACAGGCCCCGCATCAGGTGCGCGGTGGCGTGGTTGTGGAAATCCGCCGACAGGTAGCCGATGGTGACCCTGGTTTTGGGTTGGCGTGGTCCGGTCTCGGAAAAAATGGCGCCGAGGCCGGCCATTTGTTTGGCGGTCTCGTTGCTGGCGGCCTTGGCGACGGCCAGGTTTTCGGCGCCATCGCCGCGCCGCGTCACCAGGGCGAAGGGGGTCACGGCGACGCCGCCGCCCTGGTCCAGCGCCGCCCGCATGGCGGCATCGACGTCTGCTTCCAGATCCTTGAATTCAGCCCAGGCGCAGGCGTGTTGAAGCTGATGCAGGAGGCTGGCGCGGGCAAATTGATGGCCCTTATCCAGCCGCGCCGCTTCGCGGTAGCAGTTCAGAGTTTCGGCCAATTGCCCGTCCAGCGCGTTGCCCAGGTTGTAGTGCGCCTCGGCATAGTCCGGGTTGGTGGCGATCGCCGCCCGCAGGCTGGCGGCGGCATCCGAGTTGCGGCCCATTTGATTGTAGGCGGCGCCCAGATTGCCGAGCGCCTCGGTATAGTTCGGGGTGATGGCCAGCGCCTTCTCGTAGCTGGCGACGGCATCACCGAGGCGGCCCTGTTGTTTGAGCACGTTGCCGTAGTTGCTGTGGGCGGCGGCGAGGTCCGGTTTGATCGAAATGGCTTTCTCATAAGCGGCGGCGGCGTCGCCCAGAAGGCCCAGCTTATCGTAGGCGATCCCTAGATTGCTGAGCGCCTCGGCGTAATCGGGTCTGAGCCTCAGCGCCTTTTGGTGGGCGATGACGGCGTCTTCCAGCCGCCCCAGTTGGGCCAGCGCGGTGCCCAGACTGCTGTGCGCCTCAGCATAATCGGGCTTGGCGGTGATCGCGGTTTGGTAGCTGTTGACGGCGTCTTCCAGGCGGCCCAGGTCCCGCAGCGTATTGCCCAGGTTGAAATGGACCTCGGCCAGATCGGGGCGGCTGCGAAGCGCGCTCTCAAAGCACGCCACCGCTTCCTCCGGGTGACCCAGTTCCTTCAGCACGGTGCCCAGGTTTGCCATCGCCTCGATATAGTCGGGCTTGATCGCCAGCGCCTTGCGGTAACACGCGGCGGCGGCTTCCGGGCGGTCCTGGAGGGTGTGAATATTGCCGGTGTTGTAGTGGGCCTCGGCGAGATTGGGGGTGATGTCCAGCGCCGCCGCGTACGACGCTACGGCATCGTCCAGGCGGCCCTGTTCCCTCTGCACATTGCCCAGGTTGTTGTGGAAAATAGCGTCTTTCGGGGCGCTCTCAATGGCCTTGCCGATCAGCCGGACGGCAAGATCGAAGTCGCCCCGCTGGCTGGCGGCGACACCCAACAAATGGTTGGCCTCGGCGTGGTTTGGCTCGGCATCCAGAATTTGACGGTAAAGAGACTCAGCCTTATCCGTGCGGCCTTGTTGATGGTGCCCCATCGCAAGGCGCAGTGTCTCATTTACATCGGCCATGGCGGTATTTTCCCCTTACAGCAAGGATCAATGATCCGAGACGCATCGTCAACCGAAGCGGGGTGCAAAAAAAAACGCCCCCTACCGTTGTGGCAAGGGCCGTTTAATTTGGAATAGGGGAAGGCTACGGCCTGATGTAGGCGTAGCCTTTTTCCTGCAATTCAATCAAGCGAACGACGCCCGATGGTACATTCTTGGCCTCGGCAACCAGCACCGGCATCTTGCCTTCCTTTTTGGCCATGCCATTCAGGGTGTTACCACAGGCGGCAAAAGACAAATTCGGCATTTCCAGGCTCATCTTGGCGATACGGTCCTTGACCTTGGATTTATCCATGCGCAGCATCATCAATCCGGGGCCGTAGGCGACGACTTCGATAATCACTTTCTCACCCTTTTTTTCGTAGAAATTACTGACGTTAAGGGCGTTGTTGAGCGCCATGTTCTGGCGCATCGGGTCGCTGTCATCGACGTGAATGGCGACTCGGTGAACCTTTTGGGCATAAGCGTCGATCGGTATCGACAGGGCCAGAACGGCGGCAAAAGCCAGGACGTAGGAAAGGATACGAGATTTCATTTTTTTAAGCCTCCGGGTTATAGACCAATTGAATTTGTGGGCGAGAGTAAATCACATCGAGATACGGCGGAAAACGCCAATTTCGAGGCTTCACGACCTTTTGAAGAAGCCAGGGGGGGGCGAGGGAGGGGCGAGGGAGGGGCGCCGGATTTAACATATTTTGAGCAGAAAGCGGACAATTCAGCCCTTTATCAGCAAGATCATGTTCCGCCATGGTCGGTTCCCTTTTTCTTCGGTGTCGCCAGTATATAACGGATCATGATAACGGATCATGGTAGACAGTTAGGAAAAATTGAATATGATCGTACCCCGAGGCCCGAAATTTCTAGAATAATAACCAAGGGCAGGGAAATTTTTGTGACGGGGAAAGCGTAGAATGGAACAAGTACCGATCGGAACCTTTATTGCGACCCTGGGCTTCGGCATGGGCATTCTTTTCGGCGCCGTCGCCCATCGAACCAGTTTCTGCACCATGGGGGCGCTTTCGGACATCGTTTTCATGGGTAATTGGAACCGCTTTCGGTCCTGGATGCTGGCGACCGCCATTGCCATCATTGGCACCCAGTATTTGTACCAGACGGGCGCCATTGACCTTTCCCGGGCCATCTATCTGACGCCAAATTTAGGCTGGTTCGGGGCAATTCTTGGTGGAGTGCTGTTCGGGTTCGGGATGACGCTGGGCAGCGGTTGCGGTAACAAGACCCTGGTCCGGGTCGGCGCCGGCAACCTCAAGTCCCTGGTCGTGATGATGTTTCTCGGTATTTTCGCCTACATGACGCTGCGCGGCCTGATTGGCCTGGCGCGGGTGGAGATGGAGGGCGTGACGATGATCGACCTGACGACATCAGGGCTTAAAAACCAGGGGATTCCGGATTTCCTGGCGGCAATGACGCCGTTGGGGCTTGGGACCGCCAGCCTTGTCACCACCATCATTGTCGGTGGCGGGCTGTTGGTGTTTTGCTTCAAAAGCGCCGCTTTCCGGTCCTCTCCCCTCGATATATCCAGCGGCGTGCTGATCGGCTTGTTGGTGGTTCTCGCCTGGTACGTGACCGGGGTCGTCGGCGCCGATGAGTTTGAGCCCGTGGCGTTGGAGTCTTTCACCTTTATCGCCCCTGTCGGCAACAGCATTCAGTACATAATGACGTTTTCCGGGGCGACCATCAATTTCGGCATTGCCACCGTCGGCGGGATCATTTTCGGCTCGTTTATCTCAGCCAAGGCGAGAAACGAATTCCACATCGAAGCATTTAGTGATTCGGCCGATATGGCGCGGCACATCGTCGGCGGTTCGTTGATGGGCGTTGGTGGCGTGCTGTCGCTGGGCTGCACCGTCGGCCAAGGGATTACCGGCATGTCGACCCTGGCGGTGGGCTCGTTGATCGCCTTGCTGTCGATCATTGTCGGCGCGGTATTCGGCTTGAAGTATCTGGAAGAAGAAAGCCTCGGTGGCGCCCTCAAGGCGCTGTTCGCCCGCGGCTAGAGCATTCCCGGTTCACTTGCGTTCACCTAAAATGCTCTACGCCTTTGTTTTAGACGCAAATTCGT